>DASQNG010000045.1:0-1875 GCA_035645095.1 Gaiellaceae bacterium | reverse complement strand
CTCGCGCTCGACACGAGCACGTTCTACGTCGTGCCGCGCGTGAACCCGGACGGGGCTGACGCCGGCCTGAGAGACGGCCGCTGGCGCCGCTCGAGCGTGCGGCCCTACCCGTTCGACCTGCCGCGCGACGGCCTCCACCGCGACGACCTGGACGGGGACGGGCGCGTCCTCTTCATGCGGCTGCGCGACCCGAACGGCTCCTGGAAGCCCCACCCGGAGGAGCCGCGGCTGCTCGTCGCGCGGCGCCCGGACGACGTGGCGGGCGACTTCTACCGCGTCTTCCCGGAGGGCACGATCCGCAACTGGGACGGCGTCACGGTCCCCATGGCGCCCGCGCTCGAAGGCCTCGACCTGAACCGGAACTGGCCCGCCGATTGGGCGCCGGAGAGCGAGCAGCGCGGCGCCGGCCCGTACCCCACCTCCGAGCCGGAGGTGCGCGCGCTCGTGCAGGCGATCGTCGACCGGCCGAACGTCACGAGCTACGTCGGCTACCACACGTTCTCGGGCGTGCACCTGCGCCCTTACTCTGCTCGTGCGGACGAGGAGTTCCCGACGAGCGACCTGCGCGCCTTCAAGCTGATCGGTGAGGAGGCGACGCGCATCACCGGCTACCCGGCGATCTCGATCTTCCACGACTTCAAGTACGACCCGAAGCTCGTGATCCGCGGCGGCGACGTCGACTGGGTCTACGACTTCCTCGGCGCGATCGCCTGGGTGACGGAGTTCTGGAGCCCGCAGCGCGCTGCCGGGCTCGGCGACTACCACTTCATCGACTGGCTGCGCGACCACTCGCCGGAGGACGAGCTCGCGCTGCTGCGGCTGGCGGACGAGCTGGGCGAGGGCTATGTCGACTGGTACCCGTTCGAGCATCCGCAGCTCGGGCAGGTCGAGCTCGGCGGCTGGGACCTCGTCCGCTTCTGGTTCAACCCGCCGCTCGCGCGGCTCGAGGAGGAGGTGACGCCGCACGCCGACTTCGCGGTCTTCCTGGCGCTGAGCGCGCCGCGGCTCGAGATCCGTTTGTTCGAGTCGGCGCCGGTCGGCGACGGTGCGCACCGCCTGCTGGTCGTGCTCGAGAACGCCGGCTGGCTCCCCACGAACGTCACCCAGAAGGCGCTCGACCGCAACGCGGTGCAGCCGATCGAGGTCACGCTCGAACTGCCCGGAGGTGCTCGCCTCGCGACTGGCAAGGAGCGTGAGGAGGTCGGCCAGCTCGACGGCCGCGTCGAGCACCGCTCCGTGACCTGGTGGGGCCTCGACCACAGCACGAAGAACCGCATCAAGCTGGAGTGGGTCGTCGAGGCAGCGGCGGGCACACGCGTCAGCGTGGTGGCGCGGCATCAGCGCGCGGGCACCGTCCGCGGCGAGCTCGTGCTCTGAGCTGCGGTTCCCGCTGGACGAGGCCGTGTCGCGTGCAGCCGTCCGGGCCGCGCGCGCGTCGGGCACAGCGAGTGGATCGAGAAGTGGTTGCGGCACCACCCCTCGGCCTGGACATGTTCGAGAGGTTGCGGCGGCACGTTGCTCGCGGAGGTGGAGGCGACGCTTGCGCTCCCCGAAACTCGATTGGCGTGCCGGCCGACGGGCGCGGCTCTCTCGAGCTGCTCGAGGCGCGAGCGGAGGTGGCAGCCGGCCCACCGCAGCCCGACACCCTCCGCTCAAGTGGCGGCCCGTTAGAGCCGCAGGCGGAGGGTGTGGTGCCCGCTGGCGCCGTCGGGCGCGACGTCTGTCCGCTCGGCCGTCTGTGTGTTGCCGGCGCCGTCGGTTGCTCTCACCGCCACCACGTACTCCCGCCCTTGCTGCCCCTGCCAGGGCAGGAACCACTGCCGCCAGCTGTCGCGCCCGAGCGCGGCCGCGAGCGTGGCGGCGTTCCACGGGCCG
>DASQNG010000044.1:0-37200 GCA_035645095.1 Gaiellaceae bacterium | reverse complement strand
CGGAGACGATCTGCACCAGCTCACGAGCGAGATCGGCAAGCTCTCGACCTGGGCCGCGGGCGAACCGATCGGCGAGCGCGAGGTCGAGGCGCTCGTGGCCGGTGTGGCGGAGACACCGACCTTCGCGCTGACGGACGCGTGGGGTCGCCGCGAGATCGGCCGTGCGCTCGAGGCGACGGAGACGATCTTCGAGCGGGAGGGGCGGCCGCGCCGCGACACCGCTCCGCGGCTGGCAGCGGCGCTCGCGAACCACGTCGGGCGCGTGCGACAGTGCCAGAAGCTCGCCGCGGAGGGGGTCCGTCCGCGCGACGCCGCCTCGCGGCTGAAGCTGCACCCGTTCTACGCCGAGAAGCTGTTCGGGCAGGCCCGCAACTACGCGGAGGACGAGCTGCGCGACGCCGTCGTCCGGCTTGCGGCGCTCGATCTGGCGCTGAAGGGCGCGAGCAGGCTGACGCCCGACCTCGAGCTCCAGCGTGCGGTGGTCGACCTCGGGCGCGAAGCCCGCTAGACGCCGGCGATCCGCGCGGCGCGCGCCTTCTTGCGGGCGGCGGTGTTCTTGTGCAGCGCGCCGCGGGCGGCCGCCTTGTCGATCAGGCGGACGAGCTCGCGGTGCTCCGTCGACACCTTCTCCGCGTCGCCGTCGGCGACCGCGGTCTCGAGCCGCTTCGTGAGCGTCTTGACCGTCGAGCGGTAGCGGAGGTTCTCGTCCCGCTGGCGCTGCGAGATCCGCACGCGTTTCATCTGTTGCTTGATGTTCGGCATCTCGAAAGAGTGCCCGCGCTCGGCGGGCGGAGCGGAATGTAGCAGACACCGTCCCGCCGGTTCAGGGCGCCCGACCCCGTTCCTATACTCGCGCGGTGAAGGTGGAGAGGCCGAGCGGGCGGCGGCTGGCGCTGTCGACCGCGGTCTTCTCGGCTGCGACCGGGCTTTCGCGCGTCCTCGGGCTCCTGCGCGAGGTGGTCGCCAAGCGCTACTTCGGCGTCGAGGGGGAAGGGATCAATGCGTTCACCGCCGCCTTCCTCGTGCCGAACCTCGTCCGCTCGCTCGTGGCCGACCAGGCGCTCTCGGCCGCATTCGTCCCCATCTTCAGCGAGCTGCTCGAGAAGGGCGAACGGGCGCGTGCGTGGCGGGTCGCCTCGAGCCTGCTGTGGCTGTTCCTGCTCGGCCTGACGGCGATCACCGCGCTCTTCATCCTCGGGGCGCCGCTCGTGATGCGGGTCTTCGGCTTCTCGGGCGAGCAGCTCGACCTCGCGGTCGTCCTGGCGCAGATCCTCTTCCCGATCGTCGTACTGCTCGGGCTCTTCGGAGTCGTGACCGGCATCCTCAACAGCTACGAGCACTTCTCGGTGCCGGCCCTGACGCCTGTGTTCTGGAACCTGGCCATCATCGGCGGCCTGGTCGTCGGGGTGCCGCGTGCCGACGGCGACCGCACCGCGCTCTACGTCTACGCCGGCTCGATCGTCATGGCGACGCTCGTGCAGCTCCTGCTGCCGCTGCCGTGGCTACGCGGCCGCGACGACCGGCTGCGGCTCGCGGTCGACTGGCGCGACCCGATGATCCGGCGCACGTTCGCGTTGATGGCACCGGTCACGCTCGGCCTCGGGCTGATCAACCTGAACCAGGTGATCGGTGCCGTCTTCGCGGGCCGGCTGATCGACCCGACGCTCGCAGTCTCGGCGATCGACGCCGCGTTCCGCATCTACATGCTCCCGCAGGGGATGTTCTCGGTCGCCGTCGCGACGGTGCTGTTCCCGGCGCTGTCCCGGCTCGCAGCGCGCGAGGACTACGACGGCGTCCGACGCACGATCGGCGTCGGCCTCCGCCAGATCGCGTTCCTGCTGGTGCCGGCGAGCGTCGCGAGCGCCGTTCTCGCCGAGCCGATCGTGCGGCTGCTCTACGAGCGCGGTGAGTTCACGCCCGACCAGACGACGGTGGTCGCCGGCGCACTCGCGGCGTTCAGCGCAGGTCTCACCTTCAACGGGATGATGCTGATGCTGAACCGCGGCTTCTTCTCGCTCCAGCAACCGAGGATCCCCACGCTCGTCGCACTCGGGAACCTCGTACTCAATACCGCGCTCTACGCGCTCCTCTACCGCGTCGGCGTCTGGGGAATCCCGCTCGCGATCTCGCTCGCCAACATCGCGGCGGTCGCGGCGCTGCTCTTCCTCCTCCGCCGCAGGCTGGGCCGGATCGAGTTCGGTGAGACCGCCGCCGCGCTTGGGCGCGTCACCGCTGCCGCCGCCGTGCTCGGGGCGGTCGCGTACCCGCTGTGGCGGGTGCTCGACGACGCGCTCGGGCGTGCCCTCCTTGCCCAGGCGGCGTCGTTGACGGCGGCGCTCGCCGCGGGCGGCGTCGCCTACCTGATCGTCGCCCGCGTCCTCGGCGTCCGAGAACTCGACGTGATCCTCTCGCTGCGCCGGAGGCGCGGCTGAGCAGAGGTCTGCTGCGGGGCCAGTACCATCGCCGCCGACGCCGTGAACCAGGACAGGATCCGCAACTTCTCGATCATCGCCCACATCGACCACGGGAAGTCGACGCTCGCCGACCGGATCCTGCAGCTGACCGACACCGTCGCCGACCGGGACATGAAGGAGCAGCTGCTCGACTCGATGGACCTCGAGCGGGAGCGTGGGATCACGATCAAGGCGCAGGCGGTGCGCGTGCTCTGGAAGGGGCACCAGCTAAACCTGATCGACACCCCCGGCCACGTCGACTTCACCTACGAGGTGTCGCGCTCGCTGCAGGCGTGCGAGGGGGCGCTCCTCGTGGTCGATGCCGCACAGGGGATCGAGGCGCAGACGCTCGCGAACGCGTACCTCGCGATCGAGAACGACCTCGAGATCGTGCCGCTCGTGAACAAGATCGACCTGCCGCAGGCAGACGCCGACGGCGCGGCTGCCGAGGTCGCCGACTTGATCGGCGACGACCCGCAGAACGTGCTCCGGATCTCCGCCAAGACGGGGCAGGGGGTGGACGCGGTCCTGGACGCCATCGTCGAGCGCATCCCGGCGCCCGTCGGAGTTCGCGACTCGCCGCCCCGTGCTCTCATCTTCGACTCGTCGTACGACCAGTACCGCGGCGTCGTCGCCTTCGTGCGTGTGGTGGACGGGAGCTTCGAGACCGGCACCTCGCTCCGTGCGATGCAGCAGGGCACCCGCTTCGACGCGGAGGAGCTCGGGTTCCTGTCGCCGGAGCGGCGACCCGTGAAGACGCTCGACGCGGGCGAGGTCGGTTACGTGATCACCGGCCTCAAGGACGTCTCTCGGCTTCGCGTCGGCGACACGCTCACCGCGAACCGGCACCCGGCCGACGAGCCGCTCCCCGGCTACAAGGACGTGAAGCCGATGGTGTTCGCCGGCCTCTTCCCGACGGATTCGGACGAATACCCCGAGCTCCGCGACGCGCTCGAGAAGCTGAAGCTGAACGACGCGGCCCTCTTCTACGAGCCCGAGACGTCGCAGGCGCTCGGCTTCGGCTTCCGCTGCGGCTTCCTGGGGCTGTTGCACATGGAGATCGTGCGCGAGCGGCTCGAGCGCGAGTTCGACCTCGACCTGCTCGTCACTGCGCCGAACGTCGCCTATCGCGTGCGCGAGCGGCCGGACGCGGAGCTGCTCGAGGTGCACAACCCGGCGGAGTTCCCGCGCGAGCTCGACGGCGTCGAGGAGCCGTACATCAAGGCATCCGTGATCGTCCCGAAGGAGTACGTCGGCGCCGTGATGGAGCTCGCGACGGAGCGGCGCGGCCGCTTCGACACGATGGAGTACCTCTCCGAGGAGCGCGTACACCTCACGTACGAGCTGCCGCTCGGCGAGATCGTGCTCGACTTCTACGACCAGCTGAAGTCGCGGACGCGCGGCTACGCGAGCTTCGACTACGACCTGGCCGGCTTCCGCGAAGGCAACCTCGTGCGCGTGGACGTGCTCGTGGCCGGCGAGCCGGTCGACGCCCTCTCGCTGATCATCCACCGCGATTCGGCCTACGACCGCGGCAAGCTGCTCGTCGAGCGTCTGAAGGAGGAGATCCCGCGCCAGTTCTTCGACGTCCCGATCCAGGCGGCGATCGGCGCCCGGATCATCGCGCGCGAGACGGTCAAGGCGAAGCGCAAGGACGTGCTCGCCAAGTGCTACGGCGGCGACATCTCGCGCAAGCGCAAGCTGCTCGAGAAGCAGAAGAAGGGCAAGAAACGAATGAAGCAGGTGGGCGGCGTCGAGGTGCCCCAGGAGGCGTTCCTCGCGGTGCTCAACCTGGACGACCGCAGATGACCACGGTCGTCGGCGTTGGGGCCGCACCGGTGTTCGAACTCGGCACGAAACCCGCACACACGCGTGCGGAAGATGCGCGTAGCGTTCGGCAAGGGGACGCCGCTTCCCCCATGGGAGCGCGTGGTCCGAGGTCGAACGCCGCTTCGGGGCCGGTGTGCGGAGCGGAAGCCTGCGAGCCCGACGCGGGGGCTGCAGTCCGTACATCGGGCGGCTCCGTCCGGCACCTGTACGTCCACCTGCCGTTCTGCGCTCACCGCTGCGGCTACTGCGACTTCGTCACCGTCGTGGGCGGGGGCGGCGGCCGCCACGGCGCCTACGTCGACGCGGTGCTCGCGGAGCTCCGGCTCGAGCAGCACCTGCTCGCGCCGAGCCTCACGTCCGTCTTCCTCGGCGGCGGCACCCCGACCTTCACCGACGCGGCAGCGCTCACCCGCCTCCTCGCAGGCCTGCCGCAGGCGGCGGAGGTCACCGTCGAGGCGAACCCGGAGACGGTGACGCCGCAGCTCGCAGCGCTTCTGCGCGAGCACGGCGTCGACCGCGTCTCGCTCGGCGCTCAGACCTTCCAGCCGCGACTGCTCGCGACGCTCGAGCGGCGCGCGACGCCTGCGGACGTGCGGCGGGCCTTCGCCGTCCTCCGTTCGGCCGGGTTCGACAACGTCTCGCTCGACCTCGTCTACGGCATCCCGGGTCAGACGCCGGCGGATCTCGACGACGACCTGTCCGCCGCCCTCGAGCTCGGGCCCGAGCACGTCTCGGCCTACGAACTCGAGGCGAAGCCAGGCACGCGCTTCACCCATGCTCACGGCGCCGCTCTCGCGCTGCAGGCCGACGCGATGGAGACGTACTTCGAGCGGGTCGTGGACGTCCTCACGCGGGCCGGGTACCGCTGGTACGAGACGGCCAACTTCTGCCGCCGCGAGGCGGGCCGCGACCTGCGCGCCCAGCACAACCTCGGCTACTGGTCGGCGAGCGAGTACCTCGGCCTCGGGATCGGCGCGGTCTCGACCGTCGCGGGGACCCGCTGGCGGAACGCGCCGTCGCTCGCCCGGTACGTCGGCGATCTCGGTCGCGGCCAGCGGCCGCGGCGGGAGACGGAGCCGCTGGACGACGCGGTGCGCGCGCGGGAGCGCGTCCTTCTCGGGCTGCGGCTCGACGAGCCGGTCGTCGTCGAGGGACTCCACGGCGTCCTCGACTCGGCTGCGCTCGAGCGGCTCGAGCGGCTCGGGCTCGTGCACCTCCTCGAGCACGGCCGCCGGCTCGCGCTCACGCACCGCGGGCGCTTCCTCGGCGGCGGCGTGACCGTCGAGCTTCTCGCGTAGAATCCCTGCAAATGCAGCTCAGCGACCGGAAGCGCGAGATCCTCCGCCGCGTCGTCGAGGACTACGTTGCCACCGGTGAGCCGGTGGGGTCGAAGACCCTCGTCGAGCGCTCCGGGCTGCCGCTATCCCCGTCGACCGTGCGGAACGAGCTCGCCGAGCTCGAGGCGCTCGGGCTGCTGACGCACCCGCACACGTCGGCCGGACGCATCCCGACGGAGGCCGGCTACCGCCTCTACGCCGCGGAGGTGCTCGAGCGGCAGGAGCCGCGGCCCCAGCGGTTCCCGCTCGACCTGACTCCGATGCGCGCCGAGGTCGAGGACGCGCTCCAGTCGACGACGGAGACGCTGTCGCAGGTGACCCGGCTCCTGGCGCTCGTCTCGGCTCCGCCGCTCGAGACGGCGACCGTCCGGCACGTCGAAGTGCTGCTGCTGCAACCGACGGTGGTGATGGTGGTGACGATCACGTCCACGGGCGGTGTCGCCAAGCGCCTCTTCACCTTCGACGACCCGGTGGACCCCGGCCTCGCGTCGTGGGCGCACGAGTACCTGAACGAGCGCCTGGCAGGCGTGCAGCTCGGCACCCATCTGCTCCGCCGCCGGATCGCCGACGAGGGTCTGTCGCCGCGCGAGCAATGGTTCCTCGATGCGCTTCGCGCGGCGTTCCTCGAGCTGGGGACGCCCCCAGCGCAGGCGCTCTACGTCGGCGGAGCCGCCTCCCTCCTCGACAGGGTGCGGCCGGAGGAGCTGGAGGCGTGCCGGCAGCTCCTCTCCGCGCTCGAGCAACGGACGCGGCTGCTGGAGCTGATCGGCGAGGCCTTCGATGGCCGCCGTGGCTTCGTCCGCGTCGGGCTCGACCACCCGGGCCTGGAGGAGGTCTCCCTGGTCGGCGCGACGTACGGGCTCTCGACCCGCACGCTCGGCATGGTCGGCCTGCTCGGGCCGCTGCGAATGGACTATCCGATGGCGCTGCGGACCGTTCGCGGGGCCGCCCTCGAGCTCTCCAGGCTCGTCGAGGCGGCGTACGAGACGGACTGACGCCGCAGCTAGGCTTGCCCGATGGCGACCGCGGAGCGCGACCTCTACGACCTGCTCGGCGTCGCGCGCGGCGCCAGTGACTCGGAGATCAAGAAGGCGTTCCGCCGCCTCGCCCGCGAGCTGCACCCCGACGTCTCGCCCGACCCGGAGGCCGCGGAGCGGTTCAAGGAGGTGGCGCAGGCGTACGAGGTGCTCTCGAACGCAGAGACGCGGCGGCTCTACGACCAGTACGGCCACGCCGGGCTGAAGCGCGGCGGCTACACGCCGACCGACTTCGACCTCGGGAACCTCGGCGACATCTTCGCGGCGTTCTTCGGCGACGACCTCTTCGGCCGCTCCGGGCGGGGCGCCGCCCGCGGCGCCGACGTGCAGGCGGTGGTGGCGGTGGAGCTCCAGGAGGCGTTCACCGGCACGACGAGACGCGTCGAGCTCGAGGTCGCCTCGACCTGCGACCACTGCGGCGGCGACGGCTCCGAGCCGGGCTCGATCGTCGTCGGCTGTCCCACCTGCGGTGGTACCGGGAGGCTGCAGCAGGTGTCGCGCAGCGTCTTCGGCGAGTTCGTGCGCACACAGGCCTGCCCGAGCTGCGGCGGCCGCGGCAGCGTCCCGGAGACGCGCTGCGGCGCGTGCGACGGCGCAGGGCGGCGGCTGCACGCGAAGGCGCTCGACGTCGACATCCCGCAGGGGATCCACCACGGGCAGCAGATCCGGATCCGCGGCGAGGGCCACGCCGGAGCCGGCGGCGGCCCGGCAGGCGACGTCTACGTCGAGGTGCACGTGGCGCCCGACGCGCGGTTCGAGCGCGACGGCGACGACGTCCTCTCGACCGTCGACCTCACGATCGTGGAGGCGGCGCTCGGGGCGACGGTGACCGTCCCGACGCTCGAGGGAGACGTCGAGCTCGAGTTCGAGCCCGGGACACAGCCCGGGGAGGTACGAGTCCTCCGCGGCAAGGGCCTGCCGGCGCTCCAGCGCTTCGGCCGCGGCGACCAGCGGGTGTTCGTCAACGTCGTCGTCCCGCGGCGACTCACCGCCGAGCAGCGCAGCCTGCTCGAGCAGTTCGAGCAGCACTCCGGCGACGACACGTACCGCCGCGACGGCGGCTTCTTCGAGAAGCTGAAGAGCGCCCTCCGCTGAGCGCGCCGCTCCGCCGCGTCTCGATCACCGTCCCCGTCGCGCGTGCGGAGCCGGCGCGCGCCGTCATGCTCGAGCTCTTCCCGCAGGGCTTCGAGGAGCGCGAGGCGGACGACTCCGTCGAGCTCACCGCCTACACGGACGCCGGCGGCGAGGAGCGGATCTGGCAGGCGTTCGGCACAGGCACGGCCGCCGACGTCGAGGCGGGGTGGGAGGATCGCTGGCGGCGGTTCCACCGGCCGCAGCGCGTCGGCGACCTCTGGATCGGGCCGCCGTGGGAGGAGCCCGACCCGGGTTCCGTCGCGATCGTGATCGACCCCGGCCGCGCGTTCGGCACCGGTGGGCATCCGACGACGCGGCTGTGCCTCGAGCTGCTCGCGGCCGAGGGGGCGGGGTCGGTCGTCGACGTCGGCTGCGGCTCCGGGGTGCTCGCGATCGCGGCCGTGAAACTCGGCTTCTCGCCCGTCGTGGCGGTCGACGTCGACCCGCAGGCGGTCGAGGCGACCCTCCGCAACGCGGCTGTGAACGGCGTGGCCGTCACGGCGCACGTGGCCGACCTCGCGGTCGACGCACTCCCGACGGCCGACCTCGCGCTCGCCAACATCGCCGTGGACGCCGTCGAGCGGCTGGTGCCGCGGCTCGACGTGGGGCGGGCGATCACCTCCGGCTACCTCGTGTCGGAGCGGCCGCACCTGCCGGGCTACCGCCCGCTCCGCCGCGTGGAGCAGGACGGCTGGGCCGCCGACGTGCACGCGCGGGAGTAGCGCGACCTAGACTTCGCCGCCGTGGCGCGCTTCTCCGTCCGGTTCCTCGGCTGCAAGGTCTCCCACACCGACGCGCAGGCGCTGCGCGAACGGCTGCTCGCCGACGGCCACGCCGAGGTGACCGACGCCGGCGACGTCGCCGTCGTCAACACCTGCTGCGTCACGAACGAGGCGCTGGCGAAGTCGCGCCAGGCGGCCGCGCGCGCGGCCCGGAGCCACGGGCGCGTCTACGTCACCGGCTGCGGCGCGCAACTCTCCGAGACGGCGTTCGACGGGCTCCCCCCGAACGTCACGGTCGTCCGCGGCAGGCTGGAGCAGACGGTGGAGACGGTCGCCGGCGACGTCGGCGCGATCGCCTGCGTACAGGCCGAGGCGCGGCTCGACCGCGTGCGCGCGTTCGTCAAGATCCAGGACGGCTGCAGCTTCTCGTGCAACTTCTGCGTGATCCCGCTCGTGCGGGGAGCGACCCGGAGCCGGAGCGCGGCGGCCGTGCTCGCGGAGGTCGCGAGGCGCGCTGCGCAGGGCCACCGCGAGATCGTGCTCACGGGCGTCAACCTGGGCTGCTTCCGCGACCGCGCCGCAGGCTACACCGTCGCGCGTCTCGTCCGAGAAGCGGGAGCCGTGCCGGGCGTGGAGCGCCTCCGGCTCTCGTCGATCGAGATCAACCACGTCGACGACGACCTCGTCTCGGCGCTCCGCGAGACGCCCACCGTCGGCCCGCACCTGCACGTGCCGCTCCAGTCCGGCGACGACGCCGTGCTGCGCGCGATGGGTCGCCGCTACAGCGTCGGCCGCTATCTCGCGAAACTCGACGGCCTGCGCGACTTCAACCTGACGGCCGACGTCATCGTCGGCTTCCCCGCCGAGGACGACGCGGCCTTCGAGCGAACGCTCGCGGCGGTGCAGGCCGCCGGGCTGACGAAGGTGCACGTCTTCCCCTACTCGCCGCGGCCGGGGACGGCTACCGCCGCGGCCGACACGGTCGCGCCCGAGGTGAAGAAGGAGCGGAGCGCCCGGCTGCGCGCGCTCTCCGACGCCGGCTGTCGGGCCCGCTGGTCGACGAAGGTCGGGCAGGAGGACCTTGTGCTGGTCGACCGCCCCGGACGCGGCTACGGTGCCGACTACTCGCCCTGGCTCGTCGACGCGCCCGTCGGGCAGCTCGTCAAGGTGCGCGGCCGCGACGTCACCGACGAGGGGATCCTCGCGGATGCAGCCTGACTGCCTCTTCTGCAAGCTCGCGCGCGAGGGCGACCACGTGGCGCGGGCGGACGGTTTCGCAGCGATCCGTGACATCAACCCGCAGGCGGAGACGCACCTGCTCGTGCTGCCGGAGCGGCACGTCGACACCTTCCGCGACGTCGGCGCGTTTCCGCCGGAGGAGGCGAAGCGGATGCTCGAGTTCGTCGCCGAGACGGCGCGGGGAGCAGGCCTGACCGACTACCGCGTCGTCGTCAACGTCGGCCCGGGCGGCGGCCAGACGATCTTCCACCTGCACTGGCACGTCCTGGGTGGGAAGATCACGGGGATGCCGGAGTGAGGAGGACGGGGTGAGCCTGATCGGGGAGATCAAGCACGAGCTCGAGGACGCCCTGCGCGAGGGGGACACCGAGCGCCGCGATGCGCTACGGCTCATCCTGTCGAGCCTGCAGGGGGCCGAGAAGGAGCTCCAGCGCGACCTCACGGAGGACGAAGAGCTGCAGGTGCTGCAGCGGGAGCGGAAGAAGCGGGTCGAGGCCGCGGAGGCGTTCCGGAACGCCGGCCGCGACGAGCAGGCGGCGAAGGAGGAGGGCGAGCTCGACGTGCTCGAGGAGTTCATGCCCGAGCCGCTCTCCGAGGACGAGCTGGAGGAGATCGTCGACGACGTGATCGCCGAGGTCGGGGCGACGTCGATGCGCGACATCGGCCGCGTGATGGCCGACGTGATGCCGCAGGTGGCGGGACGGGCGGACGGCTCGGCCGTCAGCCACCTCGTCCGCGAGAAGCTCGCCTGAGCCGCTAGGCGGCTCCGCTCTCCGCGACGAGGTCGAAGTCGCCGGCGAGGACGCGGTCGATGCGCCCCGTGCGCGCGCCGGATGCGTCGCGCACGAGCGGTGACGGTTCGCGGCGATAGCGGCGCACGATCGCCGGCTCTCCGGCGCCGGCGCCGTCGGCCCGTGCCGCCTCGTCGAGCGGGGCCACCGTCACCACGACCGGCACGCGGCTGAACGATCGGTCGCGCGACGGCGTCTCGAGGACGTGGAGACCGGCCTCGGGGCGGAGCAGCGTGTAGGCGCCGAGCCCGGAGACGATCAGGACGGGCGGATCGTCCCCCTCGCTCGTGCGAATACGCATGCCGCGTCCCTCCGCCCAGCCGACGTACATCGCGACGAGCTCCCTGCCGAAGTCGGCGCACAGCTCCTCGTCCTCACCATGACCGGGCCGGATCACGAGGCGCGCGTCGCTCGGCTCCCCCGACGAGAGCCCGCGCAGGGCCGCGCGCAGGACGTGCAGGCGCCGCGCGAGCAGCCCGACGAGGTCGCGCGACGAGCCGCCGCCCGCCAGCCGGACGCCGAGCCGCTCGGCCGTCGCCGTCGCGGCCGCCAGCCGGTCGAGATACTCGATCTGCTTCAGGATCCCCGCCCGCCGCTCCTCGTCGTCCCAGAAGCCAGGCTCACGCGTTAGCGCCAGGAGCTCGTCCTTCCGCTCGACCCACGCGCAGACCTCCGCGGCGATCTCGCGCAACTGCCCGCGCAGGAACTCGGCCTCGGCCGGCGTTCCCGCCGGGTCGAGCGCCGCAGTAGCCACCGTCAGCGTCTGCCCGGCCGCGACCGGCTCCGCCGGAGCGGCATCGGCGTCCGGGTCGACGAAGACGACGTCCAGGCCGTCCCGCTCGCGCGCCGTGATGAACAGGAACTGGTCGCCCTCCGGAAATCTGCGTTCCACGATCGTCCTCGCCAGGCGCGTCAGCAGGTGCTGCTCGACGGCGCGTTTGAGCGGGCGGGCGCCAAGCTCGGCGCTGAACCCCCGCTCGATCAGGAAGTCGATCGCCGCCTCGTCCCACTCGACCGCCCACGACCGCATGCGGAAGCCGCGGCGCTGGAGCACCTCGCCGAGCTCCTTCTCCAGCAGCCCGCGCATGACGTCGCGCCCGAGCGGGCGGAAGACGACGACCCGGTCGAGCCGGTTCAGGAACTCGGGCCGGAACGAGCGGCCGACCGACTTGACGACCGCGGCGGCGTCGAACCGGCCGGACGTGCCGACGAAGCCGATCCCGGGGCCGGACGGGATCGCGGAGCCCAGGTTCGAGGTCAGGATGATCACGCAGTGGCGCAGGTCGACCGTCCGCCCGTTGCGGTCGGTCAGCCGCCCGTCGTCGAAGACCTGCAGGAAGAGGTCCCAGATCTGCGGGTGGGCCTTCTCGAACTCGTCGAGGAGGAGCACGGAGAACGGTTGCTTCCGCACCTGCGCGATCAGCGGCGCCGCCGCCCGCTCGCTCGCGGCGTCGCCGAGCAGGCGGTCGAGGCTCTCGGGTGTCTGGTACTCGCTCATGTCGAGCCGGACGAGGCGGTCCTCGGAGCCGAACACGAAGGCGCTGAACGCCTTCGCGATCTCCGTCTTCCCCGTTCCCGTCGGGCCGACGAAGAGGAAGACGCCGAGCGGCCGCGTCGGGTCTGTGAGGCCCGCCTTGACGAGCGCGATCCGGTCGACCAGGCACTCGACCGCGTCCGGCTGGCCGAGGACGCGCGACTCGAAGTGCGCGCGCACCCGTGTGAGATCCAGCGGCGTCCGCGGGTCGAGCACGTGCAGCGGCAGGCCGGTCGCGTCGCTGAGCGTCGCGATCACCGTCTCCGGGGTCACCTCGGTCGCGACCCCCCGCTCGACGCGGTCGCGCACGAGCTCGAGCATGCGCAGGAGGTTCCCGGGCGAGGCCGTGGCCGGGAGGTAGTGCGTCGCCAGGTCGAGCGCCTCGGCGAGCGTCGCGTCCTCGACCGCGAGCCCGTTCTGGGCGGCCCAGTCGCGCGCGACGGCGATCGCGCCCGCGTCGTCCATCGGCGCGAGCCGGATCACCTCGAACAGGCGGGCGACCCGCGGTCGCTGTTGCACCACGAGCTCGTAGGCGAGCGGGTCGATCTCGCCGAGGACGACGGCGTCGCCGGTCTCGACGTGCGGCAGCAGGGTGTCGAGGACGCCGCGCGGGCTCTGCATGTGCTGACCGGACCAGAGTGCCTCCTCCAGGCGGGGGAAGATCCAGGCCACCCGGCGCCGGGCGAGGCGGCCGACGATCTCCTGCACGCGCGCCTCGAGCATCCCGATGAACGCCTGGCCCGCGTTCACGTCCGCCGCGCCCGCCTGGAAGGCGAACCACTCGCCGCCGAGGCGCTCGAGCGCCTCGAGAATGAGCGTGGTCTTGCCGACGCCCGGCTCGCCGACCAGGAGGACGGAGCGCGGCGTGGCCGCCGAGAGGGCGCCGGCGACCGCGTCCACGGCGACGGCGCGGGAGCCGACGAGCGTCGCCGGAGGGCGCGTATCGAGCTCGACGACGCGGCCGAGCTCACGGAAGAAGTCGACGTCGATCGTGGAGCGCTGCCACTCCTCGAGCGCCGGCCGGAGGACGTTCCGCGCCGCCTCGCCGGTCGCCTCGACGAGCTCCCGTACGAGCGGCTGCAGGCGCGGGTCGAGCGCGTCGAGCTCGGCCGCCGTCACGTGCTCTCCGGCGGCGACGCGGCGGTCGAGGAAGCGGGCGACCTCTCGGGCGAGCGGGGTGTCGCTCCAGTCCGCCTCTGCGGCGGCCAGCACGGCGGGAACGACGTTGCCCTCCAGCCGCGCCAGCGCACGGAGGAGCAGCTGGCGCTCACCCCACTCGGCCCGCGCGAACCGCTCCGCGGCTCCCCCGACGAGGCCGGCCGGCGGCGCACGTCCGGCGGCGACCGCCGCCAGGCCGGCTGCGCGCAGGAACTTCGCCCCGCGCAGTGTGACCTCCTCGAAGGCGTCGTCGTCGAGTGCGTCCGTGTCGGCGAGCAGCTCGACGAGCGCGGCGAACGTCTCGTCGTGCTCGAGCTCGTCGGCGTCGAGCCACGAGTACGCCGCCGCGAGCTGACCGCCGAGGGCGATCGCCTCCGCGAGCGGCGTCCGGTCTTTCCGCCTGCGCACTCCACTCGCATTCTGCTCCTAGACTGCGAGCGATGCAGGAAGTCCTGTCCGTCCCGAACGACGTCGCCGCCGAGCTCGCAGGCGTCGGGGACGGCGTGCTCGACTCGCTGCGCGACAAGCTCGACTGCACGCTGCGCCTGCGCGGCAACCAGCTCACGATCGAGGGCGACGAGCGGCGGGTCGTCGCCGCGCGGGCCGTCGTCGACGAGCTCGTCGAGCTCGTCGAGAGCGGGCACGACATCGGTCCGGACACGGTCGGCGCCGTCGTCGCGGCGCTCGAGCAGACGGACGACATCCGCGAGGTCTTCGACGACGTCGTCTGGCGCCACCGCGGCAAGAAGATCGCGCCGAAGACGCTGACCCAGAAGCGCTACGTCGACGCGATTCGCACCTCCACCGTCACCTTCGGCATCGGCCCGGCCGGCACGGGCAAGACGTACCTCGCGATGGCGCTCGCCGTGGCCGCGCTGTCGGAGAAGCAGGTCGGGCGCATCATCCTCACCCGCCCTGCGGTCGAGGCCGGGGAGCGGCTGGGCTTCCTGCCGGGCGACATGCTGGCGAAGGTCGACCCGTACCTGCGCCCGCTCTTCGACGCGCTCTACGACATGATGGACGCCGAGAAGCTGGCCGGGTTCATGGAGCGCGGCACGATCGAGGTCGCGCCGCTCGCGTTCATGCGGGGCCGGACGCTGAACGACAGCTTCATCATCCTCGACGAGGCGCAGAACACCAGTCCGGAGCAGATGCAGATGTTCCTGACGCGGCTCGGCTTCGGCTCGCGCGTGGTCGTCACCGGCGACGTCACGCAGATCGACCTGCCGCGCGACCAGGCGTCGGGGCTGATCCAGGTGCGGGAGATCCTCGGTCGTCTCGACGGGATCGCGTTCGTGGAGTTCACGCATCAGGATGTCGTGCGCCACAAGCTCGTGCAGCGGATCGTGGAGGCGTACAAGCACCACGCCGAAGAGACCGGCACGGCGCGCAAGCACTGACGCGGATGGTCGAGGTCGAGGTCGACAACCGGAGCGGCGTGCCGGTCGAGGCCGACCAGGCGGCCGAGCTGGCGCGACGGGTGCTCGAGGCCGAGGGTGTCGCGGACGGCGAGCTCGGGCTGGCGTTCGTCGGCCGGGAGGAGATGCGTACGCTGAAGCGGGAGCACCTCGGGCTCGACGAGGCGACCGACGTCCTCTCCTTCCCGCTCGACGCCCGCGACGAGGTGCCGGCGGGCGTCCCGCGGGCGCTCGGAGACGTCGTCCTCTGCCCGCAAGTCGTCGGGGACGACTGGCGGCGGCCGCTCGTGCACGGCCTCCTCCACCTGCTCGGCCACGATCACGGCGAGGAGATGGAGGCGCGGGAGGCGGCGCACACGTGAGCGGCCGGCGCCGTGCGCCCTCGATCGTCGAGAGCTTCAACTTCGCGTTCGAGGGGATCATCCACGTGCTCCGCACGCAGCGGAACATGCGGATCCACTTCGCGGTCGCGATCGCCGTCCTGGTCGCGGCGCTCGCCGCCGGCGTCGACCGGCTCGAGCTGATCGTCCTCCTGCTCGCGATCGCCTTCGTCCTGATCACGGAGATGGTGAACACCGCGGTCGAGGGCGCGGTCGACGTGGCGACCACGTCGTTCGACCCGATGGCGAAGCTCGCGAAGGACATCGCCGCGGGCGCCGTGCTGATCGCGAGTTCGGTCGCCGTCGCCGTCGGCTATCTCATCTTCTCCGACCGCGTCGCCGACCGGAGCTCGCGGCTGCTCGACCGGCTCTCGGACGCGCCCGCGGAACTGACGCTGATCGCCCTGGTGCTCACCGTGATCGTCGTGATCGCGACGAAGGCGCTCACGGGCAGCGGCTCGCCGCTCCGGGGCGGCCTGCCGTCGGGGCACGCCGCGATCGCGTTCGCCGGCTGGATGGCGATCACGCTGGCCCTCGACGACAGTGGGCGTCGGTTCCTCGTCTCGTCGCTCGCGCTGATCATGGCGCTGCTCGTCGCGCAGACGCGCGTCGAGTCGGGTGTCCACACCGCGGCGGAGGTCTTCTACGGGGCCGTCCTCGGGGCGCTCGTTACGCTGGCCGTCTTCCAGCTGACCGCATGACCGACGACGAGCTCCTCAGCCGCGCGGACGCGATCGCCGAGCATGCGTACGCGCCCTACTCTAACTTCCACGTCGGCGTGGCGGTGCTGCTGCGCGACGGCACGGTCGTCGAGGGCGTGAACGTCGAGAACGCCGCGTACCCGCTGACGGTGTGCGGTGAGAAGAACGCGATCTCGACCGCCGTCACGCAGGGGTACGGCCCCGGCGACTTCGAGGCGATCGCCGTCAACGCCTCGCCGTGCGGCGGCTGCAGGCAGTGGCTCTGGCAGATGAGGTTCGACCGTGTGATCTTCCGGAACGGCGGCCGCGTCGTCACGCTCGCCCCGGCCGAGCTGCTGCCCGAGACGTTCGACGACCTGTGAGAGCCGGCTTCGTCGCGGTCGCAGGGCGGCCGAACGTCGGCAAGTCGACGCTCGTGAACGCGCTCGTCGGAGACAAGGTCGCGATCACGTCGCGTGTCCCGAACACGACCCGCAACCGCATCTACGGCGTCGCGAACGGCGACGACTGGCAGCTCGTCCTCGTCGACCTGCCGGGGTTCCAACGGCCGATGGACAAACTCACCGAGCGGATGCAGCGCACGGTCGACACCTCCTTCGAGGACATCGACGTCGTGCTCTTCGTCCTCTCCGCGCGCGACCGCGTCGGCGGCGGCGACCGCTTCATCGCGCGGCGCGTCTACGGGCTCGGCAAGCCGGTGATCGTCGCCGTGAACAAGGTCGACAACCTGAAGCCGAGCCACATCGTGACCGCCATGAAGGCCGGCGCCGCGCTCGGCGACTTCCACGCGCTGCACCCGGTCAGCGCGAAGACGAAGGACGGCCTCGACGAGCTGCGCGCCGACCTCGTCCAGCTGCTGCCGGAGGGGCAGCCCCACTTCTCGCGGGAGGCGGTGACGGATCAGCGCGACGAGGAGCGGATCACGGAGCTGATCCGGGAGAAGGCGCTCCAGCTCACGCGCGACGAGGTGCCGCACTCGATCTCCGTCGAGCTCGACGAGCTCGAGGGGAAGGTCCTGCGCGCCTTCGTCCTCGTCGAGACCGAGTCCCAGAAGCAGATCCTCGTCGGCAAGCGCGGCGCGATGATCCGCGAGATCGGCATCCGCGCGCGCCCCGAGATCGAGGCGCTGCTCGGCCGGCGGGTCTTCCTCGAGCTCGTCGTCAAGGTGCGCCCGCGCTGGCGCCGCGACGACGCGACGCTCGAGCGCCTGGGGCTCTAGCCCTCCGAACTGCGCCTCGAGGTCAGTCGAGCTCGAATCCCTCGTGCGCGAGCTCCAGCGTCTCGATCACGACCTCGTTGCCCCGTGCGTCGAGGGGCCCGTACGCGATCTTCGCCGGCCAGGCGTTCCGCAACACCCACCGCTGGGCGGGCTGGCGCTGCTCGTCGAGCACCGTGATCACGACGTTCCGCCGGTCCGGCTGGCCGTCACGGATCGCGCGCCACCACTCGAAGAGGTCGGTGCGCCCGGCGACGCCGCGCCGGAGGACGACGTTCGGGTAGCTGGTGCGGCCCGGCAGCTTCCGCGCCGACGAGGCGCGGTCGGAGCCTTCGCGGTACTCGATCACCTCGACCTCGCCCCCCGGGAGCTCGATCTGGCTGAAGCCGGCCTCGTCGCCGCCGCCGAGCTCGACGACGAAGTTGAAGTTCCCGTAGGGGTTGTCACGCTTGGCCGGCACGGTGCGGCACCTCCCTGTCGATGGTGACGAGATCACGGTAGATCTCGAGGTCGTGGCGGATCGTCCGCGTGCGGCGCTCGCCGTCGTCCGTCCGCCACGCGACCGTCGCCGTCAGCCGGGTCGGCTCCTCGCGGCCGTAGTACGAGTCGCTGCGGTCGACGAAGACCTCGATCGACCTCCTCGGCGCGAGGAACTCCAGCTTGCGGAAGAGCGCGAGCCGGTCGATGCGTTTCGCACCGCCGAGCCCGCGCATCGGGCCGTCGAGCTTCACGCGGACCGCGTGAGCCGGACGGTCGCCGATGTTCGCGAGCACGAGTGACAGCAGCCCACGCTCGCAGACGACGTCCAGGATGACGTCGGCGTCGCTCGGCCCGCGCATGCGCCGAGGCTACGTGTCCCGCCGCGGCGGCGCCACCTGCTGCGGCTGACGTCTCCCCTGCAGCGTGCCACGATGCGGCCGGACATGGCCGTCGAGGTGGTGGGAAGGGACGAGGAGCTCAGCGCGCTGCGCGCGTTCGTTGACGGTGCCCCGCCTGGGGCGCTCGTGCTCGAAGGCGAGGCCGGGGTCGGCAAGTCGACGCTCTGGTCGGCAGGAGTCGCCGAGGCTCGTGCGCGTGGGCTGCGGGTGCTCGCGGCGCGGCCGGCGCAGGTCGAGCTCGGGCTCGGGCACGCCGCGCTCGGCGACCTCTTCGAAGGCGTGCTGGACGAGGTTCTCGCAGAGCTGCCAGCGCCGCGGCGACGGGCGCTCGAGCTCGCGCTGCTCCTGACCGACGACCCCGGTGAAGGGCTCGACCCGCGCACGCTCGCCGTCGCCGTCCGGTCGGTCCTGCAGCTGCTCGGCGCGCGCGCACCGGTCGTGCTCGCGGTCGACGACGTGCAGTGGCTCGACGGCTCCTCCGCGGACGCGCTCGCGTTCGCGTTGCGGCGCGTGCCGCCCACGCACGTGCGGCCGCTCCTCGCATCCCGGCTCGGCGAGGGCGCCGCACAGCCCACGCTCCTGCTGGCGCTCCCCGAAGAGGGGCTTCGCCGCCTCCACGTCGGCGGGATGACACCCGGCGCACTGCAGCAGATCCTGCAGCAGCGCCTCGGCCGCGTGCTCTCGCGCCCCGCGCTCCTGCGGCTGCACGAGATGGCGGGCGGCAACCCGTTCTTCGCCCTCGAGCTCGCCCGCGCGCTGCCGGACGAGTCGGATCCGACACAGCCGCTGCCGGTGCCGGCGTCGCTCGAGGCGGTCGTGGCCGCTCGCCTCGACCGGCTGCCGGCCGACACACGGCCGTCGCTCCTGCTCGCGTGCGCCCACGGGCGGCTCCCGGCCGACTCGGTCGCCGGCGCGGCGCTCGCCCCGGCGGTCGCGGCTCACGTCGTCGAGGTGCGGGACGGCACGGTGCGGTTCACGCACCCGCTGTTCGCGTCCGTGCTCTACCAGGCGGCGTCTCCGGCCGAACGGCGCGCCGCGCACGATCGCGCGGCCGAGCTCGCCGACGATCCCGTCGCCCGCGCGCGCCAGCGTGCGCTCGCGACCGAAGCGCCTGACGCAGCGACCGCGGCCGAGCTCGACGAGGCGGCCGCGACCGCGCTCGCCCGCGGCGCGCCCGTCGTCGCTGCCGAGCTCGCCGAGCACGCGCTGCGGACGACCCCGCGGCAGGACGTCGCCGCCCGTCGGCGGCGCACCGCCGTCGCCGCGCGCGTCCACCTCCGCGCCGGCGACCGTCCCCGCGGGCGGAGGCTCGCACAGGAGCTCGTCGCGACCGCCGTTGCCGGGCCGGAGCGCGCGGAGGCGCTGGCGCTCCTCGCCGAGATCGACGATCTGCCGGGCGCGGTTCCCCTGCTCGAACAGGCGCTCGACGAAGCGGCCGGGGACACGCGGCTGCAGGCGCTGCTCCACGAGCGTCTCGCGTACCTCGCGCGCTCCAGTCGCGGCCGGCGCTGGGCCGAGCCGCACGCGCACGCCGCGGTCGCGCTCGCAGAGGAGGTCGGCGACGACGACCTGCGCGGCAGCGCGCTCCTGACGCTCGCGCTCCTGCGCTTCGACCAGGGCGACCCCGAGGGGCGGGCGCTCGCGGAGCGGGCGTACGAGCTCGCCATCCGGTCGCGCGACGAGCGGCAGCTTCAGCAGGCGGCGGCGACGCTCGGCCACGTGCTCTCGTGGTCGGTCGAGACCGAGCGTGCGCGGGCGCTGCTGCAAGCGCGGCACGAGGACTGGCGTGACCGCGACGAGCGGGCAGCCGCACTCCCGCTCTGGTTCCTGTCGCTCGTCGAGTGGCGTGCGGGTCGTTGGGACGTCGCGGAGCGGCACGCGGAGCACGTGCGTGCCGTCGGCGCCGAGTACGGTCGCACGCCGCCGCAGCACATGTTCCCGCTCGGCCTCGTCGCGCTGTACCGCGGCGACCTGGCGCGAGCGAGCGAGTACGCCGCGCGTGGCCGTGAGCTCGCGGAGCGGGCCGGAGCGCTCGTCGGCGGCATCGTCGCGCTGCAGGGCGTGGTCGACCACTGGAGCGGCGACGCCGCCGGCGCGGTCGCGTGGTTCGCGCGCGCGGAGGAGGTGGCGGATGCAGCCGACTGGGGCGAGCCGAACCTCCGCTGGTGGCGCTCCGAGTACGTGGACGCGCTGCTGGCGCTCGGACGCCCGCAGGCGGCGAGGTCCGTCGTCGACAACTGGGAGGCGGCGGCGGAGCGGGTCGGGCGGGAGTGGGTGCTCGCACACGTGCTGCGGTGCCGCGGCCTGCTCGCGGCCGCCGAAGGCACGGTTGCCGACGCGGTCTCCCTGCTCGAGGAGGCAACGGCCCGCCACGAGCGCGCCGGCGATCCGTTCGGCCGCGGCCGCGCGCTCCTCGCGCTCGGGATCGTCGGCCGCCGCGCACGCCGCAAGCGTCCCGCGCGAGACGCGATCGAGGCCGCACGTGCCGTCTTCGCCTCGCTCGGCGCGGCGACGTGGGAGGAGCGCGCGCGCGAGGAGCTCGGCCACATCGGAGGGCGCACGAGGGTCGAGGAGCTGACGCCGGCCGAGCGGCGCGTCGCGCGGCTCGTCGCCGGCGGGATGACGAACCGCGAGGTCGCCGCGACGCTCTTCCTCGGCGAGCGCACGGTCGCGAGCCACCTCACGCACATCTACGCCAAGCTCGGCGTCCGCTCGCGGACGGAGCTCGCGGGCAAAGTTCGGACGTTCTGACGTTTCCTGCCGCGACGGGCGCTCGTACCGTCGCCGCATGCCGAGCTACCTCGTCGAGACGTACCTCTCCCGCGGCAACGCTCCGTCGCTCGCGGCGTGGGACGTGCGGGCGCGCTCGGCCGCCGAGGAGCTGACGCGCACGGGGACGCGCGTCCGCTTCGACCGGTCCATCCATGTTCCCGAGGACGAGATCTGCTTCTTCGTCTTCGTCGCGCCCACGCTCGGAGACGCCGCGCTCGCTGCCGAGCGGGGCGACCTCGATGCAGTCCGCGTCGTCGAAGCGGTTCTCGCCGGAGAGGAGTTCGCATGACCCCGAGAATCACGTTCTTCGCGGCCGCGGCCACGATCGTCCTGGCGCTCGTCGCCGGGGCGGCGCGCACCGCCGTCGCGCCGGCGGCGCTCCCGCCGGAGAACGCCGTCGTCCATTGGAATGCCGTCGCGACCTCGGCGATCGCCGCCGGCCGTACGCCCGCGAGCAGCAGCGTCCTCGGCGGCATGGTGCAGGGAGCGATCTACGACGCCGTCGCTGCCGTCGAGGAAGGGCTCGCACCGTTCGCGACGGATGTCACCGCTGCGCCGGGCGCGTCGGTCGAGGCGGCGGTCGCGCAGGCGGCGAGGGACGTCCTCGTCGCGCGGGTGCCGGCGCAGGCGGCGAGTGTGCAGTCCGCGTACGACTCGTACCTGGCGGAGGTGCCCGAGGGGCCGGCGAGGGAGGCGGGCACGGCCGCCGGCGCCGCCGCCGCCGCCGGCATGCTCGCGGCGCGCTCCGGCGACGGGTTCGACGACGCCGTCCCGTACGTGCAGCCGACGCCCGGTCCCGGCGTGTTCGAGCCGATCGCGCCGACGACGCCGGTCGACGTGAAGCTCCCGCACGTGCGCCCGTTCACCCACGCCTCGCCCGCGGACTACCGGCCCGACGCCCCGTACGCGCTCACGAGCAAGCGGTACGCGGCGGACGTCGCCGAAGTGCAGGCGTACGGTCGCGTCGCGAGCAGCGTGCGGACGGCGGAGCAGACCGCCGGCGTCCGCTTCTTCCAGGACAGCCCGTTCGTCCAGTTCAACCGTGCCCTCCGCGGCCTCGCGGTCGCGAGAGGCCTCGATGTGCGCGAGTCCGCGCGTCTCTTCGGCTACTTCAACGTCGCCGCAGCGGACACGATGCTCGCCTGCTGGGAGGCGAAGTACCACTACCTGTTCTGGCGCCCGAACCACGCGATCGCCCGTGCCGACTCGGACGGGAACCCGAGGACGGAGCCCGAGCCGGGGTGGGCCCCGCTCGTCGTCGGAAACCACCCGGAGTACCCGTCGGGGCACGCCTGCTTCACGGCCGCCCTGACCGAGTCGCTGCACCGGTACTTCGGCACGAAGCACGTCGAGCTGACGCTCCTGAGCACGACGACCGGTGCCAGCCGCACCTACGGGAAACTCGACGAGCTGACGGCGGACGTGGAGGACGTCCGGGTCTGGGGCGGGCTCCACTTCCGCACGACGATGACGGAGACCGCGAAGCACTTCCCGCGGATCGCCAAAGATGTCGGGAAGCGCTACTTCCTGCGCGGCGACTAACTGAGGGAGGCGCGGGCGGGCCGCCACGGCGCCCGCCCGCGCCCGGACTAGAGGTCGCCCTTGAACGTGTCGCAGGTACGCGGGTCGCCGCTGTCGAAGCCCTTGCGGAACCACTTCTTCCGCTGCTCGGAGGAGCCGTGCGTCCACGACTCGCGGTCGACGCGGCGGCCGGCCTGCTCCTGCAGCCGGTCGTCGCCGACGGCGGCCGCGGCGGCGAGCCCCTCCTCGAGGTCGCCGTCCTCGAGCAGCTCGTCGCGCAGCGCCGAGTTGCCCCAGATCCCGGCGAGGCAGTCGGCCTGCAGCTCGAGCCGCACGGAGAGCTCGTTCGCGCTCTCCGGATCCTCCTGCTGCTCCCGCCGCACCTGGTCGCTGACGCCGAGCAGGTTCTGCACGTGGTGACCGATCTCGTGGGCGAGCACGTATGCGCGGGCGAAGTCGCCGGGCGCGCCGTAGCGCTGCGAGAGGTCGCGGAAGAACGTGAGGTCGATGTAGACCTTCTTGTCGGCCGGGCAGTAGAACGGCCCGACGGAGGAGGGGGCATTGCCGCAGCCGTTCGTGCTCACACCGCGCTCGTAGATGACGGTCGTCGTCTCCTCGTACTGCTGGCCGGACTCCGAAAAGACCCGCCGCCAGGTGTCCTCGACGTCGCCGGTGACGAAGCGGACGAACGCCTCCTGCTCGTCGTCCTGCTCCGGCGCGTTCTGCAGCACCGCCCCGTCGCCGCCCTGCGCCGGCCCGAACGCACCGGTGCCAGGGTCGATCCCGAAGCCTGAGCCGCCGCCGCCAAGGGCGCCGGTGAAGTAGAGGATCGCGAGCACGACCAGGATCGACCCGATCCCGCCGCCACCGGCACGGCCCATCGGGATCGGGAGCGGCATGCCCCCGCCCAGCCCGCCGCGGCCGCCGCCACGCCCGCGCCGGTCCTCGATCCGTCCCTTGCCGCCCCGCTGCCACTTCATGCGGCGCCTGATGCCCCGCGCGGCCCGTCCCTACTCGCGCGGGGCGTAATGGCGCCGCAGCCAGCGCGCGATCCCGTCGAGCCCGGGGAAGAGCACGCGCTCCGTGACGTTCGCCTGGTCGAGCTTGTCCCGCACCTCCCACTTCAGCTCGGCCGGGACGACGATCCGTCGCCCGACCCCCGGACGCTCCTCGAGCCACTTGTCTAGCCGCGCCTCCGGGCTCGACATCAACGAGAAGAGCGCGTACTGGTTCACGATCCGGTCGTCGAGCGAGGGCGGTTCGAGGAAGAGGACGAAGTCGTCGTCCTCCGCCAGCCCGTCGAGCTCGCCGAGCGTCGTCGCCGCGCGCGCGACCATGTCCGTCGTGAACGAGTTCGAGCCCTCCTCGTCGAGGATCCGTCGCAGCGTCTCGGGCAGGTGCTTCGCCGCCTGCACGTAGTCGACCGACCATACGACGCCGTCCTCGCCGTACGCGGAGGTCGAGGCCGTCGCGAAGTGGAGCGCGACATACGGCGAGTGCGTCCAGTCGAGTACCCGGGTCGGCAGGCCGTGGTGCTTCGCGACCGCGAGCCAGTCCCAGAACGTCTCGTTCCTCGTGTCGCGGTGCGCGTACTTGCGGAAGTTCCGCAGCAGGTGCCGCTCGAGCTGCGCGGATGCCCCGCGCAGGCGGACGAGGCTCGTCGTCAGGTCGTTCGTCGCGTCCTGCTGGCCACGGAAGACGCGGTCGGAGCGAAACCGGCCGAGCTCCTCCTGCCAGGAGTCCTCGTACAGGAGCTCCTGCAGGTGCCCCCAGCTCTCGGCCCGTACCTCCTCCACGCGCCCCAGGTTCCCGCACCCGGACGAATCGAAGCCGTCCGGCGAGAGAGGGGCCCCGAGGACCCCTCTCTCGCGGCGCGGCTAGGACTCGGCGTCGTGGTCGTCGTCGTGCAGGCCGCCGCCCTCGCCCGTGGTGCCGACCGGAGTGGCGGGTTGCCGCGGCTTCGGCTTCGCGCTGCCCTTGCCCTCGACGCCGTTCACGGACACGGTGTTCTGCGCGTACGTGATCGTCGCATGCGCGAGAGCGTCCGCGTTCTGGTCGAGCACGGTGCCGTTGACGTTGGCGTAGGTGTCGCAGGCCGCGTGGTAGCAGGGGTCGTAGGCGATCCCCGCCGTGCCGCCGTAGATCGCCGCCTGCTCCGCGCTCTTGATCCCTTCGGCTCCCGTGAACAGCCCACCGGCCGGGATGCCCTTGGCGATGAACGGCCCGTAGTCGGAGCGGCCGCTGAACGGCGTCTCCGCGCTCGCGAGGCCGCGCGACGCGAAGTAGTCGTGGAAGAGCGCCTCGATCGCCCCCGATCCCGCTGGGCCGACGGCGGCACCCGGTCCGGGCGGGAACGCCGAGTTGTCGCCGTCGTAGACGAAGCGGACGTAGTTCGGAGAGCCGATCATGTCGAAGTTCAGGTTCAGCGCGATCCGATCGAGCTCCGGCTGCGCGAGGCTCTCGACATACCTCGTCGAGCCGATGAGTCCCGACTCCTCGGCCGACCACCATGCGAAGCGGACCGTGTTGCGTGGCTCGACCTTCGCCATCTGGATCGCAGTCTCGAGGATCGCCGCCGAGCCCGAGCCGTTGTCGTGGATCCCCGGGCCCTGGTTGACGGAGTCGAGGTGCGCGCCGACGACGACGACGTTGTTCGCGTTCTCTCCCGGCAGCTCGGCGATCACGTTGCGCGTCGTCAGCGACCGTGAGGACGTCTGCGCCGCCGCGGACAGCGTGACCGGTGAGCCGCTGAGCTGCGCGAGCAGGCTGTTCCCGAGCGCCTGCGTCAGCCCGATCGACGGGATCGAGGACAGTCCCGAGTCGCCGAGCGTGCCGCTCAGGAGCCCGGTGACGTTGTTGAAGACGAGGACGGCGGCCGCGCCGGCGGCGATGGCGTTGTTCGTCTTGATGCGGAACGTGCAGGAGCCGCCGGGGAAGCCGTCCGGGGTGCCACGCTGGACGATCGCGATCGAGCCGGCGGCGAACCCGGCGTAGTCCGTGGCGTAGCAGCCGCGGATGTCGCCGCTCGGTCGGGCGAGCGGCGCCGTGACGGTGCCGCCACCCGAGTAGGTCATGATGCGGAAGTCGATGCCGTTGACGTACGTCGTCGGCGTCGGCGTGACTTGTAGCAGGTTTGTCGTGACGTCCTCGACGAACGCGTTGTACTCGAACTGCCAGAACTGCGGGGCGTAGCCGGCAGCGCGGAGGGCATCCGCGACGTAGTCGGCGGAGCGGTCGTAGCCGCTGAGGCCCGCGAAGCGGTTGCCGCCCGAGAGGTCGGAGATCGCCTGCAGCGCCTGCAGGTGGCGCTGAACCCCTTCGAGCGTCACCGCCGCGCGCAGCTTGTCCGAGTTGTTGTTGCTCGGGCCGGCAGCGCCCGGCGCAGCCGCAATCGCCGTCGCCAGCGTCGCCGCGGCGAGGGCCAACCACGTGCGTCTCATGTCCTCTCCCTTCGGTGGGCCGGTCTTCGAGCTCCGGCAGAAGAAGCCGATCCTACGGCGGGCCGGCAGCTCGATGCAATGCGCACCAGTCGGTTCCGCCCGTCCGGAAGCCGTACGGCGCCGCGTACACTTTCGCGATGGCCCAGGCGCCCGTACTGCCCCGCGGGTTCGAGCTGCCGCTCGAGCCGCGGCTCCCGCGGATCGGCTCCGTCGACGCGGTCGCGCTCGAGGAACGGGCTGCGACGCTCGCGAAGCGCTCGATCAAGAAGGAGTCGAAGCTGCAGGCGTTCGAGCTCGCCGTGCGGATGATGGACCTGACGACGCTCGAAGGTGCGGACACGCCGGGCAAGGTCGCCGCGCTCTGCTCGAAGGCGATGCGCCCGGATCCAGTGGACCGCGAGGTGCCGCCCGTGGCGGCGGTGTGCGTCTACCCGAACCTCGTCCCGGTCGCCGTCGCGCGCCTCCGCGGCAGCGGCGTCAAGGTCGCGTCCGTGGCGACCGGCTTCCCGTCGGGGCAGGTCCCGCTCGAGTCGAAGCTCGACGAGGTGCGGTGGGTCGTGGCCGAGGGCGCGGACGAGGTCGACATGGTGATCGACCGCGGTGCCTTCCTCTCCGGCCGCTACTCCAAGGTCTACGACGAGATCGTCCAGGTGAAGGAGGCCTCCGGCGAGGCGCACCTGAAGGTGATCCTCGAGACCGGCGAGCTCGGCACGTACGACAACGTCCGCCGTGCGTCGCTGCTCGCGATGGCCGCCGGCGCCGACTTCATCAAGACCTCGACGGGGAAGATCGACCCGGCGGCCACGCTCCCGGTGACGCTCTCCATGCTGGAGGCGATCCGCGACGTGCACGAGGAGACGGGCCGCGTCGTCGGCATGAAGCCCGCCGGCGGGATCAGGACGGCGAAGCAGGCGGTGCAGCACCTCGTCGTCCTGCACGAGACGCTCGGCCTGCAGTGGTTGACGCCCGACCTCTACCGCTTCGGCGCCTCGTCGCTCCTGAACGACGTGCTGATGCAGATCCGCAAGCAGAAGACCGGCCTGTACCAATCGGGCGACTACTTCACGAAGGACTGAGGAGCGGGGGAGCGCGATGGCGGTCGAGAAGCGAGGAGCGACCACCCCCGCACCGAGCGCGTGGGACTACGCGCCGGCGCCGGAGTCCCGCGACGTCGTGTCGCTCGAGGAGCGCTACGGCCTCTTCGTCGGCGGCGAGTTCGTCGAGCCGCGGTCCGGCGAGTGGTTCGGGACGATCTCTCCCGCCACCGAGGAGCAGCTCGCCGAGGTGTCGCAGGCCGGGGCGGAAGACGTCGATGCCGCAGTCGGGGCGGCGCGCGGCGCCTTCGACGACGGCTGGTCGTCCCTCGCGCCGGCCGAGCGCGCGAAATACCTCTTCCGGATCGCCCGGATCATCGCGGAGCGCTCGCGCGAGCTGGCCGTGCTCGAGAGCCTGAACGGCGGCAAGCCGATCCGCGAGTCGCGCGACGTCGACGTGCCGCTCGCTTCCGCGCACTTCTTCTACTACGCGGGCTGGGCCGACAAGCTCGAGTACGCGTTCCCCAACCGTCGCCCGCAGCCGCTCGGCGTCGCCGGGCAGATCATCCCGTGGAACTTCCCGCTCCTGATGCTCGCGTGGAAGATCGCGCCCGCCCTCGCCGCGGGCAACACCGTCGTCCTCAAGCCGGCGGAGACGACGCCGCTGACGGCCCTCGTCTTCGCGGACATCTGCCGTCAGGCGGAGCTGCCGCCGGGGGTCGTCAACATCGTCACGGGCGACGGTCGCGCCGGCGCGGAGCTCGTCAAGCATCCGGGCGTCGACAAGATCGCCTTCACCGGCTCGACCGAGGTGGGGAAGGCGATCCAGCGCGAGCTCGCCGGCACGGGGAAGAAGCTGACGCTCGAGCTCGGCGGCAAGGCCGCGAACATCGTCTTCGACGACGCGGCCCTCGATGGCGCGGTCGAGGGGATCGTGAACGGCATCTACTTCAACCAGGGCCACGTCTGCTGCGCCGGCTCCCGCCTGCTCGTGCAGGAGTCGATCTACGACGCGGCGGTCGGGAAGCTGAAGCGCCGCCTCGAGACGCTCCGCGTCGGCGACCCGCTCGACAAGAACACCGACGTGGGCGCGATCAACTCACGGCTGCAGCTCGACAAGATCACCGAGCTCGTCGAGTCCGGCAAGGAGGAGGGCGCCGAGATCTACCAGCCGCCGTGCCGCCTGCCCGAGCAGGGCTTCTGGTTCGCGCCGACCGTGTTCACGAACGTGGCCCAGAGCTACCGCGTCGCGCAGGAGGAGATCTTCGGGCCGGTGCTCTCCGTGCTCACCTTCCGCACGCCGGAGGAGGCGGTCGAGAAGGCGAACAACACCGCTTACGGGCTCTCCGCCGGCGTCTGGACCGAGAAGGGCTCGCGCATCCTCTGGATGGCGGAGCGGCTGCGGGCCGGCGTCGTCTGGGCCAACACCTTCAACCGGTTCGACCCCGCCTCGCCGTTCGGCGGCTACAAGGAGTCGGGCTTCGGGCGCGAGGGCGGCCGGCACGGGCTGGAGCCGTACCTGCGTTTCGAGGGCGCCGAGGCGTGGGGCGGCTGAGCGGCGTGGCCGAGAGGCGAGGGCCGGGTGCGGGGAACCGCGGCGGGAGCGAGTTCTCGTGGCCGTTCGCGGCCGCGCTCCTCGGGCTCGTGATCCTCTCGATCGCCGTGATGATCGGGCTCGGCTTCGCGCTCGCCTGGTTCGCGGAGCGGGTCGCGTGAGGCGGTTCCGGCTCCCGCTCCTCCTCGCCGTGGGCGTCGTGGCGCTGCTTGCCGGCGACCGCTACCTCGGGAGCGTGCGGTGACGCGGCTCCCCGTCCGCAAGACCTACAAGCTCTTCGTGGGCGGCGGCTTCCCACGCTCGGAGTCCGGCCGCACCTATGAGGCCGAGGGGCAGAACGCCGCACGCGCGTCACGGAAGGACGTGCGCGACGCCGTCGTCGCCGCGCGGAAGGCGCAGCCGAAGTGGGGCGGCGCCACCGCGTACAACCGCGGTCAGGTGATCTACCGGCTCGCGGAGATGATGGAGACGCGCGCCGGAGACCTGGCCGCCGTCTGCTCGGGGCAGGCCGAGGTGGAGGCGGCGATCGACCGCGTCGTCTGGTACGCCGGCTGGGCCGACAAGCTCGCGCAGGTGCTCGGCTCGGCGAACCCCGTGTCGGGCCCGTACTTCAACTTCACGGTGCCGGAGCCGACCGGCGTCGTCGCCGTGCTCGCGCCGGACCAGCCTGCGCTCGCGGGGCTCGTGTCGCGCCTGGTGCCGGCACTCGTCGGCGGGAACGCCGTCGTCGTCGTGGCCTCCGAGCTCCACCCGCTCGCCGCGATCGAGCTGGCGGAGGCGGTCGCGACGGCCGACGTCCCGGGCGGTGTCGTGAACGTCCTGACGGGGTTCCGCAGCGAGCTCGCCCCCGTCCTCGCCGGGCACATGGACGTGAACGCCCTCGACGTGACGGGCGCAGACGGAGAGTCGCCGGAGCTCGAGCGGCTCGCCGCCACGAACGTCAAGCGGGTCGTGAAGGGCTCACCCGACGGGCAGAGCCCGTGGGACGTCGCCGCGTTCCTCGAGCTGAAGACGATCTGGCACCCGATCGGCAAGTAGCGCCGGCGGGCTAGAGCCGCGTCGCGTAGATCGCCTGCTTCAGCCGTGACCTCGACGGCTCGGAGGCGAGCGCCCACGCCGCGAGCGGCCGGCCGGCCGCGTAGGTGAGCGAGACGTAGTCGGCGAGCATCGGCCCGGAGGTGGTCGTCGGCAGCCACCGGAGCGGCATCGAGACGGCGCTCAGCCGCTTCGGCGCGCCCCAGCTCCCACCGCCGTTCCGCGACTCCGCGAGCTCGGCGTCGATCCCGCCGCGCCCGCGGACGTAGTAGAGGACGCCGAGGCGCCCGCCCGGCCCGGCCGCGAGCGCCGGGATCGCCGCGTCGCGGCCCCGCGTGACGCGCACCGGCGGCGACCACGTCGCGCCGTCGGCGGAGCTCGCGACGAGGACGTCGTTGCCGTTGCAGGACGGCCGGAGGATGCACCCGTGCCAGGCGACCCACACACGTCCGGAGGCGTCCACGTCCGCGGACGGGATGTCAGGCGCGCGATGCCCCGTCGGCGCGCTCCGCATCGGCGCGATCGTCACCGGCGGCTCGAGCGTCGCGCCGCCGTCGCGGGAGCGCACCGCGCCGAGCGTCCGCTCCTCGAAGCCGACCCGCACGAGGATCACCAGCGTCCCGTCGGGCTGGATGACGGGGAAGCCGCCGAGGAGGAACGGTGCGAATGGCAGCGTCGTCGGCTGCGACCACGTGAGCCCGCCGTCGGAGGAGGAGCTGACGCTCATCCCGCGGCGCACGAAGTCGTTGAACACGAGGTAGCAGCGGCCGCGGAAGCGGCTCGCAGTACCGTTGTCGCACGCGACCCATTGCTTGTCGAAGGCGACCCCGCCGCCGACGGAGCCGGCGGAAGTCGCGTCGACCGGATCGCTCCAGCGAAGCCCGTCGGCGGAGCGGCTGATCGTGAGGCGCGTCGGCTCGCGGATGGCGAGAGCGGAGATCAGCCAGACCCGATGGACGGCGCTGTAGGCGACGACGGGGTCGCTTGCGGCCTCGCTCGTCCCCGGTCGCGGTGCCGCGCGCGTCACTCCGGGCAGCTCGCCACGCCGCCACGTGTGCCCGTCGTCGGTGGAGGTCGCCCACGCGATGTTCGCCGCCGCTCCCGTATGGCGGCGGCCGGTCTGGAACGCGGCGACCGTCGTGCGGCCCCACGTGAAGCTGTCGGGCTCGACCTGCGTCTCGTGCTGCGCGTCCGGCGTCGAGTGGAGGTCGTGCGAGAGGCGGCGCGAGACGACCTCGCAGTCCGCCGCAACGCGGTCGGCGCCGTCCGCGTTCACGATGTCGCGGCCGGAGCCGCAGGACACCGTGTCGCGCGCGCCGTCGTACTGCACCGCGACCCGGTCGTTCCCCGCTCCTGCCAGGACGGTGTCGGCGCCGCCGCGGGCGACGATCACGTCCGCGCCCCGCGTGCCGACGAGGCGCTCGCCGCGCGCGGTGCCCTCGATCCGCGCGGCCGCGGCCGGCGCCGCCGCCACGAGCGCGAGGACGAGCGCAAGCGGTGCGAGGAAGAGCCGCATCGGGCGCAGAGTAGCTGCGGATCGCTCCTGTAGACTCGCGCGGCGTGACGTCCCCGAAACGGCTCAGTCAGGCGATCTCGGAAGGCGACGGGATCTCGCTGATCATCGAGGTCGACGGCCCGGAGTCCGCACGCGCCGCAGAGGGCGCCGGGGCGAAGGCGGTGCTCCTGTACAGCGGCGCGGAGGCGCACCTCGAGCACGTCTCGGACGTGACCTCGCTGCCGGTCGTGTTCCATTTCGACGACGGGCGGGCCGAGCCGGTGAGCGGTGCGGACGCCTGTGTCGTCCACGGCTCGACGCAGTGGCTCGAGCAGGTGCACGGCGAGCTCGCCCAGGCGGCCGAAGTCGCGATCCGGATCGACGACGAGGACCAGCTCGAGGAGGTGCTCCAGCGGTTCGACCCGGAGATCGTCCTGCTCGCGGGCGACAGCGACCGAGAGCGCTTGCCGCACGTGCTCGGGCTGCTCTCCGATGTGCCCGCCGGCAAGCTCGCGATCGCCGACCTCCCCGGTGTCACGCCCGACGAGATCCGCGAGCTCGAGCGTGCCGGGTGCGACGCCGTCCTCGTGGGTGCCGCGCACGCGGCCGGCTGACCGCGCGAGCCTGCGGGCGTGGGCGCCGCCGCTCGCGCTCGTCGCCCTCGCCGCCGCGCTCCGCCCGCCGGGCCTCGACTACGGGCTGCCGTTCCCGCTCCTGAACCCCGACGAGCGGTCGCTCGTGCCGCGGGCGTGGTCGATGGGGAACGGCGGCGGCCTCGACCCCGGCTGGTACGACTATCCGAGCCTGCTGCTGGCGCTCCTGGCGCCGCTGCAGGCGCCGTTCGACGTGCCCTCGTACGGCGCCGCGCGCGCGATCGCCGCGGCCGTCGGGATCGCCGGTGTGGCGGCGGCGTGGTGGCTCGGCCGCGTCGCGTACGGCCGTGCCGCCGGCGTCGTCGCGGGCGGCGCCTGCGCGGTCGCCACCGTCCACGTCGCCTACTCGCACATGGCGGTCACGGACGTGCTGCTGACGACCCTCGTCACGATCGCGCTCGCGCTGGCCGTCACCGGGCGGCTGGAGTGGGCAGGGGCGGCGGTCGGCCTCGCTGCGTCGGCGAAGTACCCGGGCGTGCTGCTCGCGCTGCCGGTCGTCGTGGTCGGCTGGCGCGAGTGGCGGCGGCTCGCGGTTGCGGCCGCGCTCGCGGTCGTCGCGTTCGCGCTGACGAGCCCGTTCGTGCTCCTGAACGCGGCCGCCGCGTGGACCGACCTGCGGCGCGTGCAGAGGCTCGCCGCCGACGGCTGGCTCGGCTTCGAGCACGACCTGCCGACGCCGCTCGCCTTCCTCGACCGCCTCTGGGAGAGCCTCGGCCCGTTCCTCGTCGTCGCTCTCGCCGGCCTCGGACTCGCGCTGGCGGAGCTTGTGTTGAAACACCACAAGCTCCGCCGGCCTGCCGCCTCGCCGCCGCGGGCCAGCGGTGCCGCCGGGCGAGACGGGCTTGTGTTGAATCAACACAATCTCGCTCGCGCCCGCGCCGACCTCGCACTCGTCGTCTTCGGCCTCGTCTGGTTCGCGCAGCTGCTGACGATCGAGGCGCACTTCGACCGCTACGTGCTCCCGCTCGTGCCCGTGCTGGGCGCGCTCGCAGGGCGGGTGCGCCCGCTCGTGCCGCTGTCGCTCGCCCTCCTCGTCGTGCCGCTCGCGTGGTCCGTGGGGGAGGTGCGCCAGCTGACGCGAACCGACACCAGGCTCGTCGCCCACGCGTGGATCGGGGAGAACGTGCCGCCCGGGGTGTCCTTCGCCACCGAGTCGTCGACGCCGCCGGTCGACCCGAGGCCGACGCTCGCGCTCCGCCTGCCCGGCCCGGGATTCGCGACCGACCCGAACCGCGACGTCGGCCGCCTGCGCGCGCGCGGCGTCGAGTACGTGCTCGTCTCCGGCGCCGTCGCCGACCGCGTGCTCGCGGCGGCCGGGCACTACCCGGCGGAGGCGCGCTTCTACCGGCAGCTCGAGCGGGAGGCCGAGCGCGTGCTCCACGTCGTCCCGGGCGAGGGCCTCGCGGGGCCGTGGGTGGCGTTGTACCGCCTGTAGGCTGGCTCGATGCGACCGCTCCGCGGCGACACGCTCAGCGCCGTCACCACGGGCGCCGCCGTCTTCCTCGCCGGAGCCGCCCTCCTCAGCCTCGAGATCGCGTCGAGCCGGGTGATGGCGCCGTACTTCGGCAGCTCGCTCTTCGTCTGGGGGGCGCTGATCGGCGTCGTCCTCGCCGGCCTCTCCGTCGGCTACTGGCTCGGCGGCATCGTCGCCGACCGCTGGGGGACGCCGCTCCTCTTCGTGGGGATTCTCGCGCTGTCCGGCCTGCTCGTGCTGGCGATTCCGTTCGTCGACGAGCGGCTGCTCGACTGGGTCGTCGCGTGGGACCCCGGCCCGCGGCTCAACCCCGTCGCCGCGACGATCGCGATCTTCGGTCTCCCGTCGGTCGTCCTCGGCACCGTCTCGCCGCTTGCCGTGAAGCTGCTCGCGCACTCGCTCGAGCGGCTCGGCCGCACCGCCGGGCGGCTCTTCGCGGTCTCGACCGCCGGCTCGATCGCCGGAACGTTCGCGACCGCCTTCTTCCTCATCCCCGAGCTCGGCACCGACCAGCTGATCGCGACGCTCGCCGTCGTGCTGCTCGCAGCCGCCGCGGTCGTGGCGCTCGTCGAGCGACTTGCGCTCGCCGGCGTGGTCACGCTCGCCCTCGCAGGTGCGAGCGTCGGCGCCGTCGTCGCGCTCGAGCCGCAGCAGGCGGGCTCCGTCGTCGCCGCCTCGCAGCTCCAGAACTGGTCGCCCGTCTACCGCCAGCGCGGCGCCGACCGGGGTGACATGGGTCCGGCAGAGCAGTACGAGGGCTTCAAGGTGCTGTTCTCGAAGGACACGCGCTACCACCGCGTGGCGGTCGTCGACGACGACACGACCCGCTACCTCCGCTTCGACAACTCCTACCAGAGCGGGATGTTCCTGGACGACCCGTACGAGACGCGCTTCCAGTACGTCGACTACCTCCACCTCGCACTGGCGTACCGGCCGCAGACCGAGCGGATGCTGGTCGTCGGGCTCGGCGGCGGCTCGGCCCCGAAGCGGATGTGGCGCGACTTCCCGAGCCTGCAGATCGACGCCGTCGAGATCGACCCCGAGGTGGTGGACGTCGCGTACCGCTTCTTCGAGTTGCCGCGCGACCCGCGGCTGAAGGTGGAGGCGCAGGACGGCCGGCGATACCTCTCGCGCAACGAGGGGCCCTGGGACGCGATCCTGCTCGACGCCTTCTACGCAGACTCGATCCCGTTCCACCTCGCGACGCGCGAGTTCTTGCAGCTGGCGCAGTCACGGCTCGCGCCCGGCGGCGTCCTCGTCACGAACATCATCGGGGCCGTCGCGGGCAAGCAGTCGCGGCTCCTCCGCTCGATGCTGCGGACGTACCGCTCCGTCTTCCCTGCCGTCAGCGTGCACCCCGTCTACGGGGACGGTGACGACGACCCGACCGGCGTCCGGAACGTGATCGTCGTCGCCTCCGAGGGCGCGGAGCCGTCAGAGGAGTTCCTCCTCTCCCGCTGGAACGACGTGCGCCGGCGCGCGCCCGGCGCGCCCGAGCTCGCGAGTGCGATCAGGAACCGGGTCGACCGGCCGATCCCGACCGAGGACGTCCCGGTTCTGACCGACGACTACGCCCCGACCGACGCGCTGCTCCTGCTGTTCGGCTAAGCCGTGTCAGCCGAAGAACGCGCGTGCCGTCTCGTACCAGTCCGGCGGCACCGTCTTCAGCTCGGCGGTCGCCTCCGCGAGCGACACGTCGACGATGTCGTCGCCCTGGAGCGCCGCCATCCGGCCGAACCGGCCCTCGTGGGCGAGGTCGGCGGCCTTCAGGCCGTAGCGCGTGGCGAGCACGCGGTCGCGTGCAGTCGGCGTGCCGCCGCGCTGCACGTGCCCGAGCACCGTCACGCGCGTTTCGTAGCCGGTGCGGCCTTCGATCTCGCGCCCGAGCGCGTCGCCGACGCCGCCGAGCACGACGTGGCCGAACTGGTCGGTCTCGCGCGCGTGGCCGGCGACGAGCTGCCGCTCGCCGCTCTCGTACGTGAGCTCGTACCCCTCACTGACGACGACGATCGAGAAGTCCTTGCCGCCGCGGTGGCGCTGCTCGAGCTGCCGGCACGCCTCCTCCACCGTCACCGGCTGCTCGGGAATGAGGATCACGTCTGCGCCGCCGGCGATGCCGCTGTAGACGGCGATCCAGCCCGCGTGTCGCCCCATCACCTCCACGACCATGACGCGGTTGTGCGACTCGGCCGTCGTGTGCAGCCGGTCGATCGCCTCGGTCGCGATCGACACCGCGGTGTCGAAGCCGAACGTGTAGTCGGTGCCGGAGAGGTCGTTGTCGATCGTCTTCGGCACGCCGACGACCGGCAGCTCGTGCTCGGCGTAGAGCCTCCCGGCCACGCCGAGCGTGTCCTCCCCGCCGATCGCCACGAGCGCGTCGAGCCCTTCCCGTTGCACCGTCTCGAGCAGGCGCTCGACGCCGCCCTCCACCTTGTACGGGTTCGTCCGGGACGTGCCGATGATGGTGCCGCCGCGGGGCAAGATGCCGCTGATCTCACGCGCGCCGAGCGGCTGCACGAGCCCGTCGAGGAGCCCGCGCCAGCCCTCGCGCACCGCTGCCACGTCCCAGCCGCGGTCGAGCGAGCGGCGCGTCACCGCGCGGATGACCGCGTTCAGCCCCGGACAGTCGCCGCCGCCCGTGAGGATCCCGACCCGCTGCGCCACGCGCCCAGTCTAGGAGGCCGGCTGCCGCAGGCGGTGGGCCAACCCGCACCGCTCGGTGCGGCAAGCAAAGCTCGCCAAGCGGCGCGGTGGAGGAGAGCGGGCGCTCGCGGCTCCTGAGCCCGCCCGCGGATGCCGAAGGCGGGGATCGAACCCGCACGCCCTTGCGGGCACCGGATTTTGAGTCCGGCGCGTCTGCCAGTTCCGCCACTTCGGCCTGCCCGATGGTACTTCGGCCGCGCCCGCCGCACCGCACGCGGAGCGAACGGGCGGGCGTCTGCCTCGGTTGAACGTGAGTTCAGCGTCCTTACAAAGTTGCCTCCCGCGCAGCAACCCTTGATACTTGCCGTCTCCCCGCTGGAGGGCGCCGCGTCGGCGTCCCGGAAATTCCACCGGGGCTACGGTCATTTGCGTGACGGAGGAGGCAACAGTTTGAATTCGAGAAAGCGTGGCGTGTGGGCGATCCTGGCCCTGCTCGTGGCGTCGCTCGCGCTCGTGGCGGCCGGTTGCGGCGGCGGCGACGACGAGGGCACCGGCGGCGACAACACTGAGACCACCGGCGGCGGCGGGTCCGGCGGCGGCGGCTCGATCGAGGCGCTCCCGTCGTCCTCGTGCACCGCGATCGAGTACGAGGGCGAGGGCGACCCGGACGTGCTGATCGCTTCCGACTTCCCGCTCCAGGGCTCGTCGCGCACCCAGACGATCCAGATCGTCGAGTCGATTCGGTACCTGCTCGAGAAGTCGAACTGGAAGGCCGGCGACCACAACGTGGCGTTCCAGTCGTGTGACGACGCGACGGCGCAGGCGGGCAAGTGGGACTCGGGCAAGTGCTCGACGAACGCGCAGGCCTACGCGTCGAACGAGAAGGTCGTGGGTGTGATCGGCACCTTCAACTCCGGCTGTGCCGCGATCGTGATCCCGGTGCTGAACCAGGCTCCGGGCGGCGGCGTCGCGATGCTCTCGCCGGCGAACACGTACCTCTGCCTGACCGAGGGAGGGCCGGGCTGTGACGCGACCGAGCCGGACAAGTACTACCCGACCGGCACCCGCAACTACGCGCGGGTCGTCCCGCACGACGCCTACCAGGGCGCCGCGCTGGCCGAGTTCATGCAGGAGAAGGGGATCAAGAAGCTCTTCATCCTGAACGACAAAGAGGCCTACGGCCTCGGCATCGCGACGAACCTGCGCGGGGCCGCCGAGGGCCTCGGCATCGAGATCGCGGGCTTCGACGCCTGGGATCCGAAGGCGTCGAGCTACGAGGCACTCTTCCGCAAGATCGGCCAGTCCGGTGCGGACGCCGTGTTCCTCGGCGGGCTGATCGACGAGAACGGTGCCCAGCTGATCAAGGACAAGGTCGCCGTGCTCGGGCCCAACGACGGCGACGTGCAGCTGTACGCGCCGGACGGCTTCACGACGCAGCAGACGATCGACGAGGCCGGCGAAGCCGCCCAGGGCATGTGGATGAGCGTCGCCGGCGTGCCGATCGACGAGTTCGAGGGGGCGGGCGCCGAGTTCGCCGAGGAGCTCAAGCCGCGCCTCGGCGGCAAGGAGATCGACCCGTACGCGATCTACGGCGGCCAGTCGGCGCAAATCATGCTCGACGCGATCGCCGCGTCGGACGGCTCGCGGGCCGGCGTGATCGAGCAGATGCTGCAGACGAAGGTCGAGAACGGTCTGCTCGGCTCGTTCGAGATCAACGAGAACGGCGATCCGAGCGGCGCCGAGGGTGCCG
>DASQNG010000043.1:0-9048 GCA_035645095.1 Gaiellaceae bacterium | reverse complement strand
CGAGCCAAGTGCCACCATGTGTGACAACGTTCTGACAACGAACCTCACCCGCTCTCTCGTGGGCGTAGAAGTAGAGCGGCCAGCCGTTGTAGGTCACTTGGCGTCGGCCGTCGCGCCGTCGTACCGTGCCGAGGAGCGACGGCTTCACGCCCGCGCCCGCTTTCAGGGCGCTAGTGGCGAAGTAGACCGGCCACGCTGTTGCACAGTCTCCATAACAACGGCTGGGCTGACCGCGTCGGTCGCGCGTGAACCCGTAGACGACGCGGCCGTTTCCCGCGAAGAGGATCCGACCGAACCGGGTACTCCGGATGGTCAACGTCGCCGCAGCCGTCCCAGTGGCATGGCTTTCGGCTCTGGGGGCGGAGACTGCATCTTCCGCGGCTATGGCCGCACCTGATGCAAGCGCCACCGCAGCCACGCAACATGAGAGAAGTCTCTTCATCCGTGTCATCCCTTCATCGCCGCTCGTGAAGCGAGCCTACCGATCCGATGGACGATGGCCCGTAGGGGCACCTATCGGGCACGTGCGCTGCTCTTGCTCGCGAGGAGTTGAGCACGAAGTCGCTCCTGATCGCGACAGACGACAAGCCGACGCGCGGATTCGAACCGCGGACCCCTTCATTACGAGTGAAGTGCTCTACCAGCTGAGCTACGTCGGCGGGGAAGAGCCAAGTCTAGCCCCCGTCCCCAGCGGCGGCTACGTCTCACCCACTGGACGTCCTACTCCTCCACCGACGGCCCGACCTTCCGCGGCGACCCGCGCAACGGTGCAGTCGGTTTCACGGCCGCCCGTGAAGCGGCCGGCCCGCCCGCCCGACGCGTCACCTGCTCGGCGGACGCCGGGGCAGGCCGGACGGCGAGCCGCCGCAGAGAGGCGGTACCAGGATGCGGCGGGGTGGGCGCGGAGGAGCCGGTCCGCGACTGCGCTGCGGCCGCCGGGAGGGCCGCCTTCGGCGTAGGCGCTGCCCGAGCCGGGGTGCCATTACCTGGCTGGTTGCGGAACGCCGCGGTTGCGCGAGGGGGACGCTGCGGGCGCGTCGCTACCGCGCCCCTCCCCCGCATCGGCTTCTGCCCCGACGTCACCCGCTGACTCGGCTGCTTCGAGGCAACCCGCTCTGCCGCAGCAGTCCGCTTCGGCGTCGCCTTCGGCTGCCCCAGGGCGACCTGGACGGCGACAGCGCGCCGGGCGTCCCTCGGCTCGTGGTCGGTCGCGACAGAGGCCATGAAGCCCGCCGGCGCGCGGTCCGGCCCGCTGCGCGACGCGACGACGCCCGGTACAACGGTTGCCGCGGCCCGTAGTGGTGCGTGGGCGCGCGTCGGTGGGGGTGCCTCCGGCGCGAGCCGCGGCGCGACAGTCGCCGCCGCGCCTGCGGTGGCCGTCACCGCGACGGCGGTAGCCGTCGCCTTGGCGGCGGTCCCGAAGAGGAACGACTTAGCCGCGGCCGCCAGCGTGGCGACGTCTGCGAGACGGCCCGGCAGCCGGAGCCGCTGCCCGACACGGCGGGTGCCCGGCTCCTCGAGCCCATTCGCGAGTGCTCGCCGCGCGCGGAAGATCAGCGTCTCCACCGCCGACTGCGTGATGTCCAGCTCCGCCGCGATCTCGCGGTACGAGAGCCCCTGCCACTCGCGGAGCAGAATCGCCCGCCGCTGCTGCTCGGGCATGCGGCCGAGTGCGTCCTCGATTCCGATCAGCTCGTCGCGACGGCTCTGCGGCGCAGGGACGACCGCCTCGACGAGGTCGAAATCGGCCGGGCTCTCGATCCTGCCCCGCCGCCAGGAGGAGCGTCGCCGCGACAGGCACACGTTCTCCGCGATCTTGAACAGCCAGGCCAGCTCGGACTCCGGCACGATGCCCTTCTGGAGCGCCCGGAAGGCGTTCAGAAACGTCGTCTGGAGGGCGTCCTCGGCCTCCTCGGGCGACCCGAGCTGATGCAGGCAGTAGCCGGAGATCCGGGCGGCGTGGCGCTCGTACAAGGCTTGCGCAGCAGCAGCCTCGGGCATCGTCCGGCCCGGCTCGGCGAACGCACGACCTCTGAACGGAACGACAGCCACCGCTTCCCCCTCGACGCCGGTTTGGCGTACGCTCGTATCGTTGCCCCGCGGGGCGCCCGACGCAACCCGCGCGCAAATTCCTTACACATTCGCCGGTCTTCACAGGCCGCTGCCTGTCCCTGCTTCAGGCCGGCACAGCGTTCGCAAACGCGCGCCGGAGCTGGACGAAGAGCGCTTCGAGCGCGAGCTGAGGCGCCAGGTTGAACTCCTCGAGCGACCGCCACACCCCTCTCACGAGCTCGGCCGCCCGCTCGGCGTCGACCCCTCGCGCCGGCGACGCGTCCTCGCGCAGCACCGGGAGATGGTCGGCGTGCACGAGCGCGCTCTCCGCACCGGCGGTCGCGACGACGAGGTCGCGGTACCACGACGCCAGCTCCTCGAGCGAGGCCAGTAGCTCCTCGCGCTCGGCGCCACGCTGCGCCCGCCGCACCCGCTGGTCGGCCTCGCGCGCCGGCAGGCCGAGCCCCTCGAGCTCGGCCTCCGCCCGGTCGCGGGCTACGACGCCGCTCCGGCGGGCGGCGTCGAGCACGGTCGCAGCAGCCTCGGCCGGATCGAACTCCGCGTCGGCGTACACCGACCGGGCGGTCGCGAGCAGCTCGGCGCGCCGGGTCGCCGCCTCCGGGTCGAGCAGGCGCTCGGCACGGTCCAGCCGACCGCCCGCGACGCGGGCGAGTGCCACCCGCTGTGCCTCGTCGAGCCCCGGCGCGTGCTCGTCGAGGTAGGCGCGAATGGCGCGCCCCGAGAGCCGCCGGAACGGAACGAGCTGGCAGCGCGACCGGATCGTCTCCGGCAACTGCCCCAGCTCGTCTGCCAGAAGGAGGATGAGCGCGTACGCCGGCGGCTCCTCGAGGTCCTTCAGGAGGGCGTCCGCCGCGTCGTCGTTCAGGAGGTGCGTTGCATGGATCACGTACACCCGGTGCTGCGCCTCGTACGGGCGCAGATGAAGGTCGTGGCGGAGCCGCCGGATCTCGTCGATCCGGATCATCTCCCCCACCGGCTCCAGCACGTACAAGTCCGGATGCGTCCCGTGCGCGACGCGCGCGGCGTCGCCGAGTACGGCCGCGGCGAACGCGCGGGCGGCGCGGCGCTTCCCCGTCCCCGCCGGCCCGTGCAGCAGGAAGGCGTGTGCCCCGCCCTCGCCGAGCGCCGCGCGAAGCAAGCGCTTCGCCTCCGCCTGTTCGGGCACTGCCGCGAACGGATCCGCTTCGCGGTCCGCGCCACCCCCGCTCACCGCCGCTCCTCCACGAGGCGCCACACGTCCGCGGCGACGACGGCGGCCTCGCGCTCGGCGTCCACGCGCACCCAGCCCCACTCGCGGCCGGCGAGCCCCGAGTAGACGGCGGCAGCCGCGGCGAGGTGGTCCGTCGCCCCCTCGAGGACGTCTTCGGCGAGCTTCGTGTACGCGCGCGGCTCCTTCCGCCGCACCCGCTCGCGAGCACGCTCCACCGGGAGCTCGAGCAGGACGGTCATGTCAGGGCGCGGCAACGCGTGCACGCCGAACTCGACCTCCGAGATCCACGCGATCAGCTCGTGGCGGCGGTCCGGCTCCGCATTCGCAGCCTGGTGCGCGAGGTTCGACGCGACATAGCGGTCGAGCACGACGAGATCCGCCGTCTCGACCGCCTGCAGCAGCTCCGCGCGCGCGGCGAGGCGGTCGCCGGCGTACAGGAGTGCCGGAAACTCCGGCGGCACGCCCGGCCAGGCGCCGTTCAGGTAGCGGCCCACGGCCTCTGCGAAGACGTTCGCGCCGTAGCGCGGGAACGAGAACGTCTCCGTCGCGAGGCCGAATGCACGCGCGCGGTCGGCGAGGAGGCGCGCCTGGGTGCCCTTCCCGGAGCCGTCGATGCCCTCGAACGCGACCAGGAGCCCCACGCGCTGTAAGGATACGGCCATGCGGGCGGTCGTCACAGGCGGAGCGGGCTTCATCGGCTCGCATCTCGTGGACGCGCTCGTCGAGAGGGCCGACGAGGTGCACGTCGTCGACAACCTCGCGACCGGCCGGCGCGAGAACGTGAACCCGGCCGCGACGCTGCACGAGGTCGACGTGCGCGAGCCGCTGGACGACGTCTTCGCGGGGGCCCGCCCGGAGCGGGTCTTCCACCTCGCGGCGCAGGCAGACGTGGGAACGTCGGTGGAGAAGCCGCTCTTCGACGCCGAGGTGAACGTGCTCGGCACGCTGCGCGTGCTGGACGCCGCGCGCGCCGCCGGTGCATCCGTCGTCTTCAGCTCGACCGGGGGCGCGATCTACGGCGAGTGCCCCGAACCGGCGGGCGAGGACTCGCCGCGGGAGCCGCTCGCGCCGTACGGAGCGTCGAAGCTCTGCGGCGAGGAGTACCTCGGAACGTGGAACCGGCTGCACGGGACCTCCCACGTCGCGCTCCGTTTCGCGAACGTCTACGGGCCGCGCCAGCTGGCGAAGCTCGAGGGCGGCGTGATCGCGATCTTCATGGACCGGCTGCGCGCCGGCGAGGCCGCGACGATCTTCGGCGACGGCGAGCAGGAGCGGGACTTCGTCTTCGTCGGCGACGTCGTCCGCGCACTGCTCGCCGCGTCGGCGACGGAGAGCGCGGGGACCTTCAACGTCGGCACCGGCGTCGCGACGAGCGTGAACGAGCTCTGGCGGTTGTGTGCGGCGGCGGCCGGCGCCGAGGGAGAGGCGCGGCACGCCGAGGCACGCGCAGGCGACCTCCGCCGCAGCGTGCTCGCCGTCGACCGCGCCCGCGACGAACTCGGCTGGGAGCCACGGACGCCGCTCGACGAGGGCCTGCGCCTCACCTGGACCGCGCACGCGTGACCGGGCGGCCGTGGCTGCGCGCCGCGGCCACGCTCGTCGCGATCCGCGTCGCGTTCTGGCTGCTGGCGGCGCTCGCACTCGTGTGGGCACCCGCGGTCGCGGGCCGCCGGATCGGAGACGCCTACGGCGGTTGGACCGACCTCCTCGTGCGGACGTTCGCACAGTGGGACGCCGTGTGGTTCGTGCAGATCGCGCTCAACGGCTACGACGACGTCCCCGCGGCGGCCGCGTTCTTCCCGCTGTACCCGGCCCTCGTGCACGCGCTCGCCTGGGCGACCGGATCGATCCTCGTGGCCGGCGTCCTGCTGTCGCTCGCGTCCGCTGCCGTTGCAGCCGCCATCCTCGCGGAGCTGGCGCGCCCGCTGCTCGGGCGCGACGGGGCGCGCGACACCGTCCTCTACCTCGCGCTGTACCCCGTCGCCTTCGTCTTCTGCGCCGTCTACTCCGACGCGCTCTTCCTCGCCCTCGCGGCCGGGGCGTTCCTCGCCGCGCAGCGGGGACAGTCCCTGCTCGCGGGGATCCTGGGCGGCCTCGCAACGGCGACGCGGCTCGTCGGCCTCGCGCTTCTCCCCGCGCTCGCCCTGCTGCTCGCCCGGGGCGGCGCCGGGCGCCGGGAGCGCGCTCTCAGGCTCCTGCCGCTCCTGCTGCTGCCGGCGGCGGTCGGCCTCTACGCGCTGCACCTCGACCGCGAGCTCGGCGACGCCTGGGCGTTCACCTCCGCGCAGGCGGGCTGGGAGCGGAGCCTCAGCCCGCTCGGGCCCCTCGGCGGCCTCGTGGACGCGGTGCAGGCGGCAGGGCGAGGCGCGCGCGTGCTCGCGACGCTCCCCTACGAGCCGGGGCACGAGCACCGGGTCGCGCTGTGGAACGTCTCGCACCTCGGGCTGCTCGCAGCCGTCGGGTGGCTGACGTGGGTCGCGTGGCGGCGGCTCGGCCCGGCCCACGGCTCCTACGCCCTCGCGACGCTCGTGATCGTGCTCTCCGTCCCCGCGGAGGGGTTCCCGCTCGTCAGCCTGCCGCGGTTCGTCCTCGCCGACTTCCCGCTCTTCCTCGCCCTGGCCGCAGTCACCGCCGACCGCCCGCGGGCGCGGGACGCCGTGCTGTGGGGATTCGGAGCGGTCGGAGCCGCCGCTGCGATCGCGTTCTCGCGCGGCGTCTGGATCGCCTAGGAAGGAGGGCGCGCACCCGGCGCGAATCACGACGGGCGCGTGGAGCACACCCTCCCCCAGATGCGAACCGCGTGGCGGACCGCGACACTCGTCGCCTCCGCCGTCGCGTTGCTGGAGCTCGTCCTGCTCGTCGCGCTCGGGATCGCGTTCCTGGCGGAGCCGGTATCGCGGCAGGTGACACAGGCGGCCGAGGAGCAGGTGCTCGCGCCGGTCGTCCAACGGCCGAAGCACGCCGCGGCGGCGGCCCCCGCGGTGCCGAAGCTGACCCGCGCAGAGACCTCGGTTGTCGTCCTGAACGGCAACGGCCGCCGCGGTGCGGCCGCGACGGCGGCGGAGCGCGTCCGTGCCCGCGGCTACACGATCGGCGGGGTCGGCAACGCCCGGCGCACGGACCACACGCACACGATCGTGATGTACCGGGGCAGCCACGAGCCGGAGGCGCGGCGGCTCGCGAAGGACCTCGGTGTGAAGGTGGTTGGCCCGCTCGACGGGCTGAAGCCCGCCGACCTGATGGGCGCCCACATCGCGCTCGTGCTCGGCGAGTAGCTAGCCGCAGCGACCGGCGTCGACGGCCTCGCGGGCCACGTCGAGCGGCCCGCCCGGCACCCAGCGCGTCGACTTCGTATCGAGCGTGTAGGCCTCGTTCAGGTGCCGGTAGGCCTGACAGAGGTAGTCGAGCTCGTACTCGTAGAGGCCGAGCTCGTACCACGTCTCGGGGTTCTCGGGCTGGAGGCGGACGGCGGCCGCATAGGCCTCGCGCGCCTTCTCGACGTCGTCGCGCCTGGCGTGCACGCCGGCGAGCGCGTGGAGCGGCGCGATCGACAGCGGGTCGAGCGCCCGCGCCCGCTCGGCAGCGTCGCGTGCCGCACCCACCTCGCCCCGCTCGAGCTCGATCGCGACCTGCTGCAGCGAGCGCTCTGCGAGCCACGGCAACGACGTGGAGACGAGGGCTGCAGCCGCCACGCCGCCAGCGGCGACGGCGGCCGCGGCGCGCCACCCGGTCACGAGCGGGGCGCGCGCCGCCGTCGCGAGCGCGCCCACCGCCACGAGCGTCGGCGCAGTCACGGCGAGGAAGTTCCAGTCGTAGTCGACGAGCGCGTGCACGAGGTAGGCGAGCGGGACGACGGCCAGGGCCGCCGCCGCCCGACGCTCCTCGCCACTGGTCCGCCGCAGCGCGCCGACGGCAGCGGCGAAGGCCGCCGCGACGACGGCGAGAAAGAGCGCGAGCCCGACGGGCCCGGTACCGGCGAGGAACTGCAGCGGGACGTTGTGCGGCTCGACACCGCTCGTCGCGTCATCCCGAACACGGCGTCGCGCGAGCTCGAACGTTCCCGCACCGGTTCCCGTCAGCGGCTCCAGCCTTGCGACGCGTACCGCCTCCACCCAGAATTGCCGCCGGTTGTTGAGGCCCGCGTCCGCGAGGCGGCCCGGCCCCTGCGCGACCGAGCGACCGCTCGCGAACGGGTCACCCGTCGCCGCGATGCCCACGGCACCCGCGAGCAGGAGGACGGCAACGCCGGCGGCCAGGCCGCGCCCGAGGAGCCGCCGCCCCCGGGCGCTCGGTTCGGCCCGCGCCGCCGCGACCCCGGCAGCGCCGGCAGCCACCGCGCCGACGACGAACACGAGCGCGAAGAGCCGCCCGTCCGCGGCGCGGTCAGCGAGCTCCTGCCCGTCCTCGACGAGCGCAGGTCGCGTGAACGTCCACGCGGCCACGATCCCCCCGGGGACGGCCGCCGCGAGCGCGAGGAGCGCGCGCTCCACCCGGCGGCCGTCGAGCGCGAGCCAGGCGCCGACGGCGACGACGCCCGCGGCAAGGCCCGCGCGTGACGCGGTCAGGAGCACCGCGACCACCGCTGCATAGGCGAGCACGGTGCCGACGACGACGGGCCCGCGTCGCCGGGCAGGCCGCGCCGCGGTCCACAGCCCGAGCACGAGCAGTGCGTCGGCGACGAGCGCGAGCGCGTTCCAGTAGCCGATCGGGTCCCGCAGCCGCGCCGCCCGGCCACCGTCGGGGAAGAGCGCCGGGATCGCCTTGCCCGCGAGCGCCCAGAAGACGGCGGCCGCGAGCGGGAGGCCAACCACGACTGCCGCGGCGCGCAGCGGTCGGCGCGGCAACGACCCGAGCGCGGCGCCCAGCACGGCGAAGGCGGCATAGGCGAGTCCGCGGTTGAGCTCGCGCCAGGACGCGTCGGGCGCCACCGACCACCACGCCGACAAGCCGTTCCACGCGGCGAGAGCGACGAGCGCGCCGACGAGCGCGCCCGCGCCGCGACGGAGCGGCAGCCGGCCGAGGAGGGCGAGTGCCGCGACGGCGCCGGCGGCGATGAGTGCCGCGGCGGCCGTCGCGAACGCTTCGCCGGCGAAGAGCGCAGCCGTGAGGAGCGCGAGGACGACGGGCGCGAGCAGCGCGTCGGGCCCGGGACGCAGCGCGGCGGCGCGTTCGCGGGCCGAGTGCATCGCCGCGGAAGCTACACTCTCCTCCGGCTGCGCCGGCGGAGCGGCGCTTACAAAGCGTTTACGTGCTGCACACGGGCGGATCACCGCCGTCCGCGAGAGTGTGCACACTCACTGCGCCGCTCGACAGCGGCGACTCCCCCAGAGACTCGTTGCCCGCCTCGACACCCTTCCTCCGCCTCCTGCACGCGCTCGTGCTCGTAGCGGTGCTGGCGCTCGCCGCCGCTGGGACGGCTGCCGCCGGCTCGACCTCGACGTGCGGCTTGAAGGTGATCGACGACTGGTACGACGACGGCCGCGTCGACCGTACGTACCCGCTGCGGTGCTACGACGACGCGATCAAGGGGCTGCCGCGCGACGTGCGAGACTACTCGAGCGCCAAGGAGGACATCACCAGCGCGCGGAACGCTGCCCGCCGGGGGGAGCCGGCCCCGCCGGCCAGAACCGATCCGAGCCCTGCGGAGCCGGTGTCGGACATGCCGTCCCCCCCCGACTTCGACGGCGACGGCGTGCCGAACGAGGTCGACCCCACGCCCGGCCTGCAGCGAGACGTCTCGGAGGACGACGATCGGAACGAACCGA
>DASQNG010000042.1:0-5123 GCA_035645095.1 Gaiellaceae bacterium | reverse complement strand
TCGACGCACATTGTTCGTGTCAGCGCCCGCAGCCCGCCCTTCGCCGCCGCGTAGGCGCCGGTCGTGGGGCGCGCAACCTCGCCGGCGACGGAGCCGATGTTGATGATCTTCCCGCTACCGCGCGCGATCATTCCCGGAACGACCGTGCGGGCGACGACGAAGGCGGCCGTGAGGTTCGTCTCGAGCACGTGACGCCACTCCTCCGGCTCGGTCGCGAGGAGCGGCCGGCGGACGGTCGTGCCCGCGTTGTTCACGAGCACGTCGACGGGCGGGAGCGCCGAGACCGCCGCCGCCACGGCGTTCGCGTCCGTCACGTCGAACGGAGCGGGGATCCCGCCCAGGTTCCGCGCGACCGCGTCCACGGCCCCGGCTGCGCGTCCGTTCACGACCACCGTCGCCCCCGCCTCCGCGAGCGCCTGCGCCAGCGCGAGGCCGATCCCGCGCGTCGAGCCCGTGACGAGGGCGGTGCGGCCCGCGAGGTCGAAGCCGCTCACCGGCCGACAAGTGGCAGCACGACGTGCGACGGGTACGCGTCCGTGTGCAGCACGGTCTGCCGCGCGACCTCGACCCGCGTCCCGGTGCCCACGTCGTCGCCCGTGTTGAGGTTCCGCGAGAAGCGCGGGAAGCTAGAGCTCGTCACGTCGAGTCGGACGCGGTGCCCGCGCCGGAACACGTTCGCGACGGGGTAGAGCCGGATCCGGTACTCGGCCACCTCGTCCGGCTCGAGCAGCTCGGTGCGATCTCCGTCGACGGAGTCGCGGTAGCGCGCGCGGATGATCCCCTCGGTGAGGAAGATCGCCCGCCCGTCCGGGTGCACGTCCGAGAGCCGCACGAGCCAGTCCGTGTCCCGCGCGCTCGAGGCCGCGTAGAGGACGACCTCCGCGTCGCCGATCACCTCGAGGTCACGCTCCAGCTCGGCGCTCGTGTAGCAGAGGACGTCGTCGCGGCGCTCCAGCGGCCGCTGGTCGCGCGGCCCGGGGAGCACGGGCGTCTGCGCCCCCTGCGTCATCGTCAGCACGGAGTTCACGCCGCCGATCGTCGGCACGGGGTTCTCGGGGTCGTAGGAGTAGCGGTCGGCGGGCTCGTCGTGCCGCGGCGGCTCCGGGTCGAGCATGCCGTCCCCTGCGAGCGTGTTCGCTCGGCCCTGCGAGTGGAGGAAGAAGCGGGTCGGCTCGGTCCCCGGAAGCGGCCACTCGCGTTCCCCGCGCCACCCGTTCCGTCCGAGCACGAACAGCTCGAGCGGCGGCCGCTCCTCCCAGCCGTTGTCGAGGTCGCGCAGATACGTGTCGTAGAACGCGAGCTCGTGCTCCCGGATCACGGTCACCGCCGCGCCCAGGTCGACGTCTCCGCGAAACGACTCCACCTCCTCCTCGTGCGACCATGGCCCCATCAGGACGCGGCTCGGGACGCGCTCGGAGGTCGCGGCGAACGTGCGGAGGTGGGAGCCGGAGTACGGGTCGAACCAGCCGCCCTGCTGGAAGATCGGCACCTGGAGCTGCTCCGGCCGGTGCCTGAAGGCCTGCCAGTACTCGTCGTTCACCTGGTGCTCCCACCACGTGCGCCAGTAGTCGACCTTGCGGCCGATCGTGACCTCGTCGAGCTCGACGAGCGGGAGGTGTCGCAGCACGCGCTCGTTCAGCACGAGATCGGCCGCGTTCGGGCCGGTGATCAGGCTGAGCGCGCTCGTCCAGAGGGCCGCGGCGCCGAGCGTGAGTGCGAGCTGAAAGGCACCGCCGGTCCAGTAACCGTCCCAGAAGTAGTCGTCGTGAATCACGTGCGGCGCGACGCAGACGAGGTTCGGGTGACCGAGGTGAACGAGCTGCCACTGCACGAGCGCGCCGTAGCTGCGGCCCCACGTGCCGATGCGCCCGTTACACCAGGGTTCGGCGGCAGCCCACGTCAGCGTGTCCTGGGCGTCGCGACCGTCGTGCTCCCAGGCGGTGAAGACGCCCTCGGACTCGTAGCGGCCGCGCACGTCGACGACCACCGCGGCGTATCCACGCTGCGCGAACCATGCGCCCCAGGCGACGAACCGCTCGCGCGTCGACTCGTACGGCGTCCACTGCACGATCGTCGGGAACGGCCCGGCTGCGAGCGGCAGGTACACGTCGGCGGAGAGCGTGATCCCGTCGCGTGCCGGGACGCGGCGGTCGTGGAGGAGCCTGGCGTCGTGGACGGGCGTGCTAGGCGACGGCATCCGCATGGCGCGGCGCGTCGGGGATCGGTGTTCCGGCGAAGTGGCAGGCGGCCACGTGTCCGGGGCCGTCGTCGTGCGGGACGAGCGGCGGCTCGAGCTCGGCGCAGATGTCCTGCGCCAGCGGGCAGCGCGTGCGGAAGCGGCACCCGGAGGGCGGGTCGATCGGGCTCGGGACGTCCCCGCGCAGCACGATCCGCCGCTGCTTGCGCCCCGGGATCGGCTCGGGAATCGCCGACAGGAGCGCCATCGTGTACGGGTGGAGCGGGCGCGTGAAGAGCGACGCCGCCGGCGCCAGCTCGACCACCTTGCCGAGATACATGACGGCGATGCGGTCCGAGATGTAGCCGACGACCGCGAGGTCGTGGGCGACGAAGACGTAGGTGAGCCCGAACTCCTGCTTCAGCGTGACGAGCAGGTTCAGGACCTGGGACTGGATCGAGACGTCGAGCGCCGAAACCGGCTCGTCGGCGACGATCAGCTTCGGCTGCAGGACGAGCGCGCGTGCGATGCCGATCCGCTGCCGCTGCCCGCCGCTGAACTGGTGCGGGTAGCGGTTCACGGCCTCCGCGGGAAGGCCGACGCGCTCGAGCACCTCCAGCACGCGATCGCGACGGGAGCGGCGGTTGCCGCTGCGCTGGATCGCGAGCCCTTCTCCGACGAGCTGCCCGACGTTCATTCGCGGGTCGAGCGAGCCGACCGGGTCCTGGAAGATGATCTGCATGTCGCGGCGCGCCGTCTTCAGGTCGGAGCGGCCGAGCGCCGTGACGTCGGTACCGTCGAAGACGATGCGGCCGCTCGTGGGCTCGACGAGCCGCAGGAGCGTCCGCCCGAGTGTCGACTTCCCGCAGCCTGACTCCCCGACGAGCCCGAGCGTCTCGCCGCGGCGGACGGCGAGGTCGACGCCGTCGACGGCTTGCACATGTCCGACGGTCCGGCGAAGGACGCCTGCCTTGACGGGGAAGTACTTGCGCAGGCCGTGCGCCTCGAGCAGCGGCCGCTCCCCGCCCGGCGGCGCGTCCGGTGCGGGCAACGCGTGCGCCTGGCTCATGCGGAGAGCACCCGCACGCCCTCCGCGGCGCGGCGCCCGTCGCGGCAGAGCCAGCACGCGGACGACTGGACGCCGACATCGAAGAGCGGCGGCTGCTCGACGCACTTCTGGAACGAGTAGTCGCAACGTGGTCGGAAGCGGCAGCCGTCCGGCCAGTCGAGCGGGCTCGGGACGGTTCCCCGGATCACTTTGAGCGGCTCCGCCTGCGTCATCCCGAGCAGCGGGATCGAGTGCAGGAGCGCCTCCGTGTAGGGGTGCTGCGGCGACCGGAAGACCTCGGCCACCGGGCCCTGCTCGACCACGCGGCCGGCGTACATGACGGCGACGTCGTCGGCCATCTCGGCCACGACGCCGAGGTCGTGCGTGATCAGCATGATCGACATCTCGAGGCGGTCGCGCAGGTCCTTCATCAGCTCGAGGATCTGCGCCTGGATCGTGACGTCGAGTGCGGTCGTCGGCTCGTCCGCGATCAGCAGCTTCGGGTTGCAGGAGAGCGCGATCGCGATCATCACGCGCTGGCGCATCCCGCCGGAGAGCTGGTGCGGGTAGTCGGAGAAGCGGCGGGCCGCCTCGGGGATCCCGACCAGCGCGAGCATCTCGACTGCCCGCGCGGCCGCTGCCCTCTCGCCCACTGCCTCGTGGATCCGGATCGCCTCGACGATCTGGTCGCCGACGGTGAAGACCGGGTTCAGCGAGGTCATCGGCTCCTGGAAGATCATGGAGATGTCCTTGCCGCGAACGCGCTCCATGTCGTCCTCGGTCAGCGTCGTGAGGTCGCGCTCCTGGAACAGGATGCGGCTGTCGTCGTGGATCCAGCCCGGCGGATCCACGAGCCGCATGATCGAGAGGGCCGTGACGGACTTGCCGCTCCCGGACTCGCCGACCACGCCGAGTGTCCGGCCGCGCCGCAGCTGGAGGTCCACGCCGTCGACCGCGCGAAGTGTCCCCGCCTCCGTCTGGAACGAGGTCCGCAGGTTCTCGACGCGGAGCAGGTCGCTCACGGGACGGGCTCCGCCGCCAACGGCGTGTCCACGGCGATGTGCCGCTCGAGCACGGGGAGCACCTGCTCCATGTCGCGCGTCTGGAACGCCGCCAGGAGTTCACGGTGCTCCTCGACGATCTGCTCGAAATCGCGCGCCTTCCCGTAGCGGAGGAAGTAGGCACGAATCCGTGGCGCGACGGCGCGCCACAGCTGGACCGCGTACGGCTGGCGCGCGCGCTCAAGCACGGTCTCGTGGAACGACACGTCCGCCTCGACAAGCCGCGCCAGGTCGGCAACGCGCGCAGCGTCCTCCATCGTCCAGACGCATTTCGCGAGTTCGGCGAAGTCGTCGTCGGTCAGCAGCGGCAACGCATGCTCGACGCAGAACACCTCGAGCGTGAGGCGGATCGGGATGAGCACCCGGCGCACCTCCTCGTCGCTGACACCGAGCACGAATGCGCCGCGGTAGGGGATGGACTGGACGAGCCCCTCACCTTCGAGCCGACGCAGCGCCTCGCGCACGGCTCCGCGCGTCGTCTCGTGCTCGTTCGAGAGGCGCTCCTCGATCAGGCGCTCGCCGGCTGCAACGCGTCCCTGCAGGATCTCGATGCGCAGCGCTTCGACGACGGGCTGGTGCCTGGGGCTTCTCTTGTCCTCGGTCACGGCCATCGTTGCGATTGTCGACAATAACGAAATGGTTGACAATTACGAAGCTCCAGTTCTAGTCTCGTCGGGAGATGCGGATCTCCGGGCTCGAGACCACTGCCGTCACCGTCCCGATGCGGGAGCCGCTCGTGTGGCCAGGCGGGACACGGCATACCGCGTCCGGCCTCGTGATCCGCATCACGTCGGACGAGGGGATCGTGGGCATCGGGGAGTGCCCGGGGCCGACGCTG
>DASQNG010000041.1:0-11741 GCA_035645095.1 Gaiellaceae bacterium | reverse complement strand
GAGCTCGACCACCACGCCACCTTCGGCTCCGAGGCCGAGGTACGTGCGCTCTTCGAGGCGTGGCTCGAGCACGTGCCGCGCGTCGTGCGCGGCTGGGAGCTGGCGCCGGCCGAGGTCGAGCTGGCCGTCCCCGGTGAGCACAACCGCAGCAACGCCGCTGCCGCGCTCGCGGCACTCGAGCTGGCGGGCGTCCGGCGAGACGAGGCCGTGCCCGTGCTCGCGCGCTTCCGGGGTGCCGGCCGCCGCTTCGAGGTCGTCGGCACGGCGGGCGGCGTGACCGTCGTCGACGACTACGCGCACCATCCGTCGGAGGTCGCCGCCACGATCGCCGCGGCCCGCGACCGCGCCGACGGACGCGTCCTCGTCCTCTTCCAGCCGCACCTCTACTCGCGGACGCGGCACCTCGCGTCGGAGTTCGCGCGTGCGCTCGGTGCCGCCGACGCGGTCTGCGTGACCGACGTCTACGGCGCGCGCGAGGAGCGGCTCGAGGGCGTGACCGGGAAGCTCGTCGTCGATGCGCTCCCGTGGGACGTTCGCGCCGGCTGGGCGCCGCGGGTCGAGGACGCCGTCGCGCTCGTGCGCGCGTGGGCCGTCCCGGGCGACCTGGTGCTCACGCTCGGGGCGGGCGACGTCGACCGTGCGGGGCGGCTCCTCCTGGAGTCGCTCGCGTGAGGATCGAGCGGGAGGCGCCGCTCTCGAAGCTGACGACGATCGGCACCGGCGGCCCGGCGCGGGGGCTGGCGCGGCCGACGACGCTCGCGGAGCTCGAGGCGGCGCTGCGGTGGGCGCAGGCGGAGGGGCTCGCGGTCGCCGTCGTCGGCTTGGGCTCGAACGTGCTCGCCGCGGACGAGGGCGTCGACGCGCTCGTGCTCCGTCTCGGCGGCGAGCTGGCGAGCGTGGAGGTCGACGGAACACTGTTACGTGCCGGCGGCGGAGCCACGAACGCCGTCTGCCTCCACGCGGCTCGCGGTGCGGGACTCGGCGGCTTCGAGTTCGCGTGCGCGATTCCCGGCACGGCCGGCGGCGGCGTCTGGATGAACGCGGGCGCGTACGGCACCGACTGGGCGGAGGTCCTCGTCCGCGCGCTCGTCGTCACCGCCGACGGCGCGGACTGGCTGACGCCGGCGCAGCTCGGGCTCTCCTACCGCCACTCGAACCTGCGCCACGGCCAGGTCGTCGCGCAGGTCGAGTACCGGCTGCGGCTGCGGCCGGAGGCGGAGATCCGCGCCGAGGTCGCGGAGCTGATCGCCCGGCGCAAGGCGACGCAGCCGACGAACAAGCGCACGTTCGGCAGCGTCTTCAAGAACCCCGAGCACGACCTCGGGGCGGGGCGCATGCTCGAGAGCTGCGGCCTCAAGGGCCACCGGATCGGAGGCGCGCAGATCTCGCCGCTGCACGCGAACTTCATCGAAAACGCCGGCGGCGCGACGAGCGCCGACGCGCTCGCCCTGATGGTCGAGGCGCGGCGTCGCGCCCGCGAGCGCTACGGCGTCGAACTCCGTCACGAGGTCGAACTCCTGGGGGACGTCGAGCTGCCGCCGCTCTGACGTAGGAAGCGTGCTGAGGGCGGCGAAGGTGCCGTGGTGGCCGGAGGGAGGGAAGCACGCGGACGCTCGGAGCCGCAGGCGCGCGCGCAGAGCGCCGTCACGACCCTGCCGCGCCGTCGCCCGGCCGGTCGCCTCGAGCTGAAGCGGTTCGCCCCCTCCGGCCGCTCGCTTGCCGTCGGGCTCGCGCTCCTCGTCGGCGCCGGCCTCGCCTACGGCTACGCACGGAGCACGGCCGCGTTCGCGGTCACCGAGGTGCGCGTGCACGGCGCGCCCGCCGACGTGGCGGCCGAAGTTCGCGCCACGCTCGATCACGTCCAGGCCGAGAGCCTGCTCTCGCTGCGCCTGCCGGCGCTCGAGGCGCGTGTCGAGCGGCTGCCGTGGGTGGCGAGCGCCGCCGTCGACCGCGCGTTCCCGCACACACTCGCCGTGACCGTCGTGCCGGAGCAGCCGGCGGCCGTATTGCGGCAGGGTGCCGCCTCCTGGCTCGTCGCCGCCTCCGGCCGCGTGCTCGCGCCGCTCGCGCTCCGCCAGCGGCCGGCGCTGCCGCGTGTCTGGCTCGGTCGTGGCGTCGTCCTCGAGGCGGGAGGGACCGTGAAGGGTGTGCCGCTGCAGGCGGTCCGCGCGGTCGCGCCGCTCGTCGCCGCGCCTCTGCCGAGCCGCGTGGCGTCGGTACGCGCGAGCCGGGACGAGCTGACACTCGTCCTCCGGAACGGCTTCGAGATCCGGCTCGGCGACGGGACGCAGCGAGCGCTCAAGCTCGAGATCGCGCGCCGGATCCTCCCGAGCCTCCCGCCGATGGGCTACCTGGACGTGAGCGTGCCGAAGTTCCCCGTTGCCGCAGAAACGCTCAACTCTCAGGTAGAGGTCGAGGTACAAGGATCGAGTTCCGGTTGAGGCTTGCGTTGACACGCGGGTGGAGGATGCGTACGCTGCACGCGGAAAGGTACGGCTCGACCGCGATCCTCTAGTCGAGCTTCAGGTTCAGGCCGGTCGAGACCAGCGAGCGAGGACCACAGATGAGAGACGCATCCGGTAACTACCTGGCGGTGATCAAGGTCGTCGGCGTCGGCGGCGGCGGGACGAACGCGGTGAACCGCATGGTCGACGCCGGCGTCGCCGGGGTCGAGTTCATCGCCGTCAACACCGACGCCCAGGCGCTCCTGATGGCGGACGCCGACGTGAAGATCCACATCGGTTCGAAGGCCACGCGCGGCCTCGGCGCAGGCGCCGACCCGACGGTTGGCCTGGCCGCCGCGCAGGAGACACGGGACGAGCTGAAGGAGGCGCTGAAAGGCGCCGACATGATCTTCGTCACCGCCGGCGAAGGCGGCGGCACCGGGACGGGCGGCGCACCCGTCGTGGCCGAGCTCGGGCGCGAGCTGGAGGCGCTCACGGTCGGCGTCGTCACGAAGCCGTTCTCCTTCGAGGGGCGCCGCCGCGCGGAGCAGGCGGAGGTCGGGATCCAGGACCTGCGCGACCGGGTCGATACGCTGATCGTGATCGAGAACGACCGCTTGCTGCAGGTGGTCGAGAAGCGGACGCCGGTGACGGAGGCGTTTCGGATCGCCGACGACATCCTGCGGCAGGGTGTTCAGGGGATCACCGACCTGATCACGATCCCCGGCATCGTCAACCTCGACTTCGCCGACGTGCGCACGATCATGCGCGACGCCGGCTCGGCGCTGATGGGCATCGGCACCGCCTCCGGCGAGAACCGTGCCGCCGAGGCCGCCCGCACCGCCGTCTCGTCGCCTCTCCTCGAGCAGTCCGTCGAGGGCGCGACCGGAATCCTCCTCAACATCACGGGTGGGCCAGGCCTCGGCCTCTTCGAGGTGAACGAGGCGGCCGAGGTCGTCACGGGGGCGGCGGACGCGAACGCAAACGTCATCTTCGGCGCCGTGATCGACGAGTCGCTGACGGACGAAGTCCGCGTGACGGTGATCGCAACGGGGTTCGGCGGCCGGCAGCGCCGCCGCCAGCGCTCCGAGCGAGGCCTCGCGCCGGTCGCCGCGATGGCCGAGGGCGAGCCGCGGCGCGAGCCCCGCCGCGAGCGCGTCGCGTCCGACAGCGAGCTCGAGATCCCGTCCTTCCTGCGTGAGGACTAGCCGAGGTTTCGGATGTCACGGCGGCGGTACTAGCCCGACATGCCCTCTTGGCTCGCTGCCCGGCGAGCCTAGGAGACCCGGTCCGACGCCCTGGCTCAGCGAGCCGGGGCGTCGCGCTTTCGCGTCCGACGACTGAAGCCGAGCCCCGGCGGCCGGCGGTAGAGTCCGCCGCGTGCAGACCCTGCAGAGGACGCCGCTCCACGAGCGGCACGTCGCGGCCGGCGCACGCCTCGTGCCGTTCGCCGGCTGGGAGATGCCCGTCCAGTACGCGGGCGTGATCCCGGAACACCGCGCCGTCCGCACCGACTGCGGCGTCTTCGACGTCTCGCACATGGGCGAGCTGCACGTCGAGGGCCCGTCCGCGCACACGTTCCTCCAGTCCGTGCTGTCGAACGACCTCGACCGGCTCGGTGACGGCGGGGCGCAGTACACGCTGCTGACGAACGAGCGCGGCGGCATCGTCGACGACCTGATCGCCTACCGGCTGGGGCCGCACCACTACCTGCTCGTCGTGAACGCCGGCAACCGCGACGCCGCCTTCGCGTGGCTGAAGGAGCGCGAGCCGCGAGGGTCGGAGGTGCGCGACGCCTCGGACGAGTACGCGCTCCTCGCGGTGCAGGGCCCGCAGGCGCTCGGCCGGCTCGGCCTGCCGCCGGCGAAGCCGTTCACCCATGCTCCGGGCGAGATCGACGGCGTCGAGGTGATCGTGAACCGCACCGGCTACACCGGCGAGCCGGGCTGCGAGCTCCTCTGCGCGGCGGAGGACGCGCCGGCGCTCTGGGACGCGGTCGTCGACCGCGGCGCCGTCCCGTGTGGGCTCGGGGCGCGCGACACGTTGCGGCTCGAGGTCTGCTACCCGCTGCACGGGAACGACATCACGCCGGAGACGGACGCGGTCTCGGCCGGGCTCGGCTGGACGTGCGCGCTCGACAAGGACTTCACCGGCGCCGGCGAGCTGCGCCGGATCAAGGAGGAGGGGCCGGAGCGAAAGCTGGTCGCGTTCGTGATGGAAGAGCGCGCGATCCCCCGCAAGGACATGCCGATCGCCGGCGGCGGCGTCGTCACGTCGGGAACGCACTCCCCGATGCTCGACCGCGGCATCGGCATGGGCTACGTGCCGACGGCGCAGGCGGCGAACGGCACCGAGCTCGAGATCGACGTGCGCGGCCGGCAGCGGCGGGCGACCGTCGTGCCCAAGCCCATCTACGAGAAGGAGGAGTAGGCGCGGTGGCCGCAGCGGAGAGCTATCCGGAAGACCTCAGGTACCACCCCGAGCACGACTGGGCGCGCGTCGAGGGCGACGAGGCGGTGCTCGGGATCACGTGGTTCGCCCAGGACGCGCTCGGCGAGCTCGTGCACTTCGAGGCGCCGCAGGTCGGCGCGACGGTCTCGAAGGACGCGGCCTACGGCGAGGTGGAGTCGGTGAAGGCCGTGTCGGACGTGGTCGCGCCGCTGAGCGGCGAGATCCTGGCGGTGAACGAGAAGGTCGTGGAGGCGCCGGAGACGGTGAACGAGGATCCGTACGGCGACGGCTGGCTGCTCCGGATCCGGGTCTCCGACCCTGCGGAGCTGGATGCGCTGCTCGACGTGGAGGCGTACAGGCAGGTCGTCGCCGAGTCTTGAGCGACCGCTTCGTCAGCAGTCAGCTCTCCCTCACCGACGCCGACCTCGAGGCGATGCTGGAGACGATCGGCGTCGACTCGGTCGACGCGTTGTTCCGCGACATTCCTGCGGGCGTCAGGCTCGACCGGCCGCTCGACCTCGAGCCCGCGCTCTCCGAGCCCGAGCTCGTGCGGCACCTGGAGGGGCTCGCGGCCCGGAACGTCGACACGACGCGCGAGCTCTCCTTCCTCGGCGCCGGCGTCTACGACCACTACGTGCCGGCCGTCGTCGACGTCGTGCTCTCGCGCGGCGAGTTCCTGACGGCGTACACGCCGTACCAGCCCGAGATGAGCCAGGGCGTGCTGCAGGCGATCTTCGAGTACCAGACCGCGGTCTGCGAGCTGACGGGGATGGACGTCTCGAACGCGTCCGGCTACGACGGCACGACCGTCGCCGCCGACGCGTGCTTCGTCGCGAAGCACGTCACCGGCCGCTCGAAGGTCGTGCTTGCGGAGACGCTCGCGCCGCAGGTGCGGCAGGTGGTGAAGACGTACGCCGTCGGCTTCGGGCTCGAGGTCGTCGAGGTGCCGCACGACGGCGGCACGACCGACCCGGCGCGCGTCGCGGCGGCAGCGGAGGGCGCCGCCGCCGTCCTCTTCCAGCAGCCGAACTTCTTCGGCTGCCTCGAGCCGGCGCCGGAGCTCGCAGCCGCCGCGAACGAGGCCGGCGCCCTTGCCGTCGCTCACGTCGACCCGGTCTCGCTCGGCGTGCTCGAGGCACCGGGCGCATACGGTTGCGCGCTCGCGATCGGGGAGGGGCAGAGCGCTGGCAACCCCCAGTCCTTCGGCGGCCCGCACTACGGCTTCCTCGCGGCGCGGAGCGAGCACGTGCGCCGTCTGCCCGGGCGGATCATCGGCGAGACGACCGACCTCGACGGCGAGCGCGGCTACGTGCTGACGCTGCAGACGCGCGAGCAGCACATCCGCCGCGAGAAGGCGACGTCGAACATCACGACGAACCAGACGCTGCTCGCGCTCGCCGGGCTCGCGCACCTCTCCTGGCTGGGGCCGCACGGCCTGCGGGAGCTCGGCGAAACGTGCCTCGCGCTCGGCGGCCACGCCAAGGAGCGGCTGGGGCGGGAGCTCGCGTTCCCCGACCGGCCGACGTTCAAGGAGTTCGCGCTCCGTGTCGACGGCGACGCGCGGGAGGTCGTGCGCCGCGCCCGCGCGCGCGGCGTCCATCCCGGCTACCCGCTCGGCCGCGACTACGAGGGGATGGACGACGTCCTGCTCGTCGCCGTGACCGAGAAGCGGAGCCCGGAGGACATCGAGCGGCTCGCGCAGGTGCTCGACGAGGTCGGCGCGTGAAGCTCCTCTTCGAGCAGTCGCAGCCGGGACGGCGCGCGGGGACCCTGCCGCGGTACGACATCGGGCCGGTCGAGGTGCCGGAGGAGCTGCGGCGGGCGGAGCCGCCGCGCCTGCCGGAGATCGCCGAACCCGAGCTCGTACGGCACTTCACGGCCCTCTCGAACCGCAACTTCGGGATCGACAACGGCTTCTACCCGCTTGGCTCCTGCACGATGAAGCACAACCCGCGCGTGAACGAGCGGCTCGCGAACCTGCCGGGGTTCGCCCACCTGCACCCGCTGCAGGACGAGGACGGCGCTCAGGGCGCGCTCGAGCTGATGTGGCGGCTGCAGGAGATCCTGCAGGAGGTCGCCGGCCTCCACGCCTGCTCGCTGCAGCCGGCGGCGGGCTCGCAGGGCGAGCTGACCGGGCTGATGCTGATGCGCGCGTACTTCGCAGACCGGGGCGAGGGGCAGCAGCGCGACACGATCATCACCGCGGACACCGCGCACGGCACGAACCCGGCGAGCGTGACGATGGCGGGCTACCGGCTGGAGAAGGTCGCGACCGACGCGCGCGGCAACCTCGACCTCGACGACCTGCGCGCGAAGGTCAGCGCGCGCACCGCGGGCCTGATGCTCACGAACCCGTCCACGCTCGGCCTCTTCGACGAGAACATCACCGAGGTCGCGGAGATCTTCCACGAAGCGGGGTCGCTCCTCTACTACGACGGCGCGAACCTGAACGCCGTGTGCGGCATCTCGCGCCCGGGCGACATGGGCTTCGACATCGTCCACATCAACCTGCACAAGACCTTCTCCCAGCCGCACGGCGGCGGCGGGCCGGGCGGCGGGCCGATCGTCGTGCGGGAGACCCTCGAGCCCTACTTGCCGGTGCCGGCGGTGGTCCGGGACGGCGACGGCTTCCGCCTCGACCACGACCGGCCGAAGTCGATCGGGAAGGTGCGCGGCTTCACCGGCCCGTTCGGCGTCTTCGTCCGCTCCTATGCGTACATCCGGCTGTACGGGCCGGCGCTGCGCACGATGAGCGAGACCGCGGTCCTGAACGCGAACTACCTGCTCGCGCGGCTGCGCCACGCGTACGACCTGCCGTACGACCGGCTTTGCATGCACGAGTTCGTGCTCAGCGCCAGGAATCTGAAGCGCGAGCACGGCGCGACGGCGCTCGACGTCGCGAAGCGGCTGATGGATTACGGCTTCCACCCGCCGACGATCTACTTCCCGCTCGTCGTCCCCGAGGCGCTGATGATCGAACCCACCGAAACGGAGCCGAAGGAGCGGCTCGACGCGTTCTGCGAGGCCATGCTGGCGATCGCCCGGGAGGCGTCGGACGACCCGCAACTCCTGAAGGACGCGCCGGCCACGCGGCCGGTGCGGCGGCTCGACGAGGTGAAGGCGGCGAAGCGGGCGGTTGTCAGGTACGGGTTCGAGGAGCATCCCGACCTGGGCGAGGGCTCGGCTCCCGCGCGTCAGCTCGAGGCGCAGAAGGGGGCGTAGCGTGCGGCCCTCGCGCGCGGAGCTCGAGCGGCGCGTGGACGAGCTCGCGGCGGACTACTCGGGGCAGGCGTTCGCGGATGCCGTGCGCTCGTACTCAGACGGGCTCGACGAGGGCTCCCGCACCGAGTTGAAGGCGGTGCTGCTGCAGCGGGCGCGCGCATTTGAGGACGCCGTCGGCGAGCGGTTCGAGGCGCGCGGCTGGCTGCGGCGCACGCTCGGCCGCATGGAGGGCCGGGTCCGGCGGTAGGCGTCACGCGGCCGCGCGCGTCCGGAGGAGGTCGAGCCGCGCGAGCGCCCGCTCGACCTCGGCCGCGACGGGCGCGAACTCGCGTTCCGCCCAGACGAACGGGTCGCGCCGGCGTTGCAGCTCCCGCAGCCCCTCACGCAGGCGCCGGTCGGCGGAAGCCGCGAGCACGGTCTGCGCGTAGCTGCGCGCCCAGAGCTCCCGGAACGTCTCGAAGTAGCGTCGGTGCGAGCTCCCGGCGTGGGCGGGCACGCACGACGGCAGCCGGCGTACCGCCGCCCGCCATGGCTTCAGGACCGGGTGGCCCGACGACGCGAAGCGCCGCGGCTCGGCTGCCAGCTGGTGGTCGACGAGGTGGCCGAGCTCGTGCAGGAAACAGAACGGGACATTGGCCGCGTGCGCCGAAACGCGCAGGTCGACGGGATCGCCGCCGTGGGACCGGTAGCAGCCGCTCCGTCGCTTCGCGGTCGTCGGCCGCACCGGCACCGGCTCGAGATCGGTGTGCAGGAGGTGCAACGCGTCGGCAGCGGCGAGGGCGGCCGCGAGCTCGGCGTGCAGGGGGCTCCGCCGAGGGAGCGCGAGGAGCTCCGAGAGCGGGCGCAGGCGTGGCGGGCCGCTGCGGGGGACGGGCTGCGGGCTCCGGCGCACCCGCTGCAGGCTAGGCACGGGCCCGGACGCGCTCGATACTGAGCGGGTGCGCACGCTCGCCGTCGTCCTCGCCCTGATCACCGCCTTCTCCGGCTGGCAGTTCCTGCGCCGGCACCAGAACGAGGAGCGCCTCGGGCTCGTCGCGACGGCCCTCGCCGGCCGGGAGGTGGGCGTCAGCTGCCCCGGCTTCTGGTCGCGGCTCGTCGAGATCACGCCGTACGCGGGGTGGGTCGCGTACGACGAGCACGGCAACCCGGCGGACGAGACGCAGCTCTCGGGCTCTACGTGCAAGCACCTCGAGAAGCTCTGGCGCCGCGACCCGGCGCCGGACTTCGCCTGCGTCGAGACCGGCGTCTGCTCAGAGGGTGACGTGCGGGCGATCGACGGCATGCTCACGCTCGCCCACGAGGCATGGCATCTGCGCGGGGTGAAGCACGAGGCGCAGACGCAGTGCTACGCGCTCCAGACCGTGGAGGCGGCCGCACGGGCGATCGGGCTCGGCGAGCCGGCGGCCCGGCGGGTGGCGACGTTCAGCGCCCTCCGGGACCTGCGGCTGCCGCAGGGCGACTACCGCGATCCCGAGCGCTGCCGCCCCGGCGGGGAGTTCGACCTCCATCCAGAGACGCCGGCCTGGCCGGGCTGACGCGCTCCGCGGGCGGGTGGCTCAGCGGGCGGCCGCGAGCTGACCGCAGGCCGCGGCGATGTGCGGCCCTTCCCGGCGACGGGGGTCGTGTGGGAGCAGAAGCTCGCTGGGATTCTGCTCGAGGTCGGCGGATCGGCACCGCCCGCCAAGGTCCCGGCGGCGACGGCAAACGGCTCCCGGGCCTCCTAGGGCACGCGAAGGCGGCCGCGGCGGCGCGATCCGCCGCACCGGGCCGCTGATTGTAACGGCGCCGAGGCAGGAGAACGCCGACCCTCTACCCGTCGACTCATGACGCGACGCTGCAGCTCCGATCGTCCACCGAACGCCACACAAGATGATCTTGTAAAGCTGGGCGGATCTTCTAGGAAATCCCGGCAACTGCATAGAGGGTTGCGCCTACAGGCCCTCAACCGTCCGAACCTAGCCGTGGCGCTGCCGTGGCTTCCGGGCGGACGTTGTACCCAACTGCGCTCACGCGCGAAAGAGCCGAACCGCCCGAGTTGCTCGCGGGGTGCGGCGAGTGCTGGCAGCGCGAGTTCGGGTGAAGGGGGCACACCACATGCGCATCATGGTGAGGGGGGTCAGGTGTGCCCGGCGAGCAGAAACGGATGCTCCTGGATTTGACTCGACGTGCGCAAGGCTCTGCGGAGGGTTGTCGCAGCGACCGCTGGCGGCGACGAGCGTCGGTCGAGAGGGCTGCCGGCGATACACGAGGGGGATCGAGCGGCACAATCCGCAGGGCCGAACCGTTGCGGGCGCTGCTAGGGAAGGAGCACCGGCACGGCGGTAGAGGCGCCGACGGAATGGTACCGCCCGCTCTGCGACACTCACGCGATGCGATCGATCCTCAGCGCCGCTAAAGCCCTGGCGCGACGGCTGGGGGTCGATGTGAGGCGACACGACGCGTGGTCGTTGCCGGCAGCGCGTCGGGTGCAACTGCTCAAGGACGGACGGTTCGGTCTCGTGCTCGACGTCGGCGCCAACGCCGGCCAGTATGGGCGCGAGCTGCGCGCCCACGGCTACGGCGGCGCGATCGTATCGTTCGAGCCCGGAAGCACTGCCTACGCACGGCTCGAGACGTTGGCGGCGCCGGATTCGCGGTGGAGCTGCCGGAGGCTCGCGCTGGGCGACCGATCCGGCAGCCGGCTTCTCAACGTAGCGACGAACGACGGTGCCTCGAGCTCACTCCTGTCATTCGCCGCGACCCATAGGTCCGCCGCACCGGAAGTTGCGCACACGGCTACTGAGACGGTGCAGGTGGCAACGCTGGACGATCTAGCGGGCGAGTTGCTCCGCCACGACGTGCGCACGATGCTGAAGCTCGACGTACAGGGATCCGAGCGACTCGTGCTCACGGGCGCCGAACACAGCTTGCCACGCATCGACGCCATCGAGCTCGAGCTCTCGCTGGTCGAGCTCTACGAGAGCCAACCACTCTTCGATGAGCTGCTACGGGCGGTCCAGGAGGCCGGCTATCGGACCGTCGACATCTCCGAAGAGTTCGTGCATCCGGTGACGGGGCAGCTTCTCCAAGTCAACTTGCTCGCGCGGCGGCCGCCCCCAGCGACATGACAGCCCCACGCCGCTGACGGCCGATGCGAGACTCAGCGCGGGCGGCGGAGTGGCTCCTCCCCGTGGGCACCACGGCGATCTCGAACACGACCGACCGGGCGCCCGCGCCGGGAGAGCGTCAAGCTGGCGCCGAACTCGACAGCGCCGATCCGCGCCGCTCACTCGGGTAGGGTCGTGCAGATCCTCCACGGCCGCTGACGCCTCTTCGCGGAGGCGGTTCGTCAGCGGGTCGCTGCAAGCTGGCCACACGCCGCGGCTATGTCGCGGCCACGGGTGAGGCGAACGGTCGACGGCAGCCGCGCCTGATCAAGTACGCGCTTGAATGCATCAATCACGTCACGCGAGGAACCTTCGAACATGTGTCCCTCGTTATCACTCCCGGTCGGGTTGTACGGGATCAGGTTCACCTTGAAGACCGTCGCGTCGAGCAGCTCCACGAGCTCGCGCGCCCGCTCCGTCGAGTCGTTCACGCCGGCGAGCATCACGTACTCGACGAACACCTTCCGGTGGCGGAGCT
>DASQNG010000040.1:0-6200 GCA_035645095.1 Gaiellaceae bacterium | reverse complement strand
CTCCTGCTCGTATGCGTCGACCGGACGAGCCGGACGCTCGCAGCGCTGCGCCACTCGCAGGGGTTCGTCGTCAACTTCATGAGCGACGGCAGCGCCGACCTCTGCGCGCTCTTCGCCTCGAAGGCGGACGACAAGTTCGCGGACGTGCGCTGGGAGCCGGGGCTACGGGGGCTGCCGTGCCTAGTCGACGACGCGCTCGCGTATGCCGAGTGCCGCACCGAGCAGGAGCTCGAGGCCGGCGACCACCTGATCCTGACGGGCCTGATCGAGGCGGGGCGGGCGCCGGAGCCCGATCGCGTGCCGATCCTCTACTTCCGCCGCACCTACGGCAGCACGCCGACTGCCGCGTCGTAAGCCCGCCGTGCGGCTTCGTCGGGCGGCAGCGCCCAGAACGACGACGGCTCCTCCGGCACGCCGAAGATCTCGACGTCGAGCGAGCCGCCCCAGCCGGCGTTTGTGAGGAGCGCCACGAGCTCCTGCGCGCGCTTCCCTGGCAGCGCTCGCTCCGGAACGGCGGCGGGATCGGGCTCGGCCACGTGGAGGCCGGCGATCCGCGCGACGTGGGCGCCGAGGTCGCGCTCGATCGACGGCAGGTGGCCGAGGTGCCAGAGATCGACGAGGAGCCCGACGTGGGCGACATCGGCCTCCTCGAGCAGCTCGATCGCCTCCGGGATCGACGTCACGAGCGAGAGCGCGTCCCGCTGCACGGGATGGACCGGCTCGAGCGCGAGCCGCACCCCGGCGCTCGCCGCTGCCTCGGCGAGGCGCCGCAGCCCCTCGACGACGAGCCGCCTCGCCTCGGCTTCCGGCCGGCCGCCGGCCGCGCCGGTGAGGCAGAGCACCGCCTCCGGCTCGTAGCGCGCCAGCCGGCGGATGCTGTCGCACAACGCCTCGACCCGCTCGTCCACGTCCTCGGGCCCCGCGATTAGGCCGTTCGGGAGGATCGACGGCACGAGCGGGACGCAGTTCGTCACCCGCAGACTGCTCGCCTCGAGCGCCGTCAGGTCCGCCGCGTCGTCGCCCAGCTTCATCTCCCAGATGCCGATCCCGTCGAAGCCCGCGGCGTGGTAGGCGCCGAGGTCGTCGGCGAACGAGGCGCCGACGGTCGAGATCTCCGAGAGCGAGAGCGTGTGGTGCTTCAACACGCGCTCCGGCTCACGCGCCGACGCCGGGAAGCTTCGCGAGGAGGCGGCGCGGCAGCGGTGGGCGCGTGAGCCGCTTGGCCGCGAGGTAGCCGGAGCCCGCGCCGAGACCGGGGCCGGGATGCGTGCTCGCCCCGATGTGGAGGAGCCGGTCGACCGGCGTCGCATGGCCCGGCGTCGCCGGCGTCGGGCGCCAGAGCAGGTTCTGGTCGAGCGCGCAGGAGCCGCCGTAGATGTCGCCGCCGATCCAGTTCGGGTTCGCCTCCTCGATGTCGGCAGGGGAGAGGACGACGCGGCCGACCGTCGCGCGCCCGAGGTTCTCGACGTGGGTGCCGAGCCGCGCCACGATCCGGTCGGCGTACGCCTCGCGCAGCTCCTCCGTCCACGTGCCGTCCCCGGCGTCGAGTTCGCCCGCGGCGTCGCCGCGCGGCCGCGACGGCACCTCCTGCAGCTGGAGCCAGAGGATCCACGATCCCTCCGGCGCGCGGGACGGGTCGAGGGCGACCGGCTGGCCGCACACAATCGTCGCCTCCGCCGGCAGCAGCCCCCGGTCGGCCTCGTTCACCGCGCGGGAAACACCGTCGAGCCCCGGCGTCACGTGCACGATCGGCGTCCGGGCGAGGCGCTCGTCGCCCCTCCAGCGCGGGAGCTCGTCGAGTGCGAGGTGGATCTGCATCTCGCCGCGGCCGTAGCGGAAGCGGCGCGCGGCCTCCGTCACGTGCGGCGGCACGTCGGCCTCCGCGAGCAGCCGCCCGTAGAGCTGCGTCGGCGTCACGCAGGCGAGGACGGCGCGCTCGGCCTCGAGGACATCGCCGTCGGCGAGCCGAACTCCGGTCGCTCGGCCGTCGGAGACGAGGATCCGCTCCACGTCCGCTTCCGTGCGCAGCTCGCCGCCCGCCTCTCGCACGATCGTGGCGAGGGCGTCGACGAGGCGGACGCCGCCGCCACGTGGGACCGGCATGCCGCCGAGCTGCAGCGCGCACGCGATCACCTGCGTCATGAAGCCGGAGGTCGCCTGGTCGGGCCCGAGGCCCGTGTGCAGCACCCACGGCGCGAGCAGGCCGTGCGCGCGCTCGTCCTCGAAGGTCTCGGTCAGCCAGTCCCGTGCGGTGGCGAGGACGGATCCGGTGAACTCGACGAGGCCGCGCCTGCCGAACCGCGAGAACGCCTGCCGACCGAGCGCGAGTCCCGCAGGCGACCAGAGCTCCGTGCCGAGCACGCCGAACGCGACGTCCGCGTGCGCCATGAAGGCGTCGAACTGCCGCTGCCACGCCTCGCCGAGCTCGGCCACGTTCGCACGACCCTCCGTGGAGAGGAAGGCGCTCGAGCCGTCCGGGAACGCGGTCGCCGTCGGCAGGTCGGTGTTCAGGTACTCGAGCCCGAGCCGGTCGAGGTCCGGCTTCAGCTCCGCGTAGGCCGGCCCGCTCGTCCACAGCGGATGCCAGGACGCGAAGACCTCGTGCGTGAAGCCGGGCGCCGTCAGCCCCTCGACGGTGCGGATCGCGCCGCCGAGCCAGTCGTTCCGCTCGGCCACGCAGACGCGCCAACCCGCCTTCGCGAGCAGCGCCGCGCCGGCCAGCGAGTTGATCCCGCTCCCGACGAGGACGGCGTCGTAGCGCGCCATGGCGGCGACTCTACTCATTTGACATGTCACGCAGACCGGTGAGTTAGAGTCCTCGCCATGCTCCTGCGCGAGGTCGAGTACGTCCGCCCCTCGTCGGTCGAGGAGGCGGTGGCGCTGCTCGGCTCGCGCGACGGCGCGCGGGCCCTCGCCGGTGGCCAGACGCTCGTGAACGTGATGAAGGCACGCGTCGCGTCCCCCGATGTGCTCGTCGACCTGAACCGGCTGCCGGAGCTCCGCGAGATCCGGGTCGCGGGCGACACGCTCGTGCTCGGCCCGATGGCGACCTACACGCAGCTGCAGGAGTCGTCGGAGGTGGAGGTCTCGCGGCCGATCCTCGCCGAGGTGGTGGCGCAGATCGCCGACGTGCAGGTGCGGAACCGCGGCACGATCGGCGGCAACGCCTGCTCGAACGATCCGACGAACCACCTGCCGCCGCTGCTCGCAGCGCTCGGCGCGACGTTCACGATTCGCGGCGCGCAGGGCGAACGGACGGTGTCGGCGGAGGAATTCTTCCTCGGCGTCTACATGACCGCCGTGGGCGAGGGGGAGCTCCTGACGGCGATCACCGTCCCCGCGGCCGGTCGGGCGGCCGACGGCTTCGCGGCCGTAACACTCGGACGCGACGGCACATGCCTCGCGAACGCGGCGGCCACCCTCGAGGGCGGCGAGCCGCGGGTGGCGCTCGGCTGCGTCGACGCGGTGCCGGTGCTCGTGCGACCGGCGGGCGGCGACGAGGCAAGCGTGCGCGCCGCCGTCGAGGAGGCGAGGCTCGACCCCCCGTCCGACGTCCACGCCTCGGCGGAGTACCGGCGGCACCTCGCGGTGACCTGCGCCGTGCGGGCCGTGCGGCAGGCGAGCGAGCGTGTGAGGTAGCGGTGGAGCAGCCGACGACGAGCCGGACGATCACCGTCGACGTGAACGGGACGGCGTACGAGCGCGAGGTGGAGGCGCGGCGGCTCCTGATCCACTTCATCCGCGACGACCTCGACCTCACCGGCAGCCACGTCGGCTGCGACACGGGCAACTGCGGCGCGTGCTCCGTGCTCGTCGACGGCACGCTCGTGAAGAGCTGCATGCTGCTCGCGGTCCAGGCCGACGGCGCCCGGATCGAGACGGTCGAGGGCCTCGCGGCGGAAGGCGAGCTGACGCCGCTGCAGCAGGCGTTCTCCGACCATCACGGCCTGCAGTGCGGTTACTGCACGCCCGGGATGCTGATGAGCGCGACTGCGCTGCTGCGCGCGACGCCGCAGCCGAGCGACGATGAGATCAGGAAGGGCCTGCAGGGGAACATCTGCCGCTGCACGGGGTACTGGAACATCGTCGATGCCGTCCGCGCGGCGTCGGGCCAGGAGGTGGCGACGCATGAGGCCTAGGCTCGACGGAGCCTCGCATGAGCGGAGCAGGCGATGAGCGAGACGCTCGCGCCCGAGCAGGCGCTCCTCGTCGAGGAGACGGAGGCGCCGCAGCGGGGCTTCGCTGGCCAGAACGTCCCGCGCAAGGAGGACAAGCGCCTCGTCCAGGGCCAGGGCGTCTTCGTCGACGACGTCAAGCGGCACGGGATGGGCTACGCGCACTACGTCCGCTCGCCGTACGCGCACGCGAACATCACGTCGATCGACGTCTCCCGCGCGGAGGAGCTGCCGGGGGTCTACGGGACGCTGATCGGCGAGGAGGTGGCGGCGCTCACCGACCCCTTCTTCCAGATCTCCTCGCCGCCCGGCGCGCACGTGAAGGACTACGCGCTCGCAGTCGGCAAGGTGCGCTTCGTCGGCGAGCCGGTCGCGATCGTCGTTGCGGAGACGCGCGAGCGGGCGCGCGACGCGGCGGAGCTCGTGGAGGTGGAGTACGAGCCGCTGCCGGCCGTGGTCGACGCGCGCTCCGCGCTCGACCCCGAGACCGCGGTGCTGCACGAGGAGGCCGGAGGCAACCTCTCCTGGAGCGGCGTCTACGAATGGGGCGACCTCGACCAGGCGTTCGCCGAGGCCGACCACGTCGTCAAGATCAGCGAGCTCCACTTCGACCGCTTCAACTCGACGCCGCTCGAGTGCGACGCGGCGCTCGTGGAGTTCAACCGCGGCACGGGGCAGTGGACGATCCACACGAACAACCAGTTCCCCGGCTTCGCCGCGATCATGATGGGCCCGGCGATGCGGACGGGGTTGGACAAGCTCCGCTTCGTGACGCAGGACATCGGCGGCGGCTTCGGCAACAAGATCACCTCGCACCCGCAGCTCGTCGCGTGCTGCCTGCTCGCCCGCAAGCTGAACCGGCCGATCCAGTGGACGGAGTGGCGGACCGACTTCCACCTCACGATGTCGCACGGGAACGAGCGGTGGTTCCACGACACCGAGGTCGCGGTGAAGACGGACGGCACCCTGCTCGGCTTCCGCACGAAGGCGCTCGACGACGCGGGTGCCTACCTCCGTTACGAGCCGCTCGGTGGTGTGATCTGGGCGCAGGTGACCCCGGGCTGCTACCGCTGGCGGCACGTCCGGGTCGATTTCAAGCAGGTGCTGACGAACAAGGCGCCGGTGTCGCCGAACCGCGGCTACTCGCGCATGCAGCACCTCTGGTTCACGGAGCGCGTGATCGACATCGTCGCGCACGAGCTGGACCTCGACCCGGTCGAGGTGCGGAAGCGGAACTACGTGCGCGCGGACGAGATGCCGTACACGACGCCGAACGGCTGCGTCTACGACTCCGGCGACTACGAGAAGATGCTGGACGTCGGGCTCGAGCTGATCGGGCACGAGCGCATGGACGAGCGCCGCCGCGACGCCGCCGCGCGCGGGCGGCTGCTCGGCTTCGGGATCGGCTCGACCCTCGACTCCGGCACGAACAACTTCGGCCAGTCGCGCCTGATCAACCCCGAGCTCCAGTTCTCGTGCAACAACGAGGTCGCGACGGTGAAGCTCGACATCTTCGGCGAGGTCGTCGTGACGCTGGGCACGACGCCGCAGGGGCAGGGCCACGAGACCACGGCCGCGATGGTGGTCGCCGACATCCTCGGCATCACGCCGGACGACATCAACGTGCGCGCCGGCCACGACAGCTACTGGAACTCGCACGCCGGCTTCTCCGGCACCTACGCGAGCCAGTTCGCCGTGACGGGGCTCGGCGCGGTGAAGGGCGCCGCCGAGAAGCTCGCGGGCGAGATCAAGAAGCTGGGCTCCGTCGTTCTCGGCTGCGGCGTCGACGATCTCGAGCTCGCCGAGGGCCACGTCCGGATGAAGGCCAACGCCGAGGCGGCGCTGCCGCTGATGGCGTGCGGCGCGATCATCAACGCGAACAACGCCGGGCTCCCGGAGGACCTCGACGTGACGTTGAACGCCCGCTACGTCTTCCGGCCGCAGTTCGAGGTGCCGGACGTGGAGCGGAAGTACGGCAACCTGACGCTGACCTACGCGGCGCAGATCCACCTCGCTCTCGTCGAG
>DASQNG010000039.1:0-6008 GCA_035645095.1 Gaiellaceae bacterium | reverse complement strand
CGTGGAGGTTGCTGACGTCCTGGTCGAGACGGCGGAGCCTGTTGTGGATGCGGCTGCGAGCGTCGGAGACGCTGCCGTGGGCGCCGTCGCGCCGACGGCGGATGCGGTCGCCGCCGCGGCCGACCCGGTCGTGGACGTTGTCGCCGACGTGACCGACTCGAGCGTGGACGCCGTTACCCCGTCCGCCGACGCGATCGCCGACGCCGCGGACGCCGTCGCTGACGCGACCGACACGCTGGTCGACGCCGTCGCGCACATGACCGACACCGGGGTCGACGCGGTCGCCGTCCCGGCCGCGGACGCGATCGCAGATGTCGCGGCCGGCGTCACGGACGCGGCGGAGGTCGGGGCGGCGCCGATCCCCGACGGGGTTGCCGAGACGGGCACGGACGCAGTTGCGGCTGCAGCGACGGGCGTCGAGGATTCGGCGGAGCTTGCCTTCGAGGCCGTGGCCGGCGTGGCTGATCCCGTGCTCGACTCCGTGGAAGCCGTCGCCGAGGCCGCGGCGGCGGAGGCGGGCGGGTTTGTCGAGACGGCCGACGTGGCAGTGCAGGCAGTCGCCGAAGCCACAGAAGCCGGGTTCGAGACGGCGTCGCCCGTCGCGGATGCCGCCGCCGGCGCGACGCAGCCTCTTCTGGAGGCGGCCGCGGGTGCGGTGGATGTCGTGGCGAGTGCGGCTGCCACCGCGGCAGAGGCAGTCGTCGAGGGAGCTCAGCCGGCGGCGGTCGTGGACGTGGTCGGGGTGTCAGCGAACGGATCCATCGAGACGGTGGCTGCCGCGACGGCTGCCGCGGGCGATGCGGCCGTCCAGACGATCGCCGCGGCGGCGGACAGCGCCGCTGCGGTGGCCGCCACCGGGGAGCCGCTTGCCTCCGCAGGCGAAGCCATCGCCGATCAGGCCGTCGCAAGCGCGGATGTCCTGACCGCGGCGCCGGTGGCTGCGGCGGAGGTCGTCGAGCAGCTCGCCGCCGCAGCAGGGGAGGCGCTCCTGGTCGGAGAAACGGACCCGGTGACCGACCTACTGCCTGCGGCGGACGTCTTCCTGCCTGCGGCGGACGTCTTCGCACCGGTCGTGGGTTCCGGGGACATGATCGCTGCCTTGGGGAGCGGAAGCGCCCTCGAGCTCGGCGTCGTGGGCGCTGTCCTCGTGTCGGGGGCCATCTTCGAGGCGGCCCGAGGCAACAGCGCACTCGCGCTGCCGACTTTCCGCGTCCTGCCGTGCCGCCCGCTCCTCGCCGACGTCGCGGCCAGAATCGGCCCGTCGGCCCGACAGTCAGTCGGCCGCGCAGGAAGGCCCGGAGCCCTCACCGAGGGACGGCGGGACCACACCCCGGGCCCGGAGAACCCTCCCGACGAGAGCGGTTCCGGACGCGACCGCATCCACCTCAGTGGGCCCGAGGTCACAAAGCTCCCCGATCCAGGCCTTGCCCTGCCGTTCGGCAGCGATCCGGGCGGAGCCGGGTTGGGGAGGACGATCAGCGCCGGGCTCCTCGTCGCGCTCGGCGTGCTGAACCTCCTCCTGTTGTCCCTCCGCCAGATGATGCGGAGCAAGCCTCGGGAGGCGCTTCGGTGACTCGACGTCTGTTCACTCTGAGCGCAGCGGCCGCGGCCGCTGCGCTCATCGCGCCCGTGCTGGGATCGGGGTCGGGACAGGTCGGCGCCGGCGACCTCCAGACGCTGCGTCTTGGCGATCAGATCAGGGTCGCCGATCTCCGCCTCACGTGCGGGGTGGTGCGCCGGAGCGGCGGCACGGTACTGGAGTGCGTACGGGACGAGCCGCGTCGAAACACGTATGGAGTCCGTCTGCGCCGAGGCGGCGTGACGGTCTTCCGCTTCGAGCGACCCGCCCTCGCGCAGACAGTGTTCCGCGCCGCAGACGGCGAGCGGCAGTTCGCCGTCTGCTCACGCCCATGAGCCGTCGGCAAGCTCTCCGAGGAGGCGGGATCGCCGCGGAGCCGGACGCCTCCGGCGGCCGGCCGGCCTAGCCTCAGCGCATGAGCTCCCGGACCCCTCGTCGGCCTTGTCGTCGTCGCGCTGCTCCTGCTCCCCCTCGCAACCTGGGCGCTGGCCGGCGTGCACTGGCGCTTGGGCGCGGCCCCGCACGCACGTGGAGGCACGCGTCGCGTGGCCTCCGCGTTGCAGGGCCGCCGGACGGAAGGACAGCGACAACGCGTCAGTGGCTGTTTTCGCGGCCAAGCCCAACTTTCACGTGCGCGCCGGCTGCGCGCCAGTGAGCGCCAGCCTTCAGCGGCCTCCAGCGGACATGAGCAGAAGACGGGGGGTGTTCGCAAGCCGGGACTCGGCTCAAGACGCCCCTTGCCAGGCGGGGCTCACTCTGGCTTGAGCAGCAGCGGCGGGGCTGGGATTCGAACCCAGGGGACGCTCTCACGCCCAACGGTTTTCAAGACCGCCCCGTTCGACCGCTCCGGCACCCCGCCGGCGGTCAGCGTAGTCGGCTAGCTGGCCACCCGCTCGGGCGCGCCGTAGGGCCGCAGCGCCTCGGGCACCTCGCCGCCGAAGTTCTCCAGGATCGCGAGCGCCATCCGGTCGACGACCGCGGTTCCGTTCAGCAGGTGCACGTGCTCGGGGCCGCGCTCACCGCGGTGTCGGATCCCGAGGCGCCGCGCCTGGAAGTCGGTCGTGTTCGAGATCGACGCGGTCTCGCGGTAGCGCTCCTGGCTCGGGAACCAGATCTCGACGTCGTACGTCTTCGCCGACGCGCTCGACATGTCGCCGGCGGGGAGGACGACGACGCGGTACGGGAGGTCGAGGGCGGCGACGAGCCCCTCGGTGTTCGCGAGCAGCCGCTCGTGCTCGTCCCACGAGTCCTCCGGCCGCGTCAGCGCGAACTGCTCGACCTTGTTGAACTGGTGCACCCGGATCATGCCGCGCGTGTCGCGGCCGGCCGCGCCCGCCTCCCGGCGGAAACACGGCGAGAACGCGACGTAGCGGAGCGGCAGCTCCTCCGCCCCGAGGATCTCGCCGGCGTGCAGGCTCGCGACCGGGATCTCGGCTGTCCCGGCGAGGTAGAGGCCGTCCGCCGGCAGCTCGTAGACGTTCGCCTCGTCCGACGGGAACGCACCCGTGCCGACGAGCGCGTCCTCCCGCACGAGCACGGGCGGGAGCACCGTCAGGAACCCCTCCCCCGCCAGCCGGTCGAGAGCAAACCGGTAGAGCGCGAGGGCGAGGCGCGCGGTGTCGCCGATCCAGAACCCGAAGCGGGCACCCGACATCCGGGCCGCCCGCTCCATGTCGAAGCGCCCGATCTCCGTGTGCTCCCTCCGCTCCGTGAGCTCGGGAGGCTCGCCGACCCGCCGTAGCTCGCGGACGTCGTCTTCCGTCGCGCCGTCGGGCACGTCCTCGGCCGGCGGGTTCGGCACGCGCAGCGCGAGTGCGTCACGTGCGGCCTCCGCTGCGCCGAGCTCCTCCTCGGCCGTCCGCAGCTCCTCCTTCACCGCCTGCAGCTCGTCGAGCTGCTCCGGGGTGGGCTTCCCCTTCAGCTTCGTGCGGCTGCGGAGCTCGTCGACCTGCGGGACGAGCGCGCGCCAGCGCTCGTCCGCGGCGAGCAGCTCGTCGAGCGCTGCGGCCGCCCCCTTGCGGGTTAATGCGGTGCGAAAGCCGTCCGGGTCGCTCCGCGCGGCCTTGAGGTCGATCATGCGGCGGAGTCTACGAGCGCCCCGTCGACGAGCGCCTCCAGCACGGCCGCCACGCCCGACTCGCTCGGCCCCGGGCATGTCCAGTCGGCGAGCGCCTGCAGGCGCGGGTGCGCGTCGGCGACCGCGATCCCGTAGCCGGCCCACTCGAGCAGCTCGACGTCGTTCTCGCCGTCGCCGAAGGCGATCGTCCGCCGCGCGTCGAAGCCGAGGCGGGAGGCGACGAACTCCATCCCGCTCCCCTTCGAGACGTTCGGGCTCGCGAGCTCGAGGAAGATCGGCAGCGACGTCGCCACGAAGAGCCGCTCGGCGAAGAGGCCGCGGAAGCGCAGCGCGAGCTCGGCGATGCGGGAGTCGTCGTCGACGGCGACGAGCTTCGTCGGGGGATCGTCGAGCCAGTCCGAGAGGGGGCCGACGGGCGTCACGGGGAGGTTCTGGAAGTCGGCATAGCGGCGCGCGTAGTCGTTCAACTCGGCGACGTACAGCTCGTCGCGCACGTAGCAGTTGACGTGTACGCCCTCCGCCTCGAACGCGGCGAGCGCCTCCTGCGCGAGGTCGAGCGGGATCGTGACGTGGCGGAGGAACTCGCCGCTCGCCGGGTCGGCGACGACGGCGCCCTGGTAGCAGACGACCGGGTCGTCGAGCCGGGCCTGCTCGAGATACGGGCGCACCGACCGGAACATCCGCCCGGTGACGACGACGAAGGGGACGCCGGCCGCGCGCACGCGCGCGATGGCGTCGACCGTCCGCTGCGAGAGCAGCGCGTCCTCGCCGATCAGGGTCCGGTCGAGGTCGCACGCGACGGCCGCGACCGGCCGTGGGAGATCCGCGGGGAGCTTCAGCGGGAGCTAGTCGCCGGTCACGAACGCGGCGACGTCGGCGATCTGCTGCGGCTCGAGCTGGTCTTTGAACGCAGGCATGGCGCCGGCGCCGTTCGAGATCACCTGGACCGCGCGCTCGAAGTCGGGGTCGGCCTCGTCGAGGTTCGGGCCCACGTTCCCGGAGCTGCCGGCTGCCTCGAGCGTGTGGCAGCCGCCGCAGCCGTTTGCCGCGAAGAGCTCCTCGCCGGCGTCCGCGTCGCCCTCGAGCGTCGCGGCCGGTTCCTCGGCCGTCGTCTCCTCCGGCAGCGTGCCCTCCACCGTCGCCGGCGTGGGCGAGACCTCCTCCGAGCCGCCGCAGCCTGCTGCCACGAGCACGAGGGTGGAAAGCGTGAGCGCGAGAAGGAGCGGGAGCCGCGACATCGGCGGCGAGTCTACCTGCGGCGCCGTCCCTGTGAGGCGACGAACGGGTCGAAGACCGGCTTCAACGCGGGCGTCCGCGGTTCGTGCAGCCTCGGCCACGCTCGCGCGAGCGCCACCGCAGCAACGGCGCCGATCCCGGCGACGTCCGTCGGCGTGTCGTTCACGAGCAGCGAGACCGCGAGCGCGGCGAGGAAGGCGTCGCGGACGGGTGACGGCGCCGTTCGGAGGGCGACTCCCGCCAGCACGGCGACCCCGCCGAGGACGACCGCGAGCGCGCCGACGCCGCCCGTCGCGCGGCGCACGGAGAGCTCCAGGCGGTCGGCCACGTCGCCCGCAAGCGCACGCGGGCCGTCGCCGACGGCACGCGTGACGTGGCTCTCGCCGCCCGTGAGCGCGTCGATGCCGTTGAGGACGAGCCCCGCGAGGACGACTCCGGCCGCGGCGGCCGCGAGGAGGCGGGGCGTCGGGCGGCGTCGGGTCGCGCGGAGCCAGAGCACGGCGCACCCCGTCAGCAGCACGACGATCCCGCCCCCATCGGCGCCGAAGCGGTTCCCGCCGACAGCGAGCAGCGCGAGCGCGGCGACACCGACAGCGAGGCGAGGCAGGAGGGCCGCGCCCAGCAGCGCCGGGACGAGCAGCAGCGTCTCGAGCAGGTTGTTGATTCCGTAGAAACGACCGGACTGCGACGGGCCGAGCGGCGAGAGCGCGACCGTCTCCGGCGTCAGCCCGAGCGAAAGGAGGTATGCCGCGAGCACGACAACGCATGCCGCGCCGAGTGGGAGCAGCACTGCGCACGCGGCGACGGCGAGGGCGAGCCACGGCTCGAGCCAGAGATTCAGCCCGAGCGCGATGAGCAGCGCGCGGAGCGCGAGCGGCGGCCGGAAGGCCGCGAGCGCGAGCACGACCACGGCAAGCACGATCGTCAGCGGCAGCCGGAGCTCGTCGTTCCGCTCGATCCGGTCGTCCAGCCGCTCGAGCACCGCCGCGGCGTCAGCGGTTTCGACCGCACGCAGCCTGCCGGTCGCCACGTCGGTGACGGACACGAGGCCGTCGAGCCGCGTCGAGCTCGACGTCAGGACGCCGCTCCAGCCGCGCACGGCGATCGGGTAGCGGC
>DASQNG010000038.1:0-21117 GCA_035645095.1 Gaiellaceae bacterium | reverse complement strand
GCGGGTGACCGTGCCGTTGGCGCTCGCCGAGGCGGTGACCTCGGTTCCCGCACGCCGCGCGTGGTAGCGGAGCGACGTGAGGGAGCAGCGGGCGAGGCCGGCGAGCAGGAGGTGCTCGGGGCTCCACGGCTCCTCGAGCGGTAGCGGCGAGCCGCCCTCGCCACTCGTCGCCGTCCACTCGCGGTCGAGCGACACGTCGTAGGTGAAGACGCGGGCGCGCTGCTGCACGCGTCGAACCGTACCGGGCTGCCGCGGCCGCGCGGTCGGTTGAGCCGGACTGCGGCCGCTACGTGCGCGTCGCGTCGGCGACGAATTGCGCGATCGCGCTCGTGAACTCGCGCCGGCTCTCGGCCCAGGCGTAGAACATGTGCCCGCCGCCGAAGTGGCGGACTGTGATCCGGTCGGCTGTCGCCGGGTCGAGGCGCATCAGGTTGCGGAGGCGGTCGCTCGCGTAGTACGGCGTGACGAGGTCGAACCGCCCGTGCGTCACGAACGCCTTCAGGTGCGGGTTCAGCGCCATGCCGTAGCGGAAGTCGTCGGTGGCGCCCTCGGGCGGGACGAAGAAGTGCCGCTTGTCGTCGTCCTTCCACGCCTCGTTCACCTCGTAGGAGAGGAGCGTGTACTCGCGGTCCGTGCGCACGCCGATCTCCGAGCGCAGCTGCCGGTTGATCGCGCCCGTGTAGGCCGGGGAGATCCCGGCGAGCGTCGGGTCGGGCCCGCCGAACGGCTCGCGGTCCGGGAACGGATCGTGCGCCGTGATGGTCGCGTCGTAGAGGCCGAGCACCGTGCGCTCGTCCCGCAGGAGCTCTCGCGCGAACACCTGGATCGGGATGCGGCCCTCCGCCCGCGTGACGAGCTCGACCGGGAGACCGACGAGATCCGCGAGGCGCGCCAGGATCCGCTCGCGCTCGGCGGCCTCCAGCGCCCCGCCGCGGGTGAGGAAGGCGGTGTACTCCCCGGTCGCGAACGCCTCGGCGTCGCGCAGCACGTCCTCGAGCGGCGTGCCTGCCTCGAACGCGCGGGAGCGGCCGTGGTGCGCCGCGGCCGCCGCCATCGTCGGCAGGACGTCGATCCACCCGACGACGTCGTAGTCGCCGGGGTTCAGCGACGAGAGCTCGAGTGCCGGGGAGATGAGGATCGCGCCGCTCAGCCCGATCCCGGCCGTCTCCTGCAGGATCCGGACGAGACGGCCGACGCGATAGCCGCCGTAGCTCTCGCCGGCGATGAAGACCGGCGAGCCCCAGCGGCCGTGGTCGGAGAGCCAGCGGCCCATGAACTCCGACAGCGCCTCGAGGTCGCGCTTGTAGCCGAAGTACTCCTTCGGGTCCGGCTCGTCCGTCTTCTTCTCGTCGTCCTTGCGCTCGCCGTCGCGGTCGGTCTTCTTCTTCGCGTCGTCCTTCGGCTCCACGATGCGGCTGAAGCCGGTCCCGACCGGGTCGACGAAGACGAGGTCAGTGAACGCGAGCCACGACTCGTCGTTCAGTACGAGCCGCGGCGGCATCGGCGGCAGCGAGCCGTCTGGCGGGAAGTCGACCCGCTGCGGCCCCACCGCGCCCACGTGGAGGTAGGCGGACGACGCGCCCGGCCCGCCGTTGAAGACGAACGTCACGGGCCGCTCGAGCTCGGCGTCGTCGGCGACGTAGGAGACGGAGAAGATCTCCGCCGACGGCTTCTCCTGCTTGCGCAGCACGAGCCACTTGGCCGTCGCCGTGTAGGCGAGGTCGTTCCAGGTCGCGCTCGTCGAGGCGCCCTGCGGCGGCTCGTGATCCGGCTTCTCGGTGTGCTCGTCGGCGGCGATTCCAGGACGCTACACAACCGGGTTCGGCCCACCCGCCACTCGACCGCGCCTGGCGGCCGCCTAGATCAGCCGGTGCTGCGTCGCCCAGCGGGTGAGCTCGTGCCGCGACGAGAGCTGGAGCTTCCGCAGCACGTTCGAGACGTGACTCTCGACGGTCTTCACGGAGAGGTGCAGCCGCGCCGCGATCTCCTTGTACATGTAGCCGCGCGCGATCAGCTGGAGCACCTCGCGCTCGCGCGGGGTGAGCTCGTCGAGCTCGGCGTCGCCGCCCACCGGCTCGCCCGCGCGGAAGGCGTCGAGGACGAAGCCCGCGAGCCGCGGCGAGAAGACGGCGTCGCCGTCCCCGACGCGCCGGATCGCGTCCACCAGCTCGGGCCCGGAGATCGTCTTCGTCACGTAGCCGCGGGCGCCCGCCCGGATCACCGCGATCACGTCCTCGGCCGCGTCCGAGACCGAGAGCGCGAGGAAGCGGACGCCGGGCCGCTCGGGCGCGACGCCGGCGATCACGGCGTCCCCGCTCCCGTCGGGGAGGTGCACGTCGAGGAGCACGACGTCCGGGTCGAGCTCCTTGATCAGCGGGACGGCCGCGGCCACGCTGCCGGCCTCGCCGACCACGTCGACGGCGTCGCCGAGCTCCGCCCGCACACCCGCCAGGAACAGCACGTGGTCGTCCACGAGGACGACGCGGGGCTTCACGCCGCCCCCCGTGGCACGCGCAGCTCCACCTCGGTGCCGCTGCCGGGTGCGCTGACGACCGTCGCGCGGCCGCCGGCTCGCTGCAGGCGGCGCTCGATCGACTCGACGAGCCCGCGCCGGTCGGCGGGCACCGCATCGCGGTCGAAGCCCGAGCCGCGGTCGCGGACGAAGACGGCGACCTCGTCGCCCGTCGCCTCCGCGTAGACGTCGATCACGTCGACCTGCGCGAACTTCGCCGCGTTCGCCATCGCCTCCCGCGCCGCGAGCACGACCGCGGCCACGGCATCGTCGACCGGGCAGTCGCCCGCGCTCGCGAGCTCGATGCGCACGCCGTGCAGCTCCTCCACGTCGGCTGCGGCGGCCGACAGCGCCGCCTCGAGCGACGCGTTCTCGTCCCCGAGCGGCCGGTCGCCGTACAACCAACCGCGCAGGTCGCGCTCCTGCCGGCGCGCGAGCGCGGCGACCCGCTGTGGGTCCGACGTGTGGCGCTGGATCAGCGCGAGCGTCTGGAGCACGGAGTCGTGCACGCGGGAGGCGACCTCGGCCCGCTCCTCGCCCCTGACGCGTGCCGCCCGCTCGGCGTCGCGGTCGAGCGCGAGCCGCCAGAGCACCGGGCCGGCGATCAGGAGCAGCGCGCCCACGACGGCACCCGGAGCGACCACCGTCGTGGGAGCGTCGCCGCCCGGGAGGAGCAGCACCGCACCCACTGCGGCGAGCGCGAGCCCGCCGTAGGAGATCGGCGCGTCGGGCCGGAAGCTGCCGCCGCGCCGCAGCGCCAGCGCGAGCCCGCCGGCGACGAGGGCGATCCCGATCACGGCGCCGGAGTCGAAGCCGACGGCGAGGAGGAGCAGCGAGCCGGCGACGAGGCCGAGCAGCGCCGTCAGGAGCGGGCGCCCCACCTTCGCGTGCGCCCACAGCGCGAGGTAGAGGACGACGCCCGCGCCGCCCGCGAGGGCGAGCACGGCGAAGACGAGGCGGACGAGCGTGGCGTCGACGCCCAGTGTCCGCCCGATCCCGGCGCAGACGCCGGCGAGCGCGCGGCCCTCGTCGCTCGGCGTGAACCGTGGCTCGGCCACCCTGCTCACGGCAGGGCCCGCTCGATCCGAAGGTCGCCCAGCCCCACGTGCGCCTCGAGCACGAGCACCCGGTCGGCGGTCTGGTCGAGGCTCGCCTCCACACCGGCGCCTTCGACGCGATCTCCCAGGAGGTCGATCCCGCCGAGCCGCGCCGTGGCGCGCACCCGCAGCGCCACGCCCTCGGGGACGACGACGCGGAGCGAGCCGACGTCGAGGCGCGCCGACAGGTGCGTCGTCCCGGCCGGCAGCGCCAGCGACCGCAGGTCGAGGCGAAGGGTGCCGATGCCGAGCCGGTAGTCGTCCCGGAGCTCCTCCGGGCTCGTGACGACGTGAGAGCGCTCGTCGACGCCGTGGCGGAGGTGGACGTCGAACGCCGCCGTGAAGATCGCCGCCAGGGTCAGCAGGAGCGCGAGGGCCGAGGCGACGACGAGGCCGAGCCGCCGCCGCCGTCGCCGGACGCGGAGCGAGTCCTCCGGCGCGAGCGCCGGCACGTCGGCCCTGGCCTCGCCCGAGAGGCCGTGTCTGGCGATCCAGAGGATCAGCGCACCCACGAGGAGCAGGAACACCCACGCGTCGCCGCCGGGCCAGAGCGCGAGGCGCGAGAGCGCCGTCGCGGTGCCGACGACCACGAGGGCGAGCCCGACGAGCGGCCACGGCCGGTCGCGCACGTCGCGCAGCGTCGCGGTGGCGAACGAGTCCACCCGCCCCTCGACCGGCATCACCACGGCCGCAGCGAGGTAGATCAGCAGCCCCGCCCCGCCGAGCAGCGTGAGCACGACGAAGGCGACGCGGAAGACGGCCGCGTGGATCTCGAAGTAGGCGGCGAGCCCGCCGCAGACGCCGGACAGCGTGCGGTCCGAGCGGCTGCGGCGGAGCTCCGTCGCCTCGATCGTGCCGGTCGAGCGGGCGGTCATCCGGCAAGCATCCCTGCGGGGCGCCCGTTCGGCAATCCGGTCAGCGCCCCAACCGGAACGGCGGGTACTCGTCACGCATCAGCGCCACGTAGGCGACCGTGCGCCACGACCAGCGGTTGAGCCCGACGACCAGGTCGAACACGTCCCGCGGGTAGCGGCCGCGGAAGAGGAGCACGGCGCCGGCGACGAGCGCGAGGATCGTCGTCAGGCCGGGCCAGTCGGACCAGGTCCAGAGCACGCTCCCGCTGAAGATGCCGACGATCAGGAGATGAGGCAGGGCGAGCAGCCAGCTCTTCACGAGCACGAGCCTGCGCGACAGCCGCTCCGGGTACGGGACGTCGAGCGTCGCCGGGTAGTCGGGCTCGGGGCCCAGCGAGAACGGCGGGTACCTGTCGGTGCCGAGCGAGAACGCGTAGTAGCCGACCCGCCACGTCCAGCGCAGGACGCCGACGTTGAACTCGAAGAGCGGGCGCGGGTAGCGGCCGGTGACGAGGATCCCGAAGAACGCGACCACGGTCAGCACGACGAACGCGGCCCAGAGGAACACGAGCACGACGACGTGCGGGATCGCGAGCAGCCACTTCACGAGCCAGCGCCAGCGCGAGAGCGGCTCGTCCAGCCGCGCCTCGAGCGCGACGGGGTACGCGCCGGGCGAGGCCGGAGCCGGGGGCCCCGTGGCGGCCGTCGCGCCGCCGCCGCCGCGACCCAGGCCGACCAGGAGCATCACGATGCTCGCGAGGCCGACGAGGAGGCCGAGGAGCGCCGCGAGCAGCGCGACGGCCGCGAGGAACCCGACCTGGGCGCCGAGCTCGAGGTCGGCTGCGACGCCGCGCGAGCCGTCGGCGTTCATGAGGACGAGCGACCACGTGCCCTCTGCGAGCTCCCAGTCGAGCGTCTGGGCGCCGGCACCGGACGTCGACCGCGCCCAGAACGCCTCCGCGCCCGGAGCGCCCTGCGGTGCGCCGCCCGAGACGGGCCGCGTCTGCGTCCGGAACGGGTCGGCGTCGAAGTCCGTCACCTGCTCGTGGGCGACACCCCGGAGGTAGCGCTCGACGTCGGTCGTCCGCGCGACGCCGACGAAGAGCGGTGTGCCGTCGGGGCTCGTCGCCCGCACGCGCACCTTGCCGAAGCGGTCGTCGAGCCAGTCGGGCAGCTCCGACACGTCGCCGATGCGTACGCCCTCGTGCGTCAGCGCGTGCGTGGCCGTGGCGTGCCGCTCGGTGGAGGTCGTGAAGAAGCCGTCGCCGTCGCGCTGCGTGTGCGCGATCCCGAGCGCTCCGGCAGCGACGAGCAGCGCCAGCGCGACGAGTGCGCCGATGCTGCCGAGCACCGTGAGCAGAGTCTTTCCCGGGCCGCGGGCCTGGCCGGGCGGCGGTGTGGAGGGGGTGAGGTCGGTCATCGTGTCGTTCCTTTCGGTGGAGTCCATGCGCGCCGGCGGTTGCTCGGCGTCGTCGGATCCACCGTCGCGGAACGGCGCTGCGCTGACTATCCGGAATGACCCCGGTTCGACCCTGAGGCCGGCCCCGGGAGACCCGGAGCCGCGGCTCAGGCGAGCTCGCGGGCGCGCGCGAGCAGCGCCGCCTCGGCGGAGGCCTCGCGCTCCCGTGCAGCCTCGCTCCAGGCGGTGTTCGCCGCCAGGGCCTCGTCGAGGCCGGCGAGCATCGCGTCCATCGCCGCCGCGGACGAGGAGCCGCTCTGCCGGCGGGCTGCCGCGCACGCAGCGGGGTCGAGCGCGGCCCGCAGCGCGGTCCCGTCGAGCTCGACGGGCGCGCCGATCGCCGCCTCGGCAGCCGCGGAGAGACGCGCCGGGGTGAGCGCCGACGGGGGCTCGCCCGCCTCGACGAGATCGCGCACGGCCCGTCCGACCACCTTGTGTGCGCTGCGGTAGTCGAGGCCGCCCTCGAGGGCGAGCACGTCGGCGACGTCGGCGGCGGTGACGAAGCTCTCGCGTGCAACCTGCTCGAACCGCGCCGGCCGCAGCTCGATCCCGCCCAGCACGGACGCAGTGAGCCGCGCGATCGCCACCCCCTCGTCGAGCGCCCGCGGGACGACGCCGTTCAGGAGGTGGAAGTGATCCGTTCGCGCCGACCCCGTGTGCAGCGTGGCGAGCGCGGCGGCCAGGTCGCCGGCCGCCTGTCCGGCCTGCGTCCGGATCGCGGCGAGTGCGTACGGGTTCTTCTTCTGCGGCATCAGGGCGCTCGCGCGGCTGTGTGCGTCGCCGAGCTCCACGAGCCCGAACTCCTGGCTGGCGTAGATCTCGAAGTCCTGCCCGAGCTGGCTCTGGTGGGTGGCGGCGATGGCGAGCGTCGCCAGGAGCTCGACGTAGACGTCCGCCTGCCACGCCGCGTCCTTGGCGTGCTCGACCAGCCCGTCGCAGCCCAGCAGCTCGGCGAGCCGCGTCCGGTCGAGCGCCCAGCGCGAGCCCGCGCTGCCGCCGGCGCCGGCGACGCTCGCGCCGAGGGCCGCGTGCGACGCACGCACGCGACCGGCGTCCCGCAGCGCCGGGTAGGCGTAGGTCAGGAGCAGGTGCCCGAGTGTCGTCGGCTGGGCCGGCTGCAGGTAGGTGTAGTCGGTCGCGAGTGCGTCGCGGTTCGCGCGGGCGTGGCGTGCGAGCTCGGCGGCCTGGTCGGTGAGCGCGTCGTGCAACTCTCGCGCAGCCGCTCGCGCGGTGAGCCGGAGCGCGACACGGAACGCCTCGCGGCGCGGTCGGCCCGCGCTCAGCCAGCCCGCCGCCGCGGAGCCCACCCGCCGCTCGAGCTCGGCTTCCCGCGCGTTGAAGGCATCGCCGAGCGCCGGGTCCCACGGGAACGCGTCGCCGGGAATCGCGTGCAGCTCGAGCAGCCCGCGCACCAGCGCCTGCGCGTCCTCGCCGGCGAGGTCGCCACCCTCGACCAGCGCAACGGCGTGCACGAGATCGGCGAGCGACAGGCCGTGGGCGAGCCGCGGCCCGTGCGCGCTCTCGGCGGCGTAGGCGGCCGCGACGAGCTCGCCCGCGGCACCGCCCCGCAACCGCCCGCCCCGGCCGAGCTCCTCCGTCTCCGCCACGACCCGGAGACTAGCCCGTCGGCCGATTCGGGCTGCGGTGCACGTCCCAGCCGGCGGCGCAGTCGTCGGCGACCCCAGCGCGCCGCACCGAGGAGGGTCCCGTCCCGCCTGCTCTACACAAGCTGCTCGAGCTCGAGCTGGTCCAGGGCCGGGTTGTCGATCTGCCCGGCCAGCAGCCGCGCGGCATCGAGTGCGCCGGGCTCTCCCAGCCGCGCCCGGTAGACGGTCGCGCGCAGAAGGAGCTCGCGGATGCCGCGCCGTGCGGTGATCGCCTCGAGCTGGTCGATCCAGCGTGGGGCAGCCGCGGCACGATGCCTGACCGCGACCGCACAGAGCGCGTCGAGACCGTACGCCTCGATCCAGAGGGACGTGTCGGGCAGGGGCGGCCTCTCGTGAGCCGCGAGGCGCTGCCGGGGAGCTGCGGGCTGGGGGACATCTACTTCACGCGCCGCAACCCCGCGCACGGCTGGAGCGGGCCCCTCAGGCTCGCCTGCGCGCCCGACGGGCCGAACAGCGCCCTGGACGAGCAGGGGCCCTCCTACGTGCAGGGGCGTCTGTACCTCTCGCGTAGCTCCGCCACGGTGGCCGGCGACCTGTACGTCAGCGAGAAGAACGCTGAGATGAGCTTCGGGCCGGCGTCGGCTCTGGCCGAACTGAACGAGCCGTGGCGAACGAGACCCAGCCGAACGTGCGCAAGGACGAACGTGAGATCGTCTTTTCGTCGAACCGCGCCGGCGGGCTCGGCGGCCAGGACATCTGGAGCGCGACGCCCGACAGTGTCGAGGACGTGTGGTCTGCCCCGGTCAACCTCGGGGCGAACGTGAACACGGCCGCGGGTGAGTCGCGTCCGTCCTTCTCCTGGGACGCGGAGACGCTCCTCTTCGGTCGGGCGCCGAGCCCTGAGGGGATGTCGGACATCTACGTCACGACGCGGGACAAGACTCGCGGGGCGAGGGCTGCAACGGGAAGGTGAGCGAGAGGGGGCAAGGAGGCTCGCGCCACGGCGCGGGCCTCCTGCTCGGCGCGGGAACTCGGCTCCCGTTCGGCGTCAGCGGAACACGACGTGGAAGCGGCACGCGTCGCTGCCGCGGGAGACGCACTCGATTTCCGCGACGTCGGCGGCAGTTCGATAGTGGCGGGCGGTACCGATCGCAAGCCCTTCGAGCAGCCGGCACAGCCGCCGCGACGAGTCATAGGTGATGGTGACGCTCTGGCCGTCGGCGGGCGCGACGTGCAGGCGCGGCGGCTGCGCGTGCGGAATCGTCGCCCGGACGAGCTCGTGGATCCGGTCCTCGACCGTGAGGAGGAACGTGCGTGGATCACCCGCGACCTCGTAGAACGCGGGATACAGCCGCGGAAAGACGATCTCGCCGGTGAAGATGCCGAAGTCGGTCAGCAGCGTCGGCTGCTCCCGAGTCGTCGCCGTTGCGGTCGCCGCGAGGATCTCCGTGAACTCGTCGTCGGCATACGCTTCCGTCATCGCGTAGGTGGAGCGTCCTCTGAAAGCGACTTCCGCCTGAGCCGCACCGAAAGCCGCCGTGAGGTAATCGCGGAACGCGACGAAGATGATCCCGTGCATCAGCGTTGCTCCACCGGAACGACGAGCTCGAAACAGGCGCCGGCACCTTGCGCGGGCGGCGTGTACAGGAGATCGCCGCCGTGGGCGCGAGCGTACTCGCGCGCGATCGAGAGTCCGAGCCCGCTCCCGTCACCCACTACGCCGCGGCTGAAACGGTCGAACAGACGCGGGAGGAGGTCCGGGGCGACGCCGGTGCCGCTGTCGGCGACGCTCAGACGGAAGTGTCGATCGAGTTGCTCCGCCCGAACCTTGACCGGCGGCGCGCCGTAGCGCAGCGCGTTCGCTACGAGGTTCGACACGATCCGGTCGAGGGCGATGCGATCGATGTCGGTCTCGAGCCTCTCGTCGATCTCGATCTCGACCTCATCAGCGCGCTTTTCGCCCACGAGCAGTACGAGTTCCTCGACGCGTCGACGGACTGCGACACGGTTGCGTTCGATCGTGACCGCCCGCGCATCCAGCCGCGACACGTCGAGCAGCTGATCGACGAGCTGTTTGAGACGGCTGCTCTGCGCGTGCAGCGTCGCGCGAAGCTCGACGCGCTGGTGCTCTTCGAGCGACGAGCCGCGCTCGTGCAAGGTCGCTGTGATCCCGTAGATCACGGCTGCCGGTGTCCGGAGTTCGTGGGCGGCGAGCGCGACGAAATCATCCTTGACCCGGGCGAGTTGCCGCATCTCCTCGGTGACGAGTGCCTGTTCGAGCAGCGCTGCGATCAGCACGGAGAACCCCTCGAGTTCGTCTCGCAGCTCCTCGTCGAGTGCGAACGGGACGCCGCCGCGATCAGCCGCGACGAAGCCGAGGGGCGTGTCGCTCGTCGCGAGCGGAAGCACCACCACCGAGCTCAGGCCGAACCGGCTCGCCAGCCCCGGCGCGGGAACACGAACATCCGACACGAAGACGACCGCCTGGTGCTCGCGATCGAGCAAGCACCCTTCGAGCAGGGCCGCTGCGAAGTCACGCCGATCGGCGGCGACGCCGGTAGCGCCGACTTCGGCCAACATCTCCTCAGCGAAGCCGTAACGGGCGACCAGGACGCGTCGAAAGTCGAATTGGTCGGCGATCACCCCGCTGAGCTCGTCGAGCGTGTCTTGCAGCGCACGTTCGGCCTTCGTGGCAGCCACGACCAGCCGATAGACGTGAGCTGCCCCCTCTTTCACTGCCGCCAGGATAGTCCGACCTGACACAAGTTGCCCTGCTCCGCAGCAGAAAAGGTGGAGCCGCCCACGATCCGTCGTAGCCGCCCGTCTACTTCGCCGGCGCGACGAGGCTCGGCGACGGACGGACGACGCGCTCCACGACGCCCCCTTCGGCGTCCGCGACCCGGTTCGACCGGCCTCCGCGTGCGACGCGCAGGATCGTGATCGGTGACTCCGTGATGTCGCCGGTGTCGTCGAAGCGGAAGGAGCCGAGCAGGCCGTTCTCGACGCGCGTGGCGAACAGCGCCTCGAGCACCGACTCGCGTGTGCCGTCGGAGCCGGCGATCGCGTCGAGCAGCACCTCGGCCGCCTGCGCGGCGTAGACCGCCGAGGGCTCGATCTCCGCGCCGGCCTGCGTCGCGCGGAAGCGCTGCACGAAGCGCGCGCCGGCCGGTGGCAGCCGCTCGGTCACCGCGCCGGCGAGGCTGACGTAGACGTCGCGTGCGCCCGGCCCCGCGCGCGAGACGAGGAGCGGCAGCGGCGTGAGGCCGTCAGGGCCGAGCAGGTCGACGGAGCCGTCCAGCCGGGCGCGCAGGTCGCGGACGACGGCGGCGGCGTTCGTGTCGAGCAGGCCGCCGACGAAGACCGCCTGGGCACCGGAGCGCGCGACGCGGCGCGCCAGGCCCGCGTAGTCCTCTGCCTGCGGATCCCAGGACGAGCGGCCGGCGACCGCGAGCCCGAGCCTCCGCGCCGCCGTCTCGAAGCCCGTCGCCTGGAGAATCCCGTAGCCGGGCTCGCCGTCGTCGAGGACGTAGACGCGCCGCCGGCCGCGGTCGCGGGCGAGCAGCGCGAGGGCGGCGCCCTGCAGGTCGTCCGTGGGGAAGACCCGCAGGTAGTTCCGGCGTCCAGTGGGGTAGAGGGCGGCGGGGAGCGACGGGTCCACGCCGGGCCCGGCGCGCGTGAGCCCCACGAACGAGTTGAGCGGCGAGATCATCGCCAGCGGGCCGCCCGTGGCACGGTTGAGCTCGGGAACCGCCGCGACGGCGCACGGGGAGTTGAACGTGCCGATCACGCCGATCACGTCCGGATTCGCCGCGTACGCGCGCGCGTTCGCGGCGCACTTCGACTCGTCGAAGAGCCCGGTCCGCGCCACGGAGTCGTCGCACGACTGGTAGGCGACGCGGAACCGGCCCGCGCGGAAGCCGCGCTCGCGGAAGACGAAGGCGATCGCCTGCGCCATCTGCGTGGCGGTGATCCTGACGCCGCCCTGGAGCGGCAGGTCGGAGACGACGAGGAGATCCGCGTCACCCGCCCCGGCGACCATGCGCTCGCAGGTAGAGGCCGGGAACGGCCGGACTCCCGCCACCTCGAGCTCGGACGCGACGGGGTCGGCGAGGAGCGCGATCCAGAGCGCGTCTCCGTCCACGGCGATCGAGCGCGGGATGCCGTCCAGGTCGACCGTCTGCTCCACGGCCCCGGACTCGGGCCCGACGCGGACGATCGTGCCGGCGAGGGGATTCGCGACCCAGACGGCGCCGGCTCCGACCGCGACGTCCGAGACTCCTCGGGTCAGCTCGATCGCGCCCACGCGTGCGGGCGAGCCGGCGCCGATCCTCCAGAGCATGCCCTCGGCCGGCGACGTGACCCAGGCGGCGTCGGCGCCGACCGCGATCGAGCCGACGTCGGATGCGGGCACGCTCGCTCGCTCGACCGGCCGCGCCGTCTCCTCGTCGAGCCTCGCGACGGCGCCGTCGACGCCAAGCACCCAGACCCCGGCCGGCCCCGCGGCGATCGCGGCGGCGCGCACCGCTGTCGAGCGGGCGGTGACGGTGCCCGTGGCCGCGTCGATCCGGACGACGGCAAAGGCGGGCGTCACCGCCCAGACGGCGTCGCCCGTCGCGGCCAGGTGGTTGTCGACCAGGTTCGAGAGGGCGCCGCCGCCGGTCGGCAGCTGGGCTTCCGTCCGCTGCGTGCCCGTCGTCGCGTCCAGGCGGGCGACGGCCGTGGCGACCGGCCCGATGAACTGGGCATCCTCGAGCGGCCGGCCGTTGGCGACCCAGACCGACTCGCCGCCGGCCGCGACGTCCGTGGGCGTCGCTCCCGTGGAGAACGTCTCGACGACGCGCGAGCCGGAGGCGAGGCGCAGCACCGTCCGGGCGTCCGCGTCGACGAGCCAGGCCACACCTCCGGCCGCGGCGATCGCGCTCGGCGTCCGCCCGGCGGCGACTCGCCGTCGCACCGAGCCCGTCTGCGCGTCGAGCACGACGACCGCCCCTTCGGTCCGCCCGGCCGCCAGCGCGGCGGGATCCCCCTCGTCGCCGTCCCCGGCCCGGAGGAGCAACGCCCCGACGACGGCCGCGGCGACGACGAGCGAGAGACCTACCGCCGCCGCGAGCAGGCGGCCGCGCCGGACGGGGACGAGCCGGCGTCGCGGCGCCTGCAGCGTCGGGTCGTGGCCCAGGATCGCCCGCTGGAGGCGCTGGAGCTCCGGGCCCGGCTCGAGGCCGAGCTCGTCGGCGAGCGTGCGGCGGGCCTCCGAGTACACCTCGAGTGCCTCCGCCTGGCGGCCGCTGCGGTAGAGCGCGAGCATGAGCTGCGCGCGGAACCGCTCCCGCAGCGGGTGCGCGCGAACCAGCTCGCCGAGCTCCCCCACGAGGTCGCCGTGGCGGCCCGTGGCGAGGTCTGCTTCGACCCGCGTCTCGAGCGCGTCGAGCCGCGCGTCCCCGAGTCGCGCTCGTGCATCGCGCAGGAACGGCTCGTCCGCCAGATCTGCCAGCGGCTCGCCCCGCCAGAGGGCGAGGGCGGAGCGGAGGAGCCGGGCCGCCTCTTCGCCCCGGCCGTCGTCGAGGAGCCGGCGGCCCTCGTCCCGGAGTCGCTCGAAGCGTTGCAGGTCGAGCTGCTCCGGAGGGACTGCGAGCAGGTAGCCGCGCGGGCGCGTCCGGAGCACGTCGTGGGGCTGGAGGAGCTTGCGCAGGCGCGCGACGTGCTGCTGCAGCGCGGTCGCCGCGTCGTCCGGCTGGTCCTCGCCCCAGATCTCTTCGATCAGACGGTCGGTCGAGACGGCGCTCCCCGCCTCGAGCAGCAGCAGCGCCAGGACGGTGCGCTGCTTGCTGCCTCCGAGACGAAGCTGCCGGTCCCCTTCCCACACCTCGAGCGGACCGAGCAGCCGGAAGTCGAGTGCCTCGGACAGAACACGACGCTACCACGGGTGTCAGCCGCCTGAAAGCCGCTGTCAGGGCGGGGACAGGCGCCTCTTCCATGCTCATTCGCGATGAGGCGACAGACGAAGAGAGGCTTCCGACGCAGCGGGATCACGGTCCTCCTCGCGACCGTGCTCGTCGGTTGCGGCGGCGGCACGAGCGAGGGCGGCGGGCTTCGCGACGGCGTCTACACGTTCGAGCTGAGCGAGGCGTACCTCCGCGACAACGGCATCCCGCCGCGGCAGGCGCGGATCGAGTCCGGCCTGCATGAGGTGACGCTCGATCGCGGGTCGTTCGTCGACCGCTGGCGCGACGCAGGCGGGGCGGTCGGCGTCTGCGTCGGCGTCTTCAGGGTCGACGGAGCCCGCGCCGTCTTCCGCTGGACGGACGGCTGCACCGGTGACTGGGCGATGACCTACTCGATCGACGGCGACAGCGTCGTCTGGTCGGACTTCGAGCCGCTCGACCCGGACGCCGGTCCGGAGGGACGGCGGCTCGCAGAGGTGTTCAACGGCGTCCCCTGGACGCGGACCGGCGACGTCTCGCACTGACCCGTGACCCCGAGACGTCTTCAGCGACACGCCGCGGCCGGACCGGCCGCGGCGCACACCAACCGAAGGAGAAGAACATGAGGTATCCGTATCGGCTCCGGCGCATCGCGATCCTGGCACTCGGCGGCATCGCTGCGATCGTCTTCGCAACGGCCGCGAGCGCCGGCAAGGCCACACATGAGGCGTTCCAGCACGAGCGCACGTTCGTCCTCGGCAACTACTGCGGCGTGTCGGGGCTGGACGTCCGGATCGACTTCAGCATCGACGCGCGCACCCATCTCGTCCCGCACGGCCGCGATCAGTTCGTCTACTTCCTCCAGCACGGCACGACCACCGAGACGCTCACCAACCTGAAGAACGGGAAGACGGTGACCTCTACGGCCCGGGTGATGGAGAAGGACCTGCGCGTGACCGACAACGGCGACGGCACGCTCACCATCCTCGTCCTCGCCACGGGGAACGCCACGCTCTACGGGGCGGACGGCAAGGCGATCGCCAGGAACCCGGGGCAGCTCCGCTTCGAGCTCCTCGTCGACGACGCCGGCACGCCGAGCGACCCCTCCGACGACGACATCATCTTCCTGGGAGTCGTAAAGGACTCGACCGGCCGCAGCGACGACTTCTGCGAGGCGGCCGTGCCCGCCCTGACCTGACGCCGAGGGACGTGTGACCTGACGAATGCAGGCGGTGAGGGCCCCGGAGCGGCGGGGCCCTCACCTTCTCCGGATGCCGGGAAGCTCTCCTCGCCGGTCGCCGCTCTACCCGACGGTCTTGAAGTGGGTCCGCGTGAGGCCCGGCAGAGCGTCCAGCACTTCGAGCAGCGCGCCGCCGTGCGCCACGACGTCCGCCTCGTGCTCCTCGAAGACCCGCACGCCGGATGCGACGAGTGACTTCGCCGCGTCGAGGTAGCGCGCGTCGGCGTGCTGCAGCCAGCTCGTCCTCTCGGCCAGCTCCGCGGACGCACCGTCGCGTCCCAGGGCGCTCTCAAGCTCCTGTGCAGCCGCCCGCGCGGCGCCGGCCTCGGCGCCGCCGAGGAGCTCGTCGATCTGCTCGTCGAGAGCGCGAAAGCTCGCCTCCGGCGCGCACGGGCCGCTCGTCGTCCGCCACAGCGCGGCGAAGCGGCTGCAGACGAACGGCACCGTTTGCGTCAGGAAGCGGGAGTGAGCCTCGATCCCGAACTGCAGGCGGTAGGGAGTGCGCGGCAGGGCGCCCGGGCGCTCGTCGCGGCGGAGCGGCTGGTCCCCGATCGACGTCTCGAGCCTGAACGCGTTCTCGATCTCGACGAGCAGGTAGAGGCAGCGAACCCAGCGCCGGAAGAGCTCGTCGAGGGGCAGGTGCTCGAGCCCGTGCTCGCCGACTGCGATCGTCCAGCGGCGGGCGAAGCGCAGCCGCCGCATCGCGCCGACCTCGAACATCGAGAGCGTCGCCTCGACCTCCGGGTCGAGGTGGTGCTCGACGATGCGGTAGCTGCGCGTCGCGTCGGTCCCGGCGAACGACTGGATCAGCTTCCGTCCGCCGGGGTGGATCTCGGCGAACTCCGTCAGGTCGTAGACGCGCCCCTCGATCGCCATCCAGAGCCCGTCCGTCGTGTCCGTGCGCCGGACGAGGTCGGAGATCCCGATTCGCGGCCGCGGCTCCGCAGTGCTACCGGTGTAGGTGGTGAACACGTCGTGCAGGTAGCGGTTCTGGGCGACGAGGTCGAAGAGCGTCTCTCGGCCCGTCCCGTCGGGCTCGTCGAGGATGTCGGCGATCGCGTCGAGCACGCCGCGCGCGAACAGTGCCCTTCCGCAGACGTAGATCCGAGCTCCCCGTCCCACCAGCTCGCGCAGCCGGGCGGCCACGCCAGGCTCCCTGATGAGGTCGTCGACGTGGCGTCCGTCCGCAGGGTCGCGCGAAAAGGCGAACAGCACCTCCGCTTCGCCGCGTGCCGCGTACGCCTCCAGCTCGTCCCGGTACGGCACGAAGCGCGCGTCGCGGGCACCGACGACGAGCAGGTTCTCGGCGCCGCCCGCGCGGTGGCGGGCCTGTAGGAAGGCGCGGAAGGGTGCGATCCCGGTTCCGCCGGCGAACATCACGATCGGGACGGACGGGTCCGCTGGCAGCCCGAAGGCCGGGGGGTGGACGATGCGCACCGGCACGAGCTCCCCCGGCCGCGCGCCGACCCTCCTGCACAGGTAGGTCGAGGCCGTGCCGTACCGTCGCCGTGCAGTAGAGGTCGCCGACTCGACGCTCTCGTACGAGAGGTGGCCGACGGTCAGCTCGAGCTGCTCCGCGGCGAACCCGTCGCCGACGATCGAGGAGACCGAGTAGAGCCGCGGCTGCAGCGGACGAACCAGGCGGCAGAGGTTCTCGTAGTCCCCGCGCTCGGCGCGGCAGAGGCGCTGGGGGGCGAACCCGCCGTCCGTCAGGAGCTCGAGCAGGTCGTGTAGCTCCCACTGGTCTTCCGTCCGCGCCTCCAAGATCTCGCGCAGCGACTCGTCGAGCGTCAGCCGGTAGAGCGTCTTCGCCGTCGCGCGCGCGACGGGGCGGATGTGACCGAACGCGAGGATGTCGCGAAGCGGCGCTCGGAGCTCGCGCCCGCGACCCGGACGCCGTGAGAGTGCCGCCGTCCACTGCGGCGTCAGGTCGACGAGCTCGTCGCCGCTCGCGCGGAGCGCCTCCAGCGTCCGCTGCACGAGCCAGGGGTCGTTCTCGGGGAGGACTGCGCAGCGGTCTCCTGGCTCGCAGTGGATCCCCAGGCCGCGCACGTCGAGGACGATGCGGCTCACGCCTTCGGCGACCTCCTCCACCGACTCGACGCGGGCGCACGCCGGAGCATGGGCGGGCGAGCTCCCGCGTTCGTGGCGGGAGGCCTCGAGCGAGGCGTCGACCTCCTCCCAGCCGCGGTGCTCGAAGAGGTCCGAGAAGCCCGTGACGGTCCGTCTGCGGCCGGTCTTGAACGCCGCGTCCAGGTACGGGAACGCCTTCAGCCGGTGCCGCGCGAGCAGCCCGCGCGGTCCCTGGTAGGCCTCCACGAGCTCCCTGAAGAGCCCCTTCAGCTCACGGTCGTCCCGCGCGGCGACGTACTCGACGACCGGCTCCTGCGCGACCGCGCCGAGGAACTCGCGCCAGTGCCGCGGGAACTCGCTTCGGAACACGAGCGTCTCGTGTCCGAGCTGCGTCTCGTACGAGCGGCGCCCCAGGAAGAGGTCCATCAGGTGGAAGCCGGGCGTCTCGGCTCCGCTCGCGTTGCTCAGGGAGCGGGCGCCCCTCGGCTGGCGCGCTCGCGAGCCGTCACGGCTCGAGGAGATCGGGGGGGATGCTTGGCCCGATTGCGCCGGCACGCCGTCGGCGCCGACGACCGGCAGCGGCAGCAGCGCGAAGAGCTTCGTCCAGACGACGGGATCGACCGCGGGCCGCCCGGAGCGGGCGTTCGCGCTGATCTTCTGCAGCGACCCGAACGCAAGGCTGCCGATCGTCTCGATCATCAGCACGAGCTCGGCCTTCAGGGCTGCGTCGTCGCCTCGCCGGCAGTGCTCCTGCGCGCGCGCGACCGCGCCGACGAGCGCCCTCGCCTGCGCGTGCATCTCGAGGACGACCAGCATGAAGTTCTCCATCTGCGGGTGGTCCCAGATCGGCGTGAGCAGCGCGAGGTTCTCGACCCGCATCGGGTCGACCGCGTGCGGGTCGATCAGCCGCCAGTTGTGCCACATGTAGTCGCTGTTCGTGAGCGTCAGCAATGGCCGGTCGAGCCGCGCCGCGATCTGCAGCCACGGCCGCACGAGCTGTTCGGGGAGGCGGTCGGGGGGGCGGATCGGGAGGTGGTTGTAGGCGTGGGCCAGCAGGCCGACGACGCTTGCGGCGCGGAGGAGGTCGCGATCGGCCAGCGCTTCCGGCGACGCCTCGAGGAGGGGGAGCTCGTCCAGCCGGCGGCGCACGGTCAGGCCTCTGCACAGCTCGGGCAGCTCGTCGGCCGCCTCGACCCACGCGTCGTGCGGGGCCGGCAGGTCGTGCACGGGGGGACGCGTGCTCACGAACCCGTGGCTCTCGGAGAGCGAGCCGAGGTTCTCGTGACCTAGGGACGCGTTGCGGCGGGTCGCCTCGTCGAGGACGCGTGCGGCGGGCGCGGTTCTCGTCTCACCCGACACTGAGCGGCGGGCGCGGCAGGTCGCCGACGACGGCGTTGCAGACGTCGGCCCTCGAGATCACGCCCAGCAGCCGGCCGTCGCGCACGACCGGAAGCAGCCGGATGTTCCGCTCGACGAAGACGACTGCGGCACGGGCCACGTGGTCGTCGGGGTCGACGGCCAGCGGATCGCGGATCACGAGGGGCATGATTGGCAGCGCGGCGAGGTCGCGGCCCTTCTCGACGAACCGGTCGAACGCCGCGTCCACCGACCCGCCGGCCGCGAGTATCTCGTCGATATCCGGCAGAGCGGCGCGGAGGACGTCACCCTCCGTGAGGACGCCCCTGAACGCGCCCGTCCGGTCGATCACCATCAGGTCGCTCGCCCCGGAGAGGCTGATCGCCTCGGCCGCCTGCAGCATCGTGGCTTCGGCCCGGATGCGGGCGACGCGGTTCGTCATCGCCTCGCGGATCCTCACGTGCTCGCGCCGTCGGCAGACCGGGCTCCGGCCTGCGAGCCGCGCGACCGGTGGCACGCGTTCGGAGTGGGGCCCGTCGTGAGCCGCGCCGACTTCGAACTGGTCTTCGCGGCCCCGAGCATGAGGCGTCATCCTCCCGGCGCGTCGCGGCTCGCGCAACCTCTCACTACGGATCGCAGCCGCCGGCCGCGCGGAGCGGGCGAGTCTTGTTCGGGGAAGCGCCCGACTCCTTGCCCGCTCGCTCCCCCCTATACGGCGCCGGCGACGGCGATCAGCGCGAAGGAGAGCGTCGCCGTGATCGAGCGGCCGAGGTTCCCGCGAAACCAGCGGGCGCGCATTTCCTCGATCGTCTCGCGCTCCGTAGGACCGGCCGCGATCAGCCGCCGCTGAAGCGGAACGAGGAACGCCACGGACCCGATCAGAGCGAGGACGAGGCCGGACGCGCCTGCGGCGGCCAGAAGAGCCGCGGCGCCGTTCGACGTGAGAGCGAAGGCTGCCGCCGACGCCGCGCCCGCTACGAGCAGAGCCGGCTGCACCTTGTCCGTCCGGCTCAGCGTCTGCGCGAAGTCGTCGACGAACTGGGGGAGCGGCATGCGCCGCCAGATCGGTACGCGCGACCAGGCGAAGGTGAGCGCGCCGCCCGCGAACAGGCCCGCGCCGAAGAGCATGAGTGCTTCGAAGAGGTTCATTGCGATCGCCTTTCTGCCGTCAGACCGTGCGGACGACGTCGTACAGCGCGGGGGAGTTGGGCGGTGAGTCTTTCGCGAGTTCCGCGAAGGCGGGGTCGGTGACCGCGTCCTGGAAGTGCTGCGGTGATTCCCACTCGGCGACGTTGACGAAGCGGAAGCGAGCGTCGGGCGAGAGCGAGCGGTGGAGGCGCGACCCGATGAAGCCGGGGCGGCTCTTGAGGAGGTCGGCCGCGCGCTCCCAGCCGGCGAGGAACTGGTCCTCCGGGACGTGCGCGGGAACCTCGAACGGGTTGATCAAGACGACGCTCATCGCGGTCGTCCTCCTTTCGGGTTGGCGGCCGGGCTCTCCAGCTCTGTTCGGAGCTGGCGGAGAACGTCGGTCGCGGCTTCTATGTCCGCCTTGCCCGCCCTGATGGCGGCGGCGAGGGTGTTCGTCCACTCGACCTGGAGGGCGCTGATCCCCGCGAGCGTCGCCTCACCGGCGGCCGTGAGCCGGACGAGCTTCGCCCTTCGGTGCGCCGGGTTGTCGACGTACTCGACGATCCCCTCGGCTTCGAGCCGGTCTGCGGTTCGCTGCACGCTCTGTCGAGCACGTCCCATGACACGAGCGATGCCGGCGACGGTCTCGGGGCCGTGGCGCAGCGCGCCGAGCACCTGCCAGCGCGAGCTCGTCTGGCCGTGAACGCCGGCGATCCGGTCGCCGGCGCTCAGGAGGTCGCCGTTCAGCCGGAACACCTCCAGGATCAACTCCGTCAGCGCGTCGGCTTCAAGGGAGCGGGTGGACATCGACAGCAGTATGTCAATCAGACAGCATGCTGTCAAATAGCCCGGTAGGGAATCGGGACGGGTCCGCGCTTCGCGCTCTCAGTTCGTGCCCGTCCCGCTGAGTTGCGGCGGCGGACGCAGGTAACGCGGTGGGCTTGCCTCGCGTCCTCTTCCCAAACAGGGGCCGTCCCGACGACGTGCTCCAAGAACTCCTGGGCTCGCGCGACCTGCATCGTCGAGCAGGACAACAGGAGGAACTTTCGGGCCCCTCATTTTGCAACGAGACCGACCTTGCCCGCTCTCGGAGGCGTCGGAGTAGCGTCCCCGGTCGTGGTGACGAGCCGGTTGAGGTTCCCTGGCGAGTCGAAGATGATCTAGCCGTGCCGGTCAGACCTCTGGGCGAGGTGCGCGTGATCGCTGCCACCGCGGCGGGGCTCGTGCTGGTGTCGCTCGTGGCGCTGGCCAGCGGCGGCTCGCCGTGGCACGCCGGCGGCCGGCAGGACATCTCGGTCGGCGTCGTCAATGTGCTCGCCGCCGCTGCGGGCGCGCTCGTCGTCGGTTCGCTGCTCCTCGTCTGGATGGGGACGCCCTCGGTGGAAAAGCGCCGTCGACAGAGGCGTCGGCTCGGCGCGAAAGACCTCGAGGGGCTCGGCACGTCGCTGTCGGCGGGCGGTAAGGCCGCCGCGATCGTCTGCGGAGCGATCGGCTTGTTCCTGCTCCTCGCGCTGCCGTTCCTCGTTCCCCCGGGGGCGACAACGCTCGGCGGCGCGCCCGGGAGCGCCCCGCCGCGCGGCCACACGAGCACTTCCGCGCCGGCGGGACATCCGACCTCGATAGCGCTGACGTGGCTCGTCGTGGGCTCGGCGGCCGCACTGCTCGTAGTCGCGCCGGCGGCAGTCGTCGTCCGTCGTCGGCGCGCGCGGCGCGCACGTCAGGCGGTCGTTCCCGACGCGGCGGCGCGGATCGGCTCCGGCCTCAGGCGGTCGCTCGCAGATCTGGAGTCCGAGCGGGACCCGCGGCACGCCGTCCAGCGCGCCTACGCGCGCATGGAGGAGTCGCTCGGCGAGATCGAGCTCTCGCGAGC
>DASQNG010000037.1:0-9634 GCA_035645095.1 Gaiellaceae bacterium | reverse complement strand
CTCGCCCGTCTCGACGTCGACCCGGACCTCCGCCACCTGCACGCCGAAGGTGAGCACCCGCATTCCGGTCGGGTTCGGGCCGCGCGCGCCCCGGCCGAGGATCTGCGCGTCGCCGAGCAGCCCGAGCAGCTCCGTGAGCGGCCAGGACCCCCCGTCGGCGCTCACGATCTCGCCGCCCTTCAGCGAGAGCGTCCGCTGCTCGCGGTGCCAGCGCTGCGCGGCCAACTCGACGATCTGCCGCGCGGCGTCGGCTGCGGCGGAGCGGACGGCCGGGCCCATCGAGGGGATCGTGGACGAGCCGGCCGAGATGCTCGCGTACGGGCCGCGGGCGGTGTCGCCGAGCTCGACGCGCACGTGGTCGAGCGGGAGGCCGAGCTCCTCGGCGGCGATTTGCGCCATCGCCGTGCGCGAGCCCGTGCCGATGTCCTGCATCGCGGTGACGACGGTGGCGCGGCCGTCCGCACCGACCCGAACCCAGGCGTAGGAGGGAGGCCCGCCGCCGCCGTACCAGACCTGGCTCGCGAGCCCGACGCCGTGCCGCCACGGCCCCTCCGACCGGGCGCGCACCTCGTGCCGGCGCTCCCAGTGCTTCTCCGCCAGCCGGTAGCACGCCATCAGGCTCTTCGAGGAGAAGGGGCGGCCGTCGAGCAGGTCGACGTCGCTGTGGTTGCGCTTGCGCAGCTCCAGCGGGTCGAGGTCGAGCTTCGCCGCGAGCTCGTCGAGCAGGCACTCGAGCCCGAAGGTGCCCTCGACGAAGCCAGGCGCGCGGAAGGCGGCCATCGGCGCCGAGTTCAACTTCGCGCCGCGGACGCGCGTGCGCACGTTGTCGCACCCGTAGAGGAGCTGCATCGGCCCGTCCGTGCCCGCCACCCAGCCGCCGTAGCCGACGGCGTTCACGTAGTCGCCTTCGAGCGCGACGAGGCCGCCGTCGGCGGAGGCACCCACGCGCAGCCGCTGGATCGTCGCGTTGCGGTTCCCCGCCGCGAGGTTCTCCTCCCGGCGCGTCAGCTGGCAGCGGACGGGGCGGCCGGTGCGGCGTGCGAGCTCCGCCGCGATGAGCGTGTACTCGCCGGCGCCGTTCTTCGCGCCGAAGCCCCCGCCCATGTACTCGCAGACGACGCGGACGCGGTCGAGCGGCAACTCGAAGGCCTTCGCCACCTCGTCCCGCACGCCCCAGACGAACTGGGTCGAGACGTGCACCACGAGCGTGTCGCCCTCCCAGACGCAGACGGCCTGGTGCGTCTCGAGCGCGTTGTGGAGCACTGACGACGTCGTGAACTCGGCCTCGACGACCTCGTCGGCGCCCGCGAGAGCTCCCGCGACGTCGCCCCGCTCGTACGTCCGCTCGTCCGAGACGAGCTGCCCGCGGGCGACAGCCTCGTCGGCGTCGAGCAGCGGCTCGCGCTCCTCCCACTCGATTCGGATCGCGGCGAGCGCCGCCCGGGCGAGGCCGAAGGTGTCCGCGGCGACGGCGGCGACGGCGGCGCCGGGGAAGCCGGCGTCGTCGCGCAGGAAGTTCACATCCTCGAACGAGATCACGGCGTGGACGCCGGGCGCGGCGAGCGCGGGCGCCACGTCGATCGAGCGGACGCGCGCGGCGGCCGACTCGCTCCGCAGGACCGCCGCGTGCAGCGTCCCCGGCAGGCGCAGGTCGGCCGTGTAACGCGCCTCGCCGCGGGCGCGCTGCGGCCCGTCCTGACGCTGCGCCGGGTGTCCCACGATCGCGAGCGGCCCGCTCGGCCACTGCTCGAGCGCGTCCTCCTCGACGACGGTCCAGATCTCCTCGTACCGCCCCTCGACCTCCTTCTCCGTTCGGATCAGTCGCGCCATGTCTGGATCGCCTCCTCGATTCGCGGGTACGCGCCGCAGCGGCAGAGGTTGCCGGCCATCGCGTGCCGGACCTGCTCACGTGTCGGGTGCGGGTCCGTCTCCAGGAGCGCCGCCGCGGAAACGATCTGCCCCGGCGTGCAGAAGCCGCACTGGAGCGCGTCGCAGCGCACGAACGCATCGACGAGCGGGTGCTCGCGCAGGCCTTCGATCGTCGTCACCTCGCGCTCGCGCACCGTGTGGACGAGCGTGATGCAGGAGAGGACCGGGACGCCGTCGAGCTGGACGGTGCAGGCGCCGCAGTGGCCCTCGCCGCACGCGACCTTCGTCCCGGTGAGACCGAGGTCGTCGCGGAGCACGGCGGCGAGGCTGCGGCCGACGGGCGCCTCGTACGCGTAGGTGTGGCCGTTGACGCGCAGGTCAGGCATGCGTGGTCACCGCCACCGTGTTCGCGAGGTGCAGCATCCGGAAGGCGGCGCGGGCGACGCGCATGCTGTCGCCATCGTCGGCCGCCTCGGGCAGTAGCCGCCACAGCTCCCGTGCGACGAGCAGCAGCTCCCTGATCTGCTCGGTCTCGTCGCCGTGGCCGTTCGAGCGCTCGTCGCAGGCGTTCAGCGCGAGGCCGAGCACGCCGATCGTGTCCGGCTGGCGCGTCCAGAGGAGGGGCGTCGCCATCGAGAGGTACTGGTGGATGCGGGCGAACGTGAGCGGTGTCGTCAGGTTCGTCAGGCCTCGCGGCGGTGTCAGCTCGAGCGCGGGCTCACCTGCCGCGATGCGCGAGGCGTTGCCGCCGAGGACTGCGCGCACCTGGCCGTCGTCGAGGCCCGAGAGCCGCGCCGTCCGCAGCGAGATCAGGAGCGACGACGGCTGCTGGCCGTACGGGTAGTCGGACGCGTACAGCACCTGCTCCGGCGAGACGAGCCGGTAGAGGTCGAGCAGGTCGAGCGCGCTCCAGACCGACGTGTCGAAGAAGACGTTCGGGCGACCGCCGAAGTGGCGCGCGAGCGCGGCGAGGTCGGCGATCCCCGCGTGCGCGATGATCAGCTGCGGCTCGTAGCGGTCCATCAGGTGGGCGAGTTCGTCCGCGATCGGCGGCAGGCCGCGGCCGCCGTGGATCAGGATCGGGACGCGCCGGTCGGCTGCGAGCTCGAACACCGGTGCGAGGCGGTCGTCGTCGAGCAGGAACTTCTGCGCGCGCGGGTGCAGCTTGATCCCGCGGGCGCCGCGGTCGAGGCAGCGTGTCGCCTCCTCGATCGGGCTCTCGGAGAGGTCGAGGCGGACGAACGGGATCAGGCGCCCGCCGGCGCGCTCCGCGTAGGCGAGGGTGCGGTCGTTCGCGGCGTGGAAGGCGGGGTGGCGGTCAGGCTCGTCGAGGCAGAAGACGAAGGCGCGTGAGATGGCGGCGCGCTCGTGGAGCCGCAGCAGCTCGTCGAGGTCGCCGACCATCCCGTCGATGTCCCTGCCGAGGTGCGTGTGCGCGTCGAAGATCTCGGCGCCGTCCGGCAACTCCGCGTGGACGAGCTCCTCGAACCGCTCGACGAGCGCCTGCGACCGCTGCAGCACCTCCTCCATCCCGCGCCGAAGTCTACGGCCGTAACCCTGGGCACAACTCGTTGCACTTCCAGCACACCTGCGGACAGGTCCGGGGACAGTCCCCCCGTGTTCGGACGCGGCCGGCAGGGCCGCGTCTCGAGTCCGCCGGCGGCGGCGACGTGGGCTCCGGCCGCGTCAGGTCCGCAGCGCCGCGACCTTGCCCCGCAGGTACGCGAGGTACGGCTGCGGGTCGATGCGCCCGCTCCCGATCGCACGCTCGAGCGTCTCCGTCGGCGTGAACTTGCGTCCGTGCCGGTAGAGGCGCCGCTGCAGCCAGCCGTAGAGCTCCCGGAACTCCCCCGCCACGAGCAGCGCGTCCACGTCGCCGAGCTCCTCGCGCAGCCGCTCCCAGATCTGCACCGAGAGCACGTTCCCGAGGGCGTAGGTGGGGAAGTAGCCGTACGCCGCCCGCGTCCAGTGCACGTCCTGCAGGACGCCCCGCCCGTCGTCCGACACCTCCACCCCGAGCAGCTCCGCCATGCGCGCGTTCCACGCCTCCGGAAGCTCCTCGAGCGCGAGCGACCCGTCGACCAGCCGCTGCTCGAGCTCGAAGCGGAGGATGATGTGGAGCGAGTACGTGACCTCGTCGGCGTCCACCCGAATCGGGCCGGGCGCGACCCGGTTGATGCCGCGGTAGAAGGTCTCGAGCGGCACGCCCGCGAGCGCGTCCGGGAACGTCCGCTGCAGCTCGCCGTACCGCCCACGCCAGAACGCGAGCGAGCGGCCGACGAGGTTCTCCCACGTCCGGCTCTGGGACTCGCCGAGCCCGAGCGACGGCCCGTCGGCGAGCGGCGTCCGCTCGAGCGCCGGGTCGACCCCCTGGAACGTCAGCCCGTGACCGGCCTCGTGCATGCCGGCCCAGAGCGCGCGCAGGTTCGTCGGCTCGAAACGCGACGTCATGCGGATGTCGCTCCGCGCGAACGACGTCGCGAAGGGGTGCACGGTCGGGTCGAGCCGCCACGAGCCCTCGTCGAACCCGAACCGCCGCAGGACGTCCTCGAGGAACGCCTGCTGCCGGTCGAGCGGGAAGTCGCCCTGGAGGAACGAGTCGTCCGCAGGCTCGCCGGCGTCGGTGACGAGCTCCGTCAGAGCCGGCTGCAGCACGCCGAACACCTCCCGCACCTCCGCCGTCCGCATCCCCGGCTCGTACTCGTCGAGGAAGACGTCGTACGGCTCGTCACCGGCCTCCATGTGCTCTGCCCAGCGGAGCGCGCACTCGTGCACGCGCCGCAGCGCCGGCAGGAAGCGGCCGAAGTCGGACGCCGGCCGAGCCTCGAGCCAGACGGCCTGCGCGGCGGCGCCGGCGCGGAGCCAGTCGGCCGTCACGTCCGGCGGCACGCGCCGCGCCCGCTCCCAGTCGCGCCGGGTGACCCGAACGAGGGCCGCGTCGTCGGAGTCGTACGGGAGCGACTCCTCGAGCGGCCGTAGATCGTCGAGCAGCCGCCCGATCGCGTCCGAGGTGAAGCGCTCGTGCACGAGCCGCCCGAGCGTCGCCAGCGCCTCCCCCCGGGCCTCGGCGCCACGCGGCGGCATCATCGTCCGCTGGTCCCAGCCGAGGACGCCCAGCGCGCCGCGCAGGTCGTGCAGCTCCGCGAGCCGCATCCGGAGCTCCTCGAGTGCCGTCGTGCCGCTCACCGGCGGCAACCTACCGAGTAGGATCGCGCCCGTGCCCGACGCCCTGATCATCGGGGACTCGATCCGCTCGCCGGAGCTGCGCCACGAGGTGCCGATCGCGATTCCGGACCCGTTCCTGTACGCGGAGGTCGACGGCAGGCGCCTCGTCGCCGTCAGCTCGTTCGAGGCCGGGCGCATCGACGAGCTCGGCACCGACCTCGACGTGCACGCCCTCGAGGAGTTCGACTACGACAGCCTGCTCCGGAAGGGCCTGCCGTCGCACGAGTTCTGGCAGGAGCTGTGGCTGAACGCCTGCCGCACCTTCCGCGTCCGGGACGCCGTCGTCCCCGTCACGTTCCCGACCGGCGCCGCCGACCACCTGCGCGCGCACGGCGTGGAGCTGACGGTCGACCAGCCGCTCTTCGACGATCGGCGGCGCGTGAAGAACCCGACCGAGGTCGAGGGGATCCGCCGCGCGTGCCGCGCGGTCGAGGCCGGGATGCGGGCCGGGCTCGAGCTGCTGCGGAGCGCCGAGCGGGCCGACGGGCAGCTCCTCCACGAGGGCCGCCCGCTCACCTGCGAGCGGGTGAAGCAGGCGGTCGAGCAGGCGTTCGGCGAGCACGGCGCCGCGGCCGAGGAGTTCATCGTCTCGCACGGGGTGCAGACGGCCGTCGGACACGACATGGGGTCCGGGCCGATCGCCGCGGACGACGTCGTCCTCTTCGACCTCTTCCCGCGCGACCGCGAGACGGGCTGCTACGCCGACTTCACGCGCACGGTGACGCTGGGCCCCGCGCCCGACGAGCTGCGCGAGTACCACGACCTCTCCCGCAGGGCGCTCGACCTCGCGATCGGCCTCGTCCGCCCCGGCGCGGTCGGCAAGGAGATCCATGCCTCGGTCTGCGAGTTCTTCCACGGGCATGGCCACAAGACCCAGCTCCACAAGGAGGAGGGGGAGGTGCTCCGCGACGGCTTCTACCACGCGACCGGGCACGGCGTCGGCCTCGAGGTGCACGAGGAGCCGGGGATCGGGCGGCTCGGCGGCGAACTCGTCGCCGGCGACGTCGTGGCCGTCGAGCCGGGCCTCTACCGGCACGGCTACGGCGGCGTCCGACTGGAGGACCTGCTGCTCGTCACCGACGACGGCTGTGAGGTGCTGACCGACTTCCCGTACGACCTCGAGCTGTGAGCGACGCGCAGGCGATCGAGACGATCCTCGTCGAGGAGCGCCGCTACCCGCCGCCGGCGGAGTTCTCGGCCGCCGCCAATACCGGCCCCGAGCTGTACGACGTGCCGTGGCAGGAGCTGTGGGAGCGGGAGGGCCGCGAGCGCGTGACGTGGTTCGAGCCGTTCGACGAGCTGCTGCGGTGGGAGCCGCCGTTCGCGCAGTGGTACCTCGGCGGCAAGCTGAACGTCTCGTACAACTGCGTCGACCGCCACGTGGAGGCCGGGCGCGGCGACCGCGTCGCCTTCCACTGGGAGGGCGAGCCGGGCGACATGCGCACGATCACGTACGCCGACCTGCAGCGCGACGTCGTCCGCCTCGCGAACGCGCTGAAGCAGCTCGGCGTCGGCAAGGGGACGAAGGTCGCGATCTACATGGGGATGATTCCGGAGCTCGCCGTCGCGATGCTCGCGTGCACGCGCCTCGGCGCCCCGCACACCGTCGTCTTCGGCGGCTTCTCCGCGGACGCGCTCTCGGACCGGATGAACGACATGGGCTGCACCGTGCTCGTCACGCAGGATGAGGCGTGGCGCCGCGGCACGACGGTCCCGCTGAAGCGGATCGCAGATGCCGCGCTCGCCGACGCGCCGGGCGTGGAGCGCTGCCTCGTGGTCCGCCGCACCGGGGGCGACGTCGCCCTGCAGGAGGGGCGAGACGTCTGGTACCACGAGCTCGAGGTCGACGACGACCCTGCCGGCTGCCCACCCGAGCTCATGGACGCGGAGGACCTCCTCTTCCTGATGTACACGTCCGGCACGACGGCGAAGCCGAAGGGAATCGCGCACACGACGGGCGGGTACCTCGTCGGCGTCGCTTCGACGCACCGCTACGTGTTCGACCTGAAGCCCGAGACCGACGTCTACTGGTGCGCGGCGGACATCGGCTGGATCACCGGGCACAGCTACATCGTCTACGGGCCGCTCTGCAACGGCACGACGTCCGTCCTCTACGAGGGCACGCCCGACTTCCCCGACAAGGACCGCTGGTGGGCGCTCGTCGAGCGCTACGGCGTCACGATCCTCTACACCGCGCCGACGGCGATCCGGGCGCACATGAAGTGGGGCCCGGAGCACGCGGAGAAGCACGACCTCTCGTCGCTGCGGCTGCTCGGCTCGGTCGGCGAGCCGATCAACCCGGAGGCCTGGATCTGGTACCGCCGCCACGTAGGCGGCGACCGCACGCCCGTCGTCGACACCTGGTGGCAGACCGAGACCGGGATGATCCTGATCACGCCGCTCCCGGGCGTGACGACGACGAAGCCCGGGTCGGCGACGAAGCCATTCCCGGGGATCGACGCGGCGGTCTTCGACGAGGCCGGCGCCGAGGTCGGCCCCGGCGGCGGGGGCTACCTCGTGCTGAAGCGGCCGTGGCCGGCGATCACGCGCGGGATCTACGGCGACGAGGAGCGGTTCCGCAGCACCTACTGGTCGCGTTACCCCGGCGTCTACTTCGCCGGCGACGGCGCGCGCATCGACGAGGACGGCGACTTCTGGCTGCTCGGGCGCGTCGACGACGTGATGAACGTGTCCGGCCACCGGATCTCCACGATCGAGGTCGAGTCCGCGCTCGTCGACCACCCGCGCGTCGCCGAGGCCGCCGTCTGCGGGCGCAGCGACGCGCTCACCGGGCAGGCGATCGTCGCCTATGTGACGCTCAAGGGCGGCGACGAGGGCTCCGTCGAGATGCTCGAGGAGCTGCGCAGCCACGTGGCCGAAAAGATCGGCCCGATCGCGAAGCCGGCGAACGTCGTCTTCACACCCGAGTTGCCGAAGACGCGCAGCGGCAAGATCATGCGCCGGCTCCTGCGCGACGTCGCCGAACAGCGCCCGCTCGGCGACACGACGACGCTCGCCGATCCGGCTGTCGTCGACGAGATCGCGCACCGCGCGGTCGCCGAGCCGACGGAGGAGTAGCTGCCGGGCCGCGGCGCCCCGCGCGACGAGGCGGAGCGGCTCCGGATGCTCGTTGCAGGCGCGGCCTACGATCGGCGCATGCGGATCTGGCCGCAGCCGCTCCTCATCGTGGGCGACGTCCCGCGCTCGTGCGCCTTCTACGTCGCGGTGCTCGGCGGGGAGTCCGGCCACGGCGGCGAGGACTACGAGCAGATCCTCGTCGACGGCGAGCTCGTGCTGCAGCTGCACCGCCTCGACGTGATGGACCACCACGGCCCGCTCGCCGATCCGGAGCAGCCGCTCGGGAACGGCGTCCTCGTCTGGTTCGAGGTCGCCGATTTCGCCGCCGCCGTCGCCCGTGCGCGTGCGGCCGGCGCGACCGTCGAACGCGACGTGCACGAGAACCCGAATGCGCGGCAGCCGGAGCTGTGGCTGCGTGACCCCGACGGCTATCGCGTCGTGCTCGCCGGCCCCTCCGCATACCGGCCGCGCGACGGAGCGTGACCGGCCCCTGGCCCCGCGGCTTCCCGCGCGTCCCGGAGGACGCGTGGGTGACGAGCGACCCCGAGACGCTCGCGCTCCAGTACGACACCGTCCAGGCCCACGGCTGGTACCGGAACCTCGACCCGACGGTGGAGTCGCTCGAGCGCGCTCTAGGGCCGGGCGCGATCCTGCTCGACTACTCCGGCGGCACCGGCATCCTCGCCGAGCGGCTGCTCGAAGCCGTGGGGGAACGAGAGCTCGGGATCCTGATCGTCGACTCGTCGCCGAAGTTCCTGCGCGTCGCGCTCGACAAGCTTGGCGGCGACGAGCGCGTCGCCTTCCGGCGCATCCGCTACCTGCGGGAGGAGCGGCGGCTCGAGACCCTCCAGGAGGCGGTGGAGCAGCCGCTGCTCGAGCGCGGGGTGGACGCCGTCGCCTCCACGAACGCCGTGCACCTCTACTACGACCTGGAGGAGACGCTGCGCTCCTGGCGGCTCCTGCTCCCGCCGCACGGCCTCGTCCACGTGCAGTCGGGGAACATCGGCGTCCCCGACCTCCCGGATGGCGCGTGGATCATCGACGAGACCGTCGCCGCGATCGGCTCCGCCGCAGAAGCGCTCGTGCGGGAAGACGAGCGGTGGGCGCGCTACCGGGGTGCGCTCTCGGATCCGGAGCGGCGCTCTGCCTACGCCGCTTTGCGCGAGAAGTTCTTCCTGCCCGTGCGGCCGCTCGACCACTACCTGCGCGCCCTCGAGCGTGCCGGGCTCCGGATCACGTCGGTCGAGCAGCGGCCGATCGAGGCCTCGACGGTCGAGTGGGTCGAGTTCCTGAGCGCATACCACGAAGGCGTGTTGGGCTGGGTCGGCGGCTCCGCTCGTGTGGAGGGCGTGCCCCCGGCGGCGGAGGCCGTGGCGGACCGGCTCGCGCTGCTCCAGGTCGCCGCGGCGCGCGTCCTCGGCGGCGGCAGGTTCGACGCCGTGTGGACGTATGTCGAGGCCGA
>DASQNG010000036.1:0-3853 GCA_035645095.1 Gaiellaceae bacterium | reverse complement strand
TGCTCTGCCCGCGTCCAAGCCGCCTGACAGATTTTGGCAGGGCCTGGCCGAGCGGCGCGAGCGCCACGGCTTCCTCGTCTGCTTCGACGAGATCGTCACGGGGCTCGGCCGCACGGGCAACTGGTTCGCGGCCAACGACCTTCCGCTCGTGCCCGACGTCGTCGCGACGGCGAAGGGGCTCGGCGCCGGGTACGCCGCGATCGGTGCGACGCTGTGCCGGCAGCACGTGTACGACGCCGTCGCGGCCGGCTCGCGCTCGTTCCCGCTCGGGCACACGTGGAACGGCGCTCCGCTGTCGTGCGCGGTCGGCGTCGCGGTCATGGACGCGCTCCGTCGCGAGGGCCTCGTCGAGCACGTGCGCGAGCGTGGCGCGACCCTGCGGCACGAGCTCGAGGACGCGCTGCGTGACGTGCCGATCGTGCGTGAGGTGCGCGGCTACGGCTTCCTGCTCGGCGTCGAGTACGTCGACCCCCGCGACGGCGAGTCGTTCCTCCCGCCCGAGCTCGGGCTCGCGGGGAAGATCGACGAGACGGCGCTCGAGCACGGCCTGATCGCGCTCTCGACGCAGCCGACGCGGGACGGCTACGCCGGCGATCAGAGCCTGTTCGCACCTGCGTTCACGGCGAGCGACGACGATCTGGCCGAGATGGTCGAGCGCTTCGCGAACGTCGTCCGCGAGGTCTGGTCGGCCGTGGAGGGTCAGCTCGAGTCGGAGCATCCGGTATCGACGGTGGAGGGATGAGATGAGCACAGAGGGAGTGACGAGACAGCCGGGCTGGCGCGCGCTCGTGATTGAGCACGAGCGCCCTACGCCGGCCGGGCTCATCGAGCCGTGGCTGCGCGAGCGCGGCGCCGAACCGGAGATCCTGCGGATCGACGAGCAGGACCCGCACGACCTCGATCCGCGCGACTACGGCCTCATCGTCTCGCTGGGGTCCGAGTTCGGCGCCTACCAGGACGACCTGCGATGGATCTCGCACGAGATGGACTTCATGCGCGACGCCCTCGACGCCGACGTGCCGATCCTGGGCGTCTGCTTCGGCGGGCAGCTCCTCGCGCGCGTCCTCGGCGGCCGCGTCTTCCGGTCGGACAAGGAGGAGATCGGCTGGCTCCCTGTCCGTACGCGCGACCCGCACCTGGTGCCGGAGGGGCCGTGGTTCCAGTGGCACTTCGACACGTTCACCCTCCCGCCGGGCGCGGAGGTGATCGCGGAGAACGAGGTCGGGCCGCAGGCGTACGTCTCCGGGCGGAGCCTCGGCGTCCAGTTCCATCCCGAGGTGACCCCGGAAATCATGGACCAGTGGGTAGCCGCGTACCGGCACGAGCTCGACGAGCACGGCGTCGACCCGGACGCGCTCCTGGCGGAGACGCACGCGCGCACCGAGAGCGCGCGCGCGACGAGCGTCCGCCTCCTCGACGGGTTCCTCGAGCGCGTCGCGAGGGCGCGCCGGGCGGCGTGATGATCGCCGCCGCCGTCCGCAGCCGCTCAGGCCCGCGCGGTCCGCGCGTACGCGCCGACAGCTCCCGTGTGCGCTTCGGCCCGATCTCGCAGCGCCGGGCCCACGAGTACGTCGTCGACCAGATCCGCCGCCACATCGCCCTGCGGCTGATCCTCCCGGGTCAGTCGCTGCCGTCGGAGCGCGAGCTCGCCACAATGTTCGGGGTGGGTCGCCCGACGGTGCAGCACGCCCTGCGCCTGCTCGAGGCCGACCGGCTGGTCAACACCCGCCGCGGGCGGCACGGCGGGACGTTCGTGGTGACGCCGAGCGAGGACCGCCTGGTCCTCAACGAGCTGATCGCCCGCGTCCGGCGCGAGCGCGAGGAGCTCGAGGAGACGCTGGTCTACCGGCGCGCCCTCGAGCCCGGGGTCGCACGCGTCGCCGCCGCAACACGCGGTACGACGGACGTGAAGGCGATGCGGTCGGCCGCAGCGAGCGCGGCTGCGGCCGACAGCGAATCCGAGTACATGCGCTCGGACACGGAGTTCCACCTCACGCTCGCCGCCGCGACAGGCAGCCGCTTCATCGTGCAGGCGATGGAGGAGGTGCGCATGCGCCTCAGCGACCTGATCACGCTCCTGCCCGAGTCGGATCTCTGGCACCGGCGGATCGACGAGGAGCACGAAGCGCTCGTCGCGGCGATCGAGGCGCGCGACGAGGCGGCCGCGGCCGAGGCGATGAGCGTCCACGTCACGAACGCCGAGCAGGGCATGCGCGCCGCGCTCGCCGCAGTCGGCCGCGCGCGGCGGAACGAATTCCGCGAGGCGGGTGAAGCGCGTTGAGCAAGAAAACCCTGACCTCGAGCGGCGCGCGGAGCCGGCTCCCCGGAGAAGTCCGGTCCGACGAGACGAGCGTCTTTCCCCGACAGCTCGACGCCGCGTATCCGAACGTCGAGCGCGGCGAGGGCGTCTGGCTCCACCGAACGGACGGGCGCAGGATCCTCGACGCGTGCGGCGGGGGGGCGATGGTCACCTCCCTTGGGCACGGGCGCCGCGACGTCGTCGAGGCCGCGGCTGCACAGGCCGAGCGCCTGCCGTACGTCTACTACCACCACTTCACGAACGAGCTGCAGGAGCGCTACGCGCGCCGGCTGCTCGACGTCGCGGCGCCCGGGATGGCGCGCGTCCGCTTCGTCTCGGGCGGCTCGGAGGCGAACGAGATGGCGCTCCGCCTCGCCCGGCAATACCACGTCGAGCGCGGAGATGAGCAGCGGTGGCGCGTGGTAGCGCCGGCGCAGGGCTACCACGGCGCGACGTTCGGCACGCTCGCGCTGAGCGGACGGCGCACCGTCCGGCACCCGTACGAGCCGTACCTCGTCGAGCACGTGCACGTCCCGCCCGTCGCCTCGCGCTCCGACGACGGGGGCGAGGAGGCGCTTGCCGCGCTCGACAGCGCCCTCGAGGCGGCGGGGCCCGAGACGATCGCCGCGTTCTTCTGCGAGCCGGTGAGCGCCGCCGCTCGACCGGCGTACTCCCCCTCCTCGCGCTTCTGGCAGGGCCTGGCCGAGCGGCAGGAGCGCTACGGCTTTCTCGTCTGCTTCGACGAGATCGTGACGGGAATGGGCCGGCTCGGCACCTGGCTCGCAGCGCACGCCGTCGACTTCGAGCCGGACATCGTGAGCCTCGGCAAGGGCCTCGGCGCGGGGTATGCGCCCCTCGCGGGGATCCTCTGCCGCGAGCACGTGTACGACGCGCTCGACGCCGGCTCGAGGAACTTCGAGCACGGGCACACCTGGGACGGCGCGCCGCAGTTCTGCGCAGTTGGCCTCGCCGTGCTCGACGCGCTCGAGAGCGAGCGCCTCGTGGAGCGCGTCGCGGACCGGGGGCCGCGCCTGCGGGACGAGCTCGCGGCGGCCCTGGAAGGCTGCGACGTCGTCCGCGAGGTCCGGGGCCGCGGCTTCCTGCTCGGTGTCGAGTTTGTCGATCCCCGCGACCGCGAGTCGTTGCTCCCGGCGGAGCTCGAGGTCGCCGCTCGCGTCGACGCGACGGCCCTCGCGCACGACCTCCTCGTCGTCACCTCGCACTCGAGCGCCGACGGCTACGTCGGGGATCAGGTGCTCCTCGCACCTGCCTTCATGGCGACCGACGACGAGCTCGCCGAGATGGTCGAGCGCCTCGCGGCCGTGCTGAGCGCGGTCGAGCGAGACGTCAAGGACGCGCTCGCGTCTCCGGGAGCAGCGCGAGCGTGACTGGTGACGGGGCGCCGGAGCTGACGGCGCCGCGAGCGGAAGCGGCCGGGGCGACGGCGCGCGACCAGGGAGCGGCCGAGTTCGTCCTCCTCGGCCTGCCCGACGTCAACGGCTACCTTCGGGGGAAGGCGCTACGGCGGCCGGCCTTCGAGGCCGCAGCACGGGA
>DASQNG010000035.1:0-3422 GCA_035645095.1 Gaiellaceae bacterium | reverse complement strand
CGGCTCGGCGGCGCCGACGCGGCGATCGCGCTGGCGGTCGTGCCGAAGGCGTTCAGCGACGCCTACGGCTCGCTCCGCCGTGGCGGCACGCTCGTCTTCGTCGGGCTGCCGGCCGACAACAAGGTGGAGCTCCCGATCTTCGAGACGGTGTTGAACGGGATCACGGTCGTCGGCTCGATCGTCGGGACGCGCACCGACCTGCGGGAGGTGTTCGAGCTGCACGCCGCCGGCCGGACGCGCGTGATCCGCGAGGAGCGCCCGCTCGGCAACGTCAACGAGGCGATCGCCGAGGTCGACCGCGGTGACGTGCCGGCGCGGATCGTCTTCCGCCCGTAGGCAACGAGCCGCGTCGGCACGGAGCGGCCGGCACCCCGCCGGCCGCTCCGCAGCAGTGAGCTGTACTCGCTTTCGCACTTCGACGAGGCGGTCGAGAGTCAGCGTCCCGCAGCGGGCGACGGCAATAAACGCGTCGCTCACCGCGCTCGCCCTCCTCCTCGAGCGTCAGCGCCGCATTCGCCGCAGCGACCGCTCGATCTCCGGCACCGAGCGCGGCCAGCAGCAGCTTGACCTCCCAACGCGCTAGCGGACGATCCTCGCGCATCACGCGGGGCTGGATGTTGAGCCGGCGACAGCCTCGGCTCTCGCGCGAGAGCTCGGCATCTCGCGAGCCAAGACGCGCTGTGCGACTACGGAATGCGTTCGGCGAGCGGACGCAGCTTGTTGCGTAGTTCCCCGCATGGAGGATCCGGCCCTACGCCGACGCCCGCTCGCGGGCTCGCGGCGATGCTGCGGGTGTCAATCGAAGCGCAGGGACGAAGGAGGTTCGAGATGTTTGGCAAGAAGCTTTCGGAATGGGGCGGGATCCTCGCGGGTCTCGTCCTCGTCGCCTTTGGCATCGGCGCGATCTACATGGGCGTGGATGGCCGGCAGACCGTGCGGGAGAACCTCAAGGCGGAGATGATCACCTTCGGTTCAACCGAGGATCCGGCGGTCGCGAAGTACGCGGCGCAGTATGCGGAGGAGCAGGTGGAGACGGGCGCGCAGGCACGGGCGTTCGCCCAGGTCATCCGTGAGCACGCGCTGGAGGGTGCCGGCGGGCTGACCTACTCCCAGATGGGCCGCTACCTGGCCGCCGACGACCCGAAGAGCGCTGCGGGCACGAGCGATGAGGCTGCCGCGCTGAAGGACGAGAGCGGCAATCTTGTCCCGAACCAGGCGCGGAACACCTGGGTCACGGCGACAGCGCTGACGACGGCGCTGAACATGAGCTACATGGCAGAGCAGGTGGCCTTGTTCGGAATCGTGGTCGGGATCGCCCTCCTGCTGGCGGGGATCGGCTTCCTGGTCCTCGCCCTCGGCGGCGCGCTCCGCAAGAGCACGCAGGCCGCACGCACACACGCCACCGCCGCCAAGATCGCCTCCGCGTAGCGTCCCTGCGCCCTGGCGAACCTCGGGCCCGGCCACACGGCCGGGCCCGAGCACTTTCGACACGCGGCATCGAGGCGGGACACGTCGTGTGCCTCCAGAGGTAGGCCGAGAGTGCCGGCAGACGGTCATACGGTCTTCCAGCTGCTCCGCACGTAGCCGCCTGGACGTCAGGTGGTGAACCATCAAGGCTCGATTCCGCCCTGAAATCCTCACGACGAGCCGGCGGAGCGGTCGAGCGTCACCTGCCTTCGCTGCTGTGTCCGCCGGGGCGATGAGAGCCGCGGTGAGTACGGAGAACAGTCGTCGACCTGCCCGTTCGGGATCGCAGCAGCTCCTTGTCGGAGCGCCGCCGGGCATCGGGTGACCGGGCGTCGGCGGCAAGCCGCCGAATGGCCGGATCAACGACGCCTGAACCGCCGTGTCCGACGCTGCTAGCCGATTGTCTTTTCGGGTGGCGGTAGCTCCGTCACGTAGAGGAGCTCAAGCAACGCGCCCATCTCGGGCATCTCGACATAGCAGAGCTCGCCGAGCTCGCCCATATCCGCGCTCTGGACGATCTCACGGCCCTGGCGCACCAGCTCCGCCTTGGCCTCTCGCATCGCCTCCCGGCTCGAATACGCGATGCAGGTGTGATGAAACCCCTCGCCGTTCTCCTCCAGGTGACCAACGTAAATGCTCTCGCCCTCGTGTGGCGCTAGCAACTCGAAGTTCGAGTCCCCGACGGACGCGAACGCGATCCGGAAGGAGAAGGAAACCTCCCGGCCCCGAACTGATGCGGCCGCTGGCTCGATCGTCCAAACACCCCACGGTCCGATCCCGGACTCTGCCAGCGCCGCCGCCGTCTTTTCCACGTCGTGCACGACGAAGCAGGTGTGATGGAGCGTCCCTGACTCTGTGACTTTCACCCGAGCCTCCAGGTTGAGGGCCGACGACTCTTGCCGGATCGCTATTGCGCGCGACCAGCTTGAAGAGTCTAAAGCCATGCTGGCCGCACCAGCGCATCCAGAGGGCCTGCGCCGCGGCGAACCGACCTACAGCAGCCGCTCGTCCGGCGGGGCCGGTTCGTAAACGACGTAGACGCCCGGCGTACGCGGGAAGACGCCGTCGCGGACGAGCTGACGAGTTATCAGCGGCCCTGGTCGGACGGCGTCCAAATGACCTGGCCTCGCAGCGGGTCGGGGTCGATCACCGCGACCGCCTTCCCCGACGAAGCTTGTGAGCGGCGCCGGTAGAGCGCCGATCCGGCCGAGCCGGCCGCGAGCGAACCCGAAGGCGGGCGATTCGCCAGAACGGAGATCGGGACGGCGCTGCCAGCACTCGCCACACCACGCCAGCAGCTCGGGCGGCTCCGGCGGCTCCCCCTCGGCGGCGTAGTCGGGCACCACATCGGCGCGGAAGCCCGGCCGTCGCTGCTGACGCGGCCGCACTGGGCGCAGACGAGCTCGCCGGCTCCTGCGCGCGTCTACGTCACGTAGGCGGCCGCACGTCGAGCACATTCCGCGCCCGCTCGTTGCCAGCTGCGGTGCGCGGCAGCCTCGCCATGTCGAGCGGGGCCACACAGCGAGCGGCTGCAGGGGCAAGCCCGTCGCGCTGTCGCTCGTCGTTCATCCCGCTTGCCATGCCTAGACGTTAGACCCGCTCCGGCCACGCTGCCGAGCGTTCGCCTGCGACGAGACCGTCGAGGCTAGCGCTGGCGGAAGGCGCCGGTGGGCTCCTCCGCGACCGCTACCCCAGCGGGTCCTCGCAACATCTGGCGCTGGCACCAACGACGAGAGGTTCGCGACAGCCACGCGTCCGTCCCCTCGAGCTCCCGCAACCTCCTGGCTGCGTGGTGGAACGTGATGCGAGTGGTCGCCCCTTGGCCGTGGGATCTAAGCACCCGAGGATCTCAACGACCGCGGCTCGTGCCAGCCAGTGCCTGCAGCCTGCCCGTCACTCTCGCGCTCAAGCGTCGAGGTGCGGCGCCGGCGGCTGATAGCCCGTTCCTCCACGAA
>DASQNG010000034.1:0-26250 GCA_035645095.1 Gaiellaceae bacterium | reverse complement strand
GCAGCTCGAGCTCCTCGGCGTGTGCGTCTGCGGCGGTGTAGACCGGCTTGAGCTCGATCCCGGACTCGGTCTCGCGCCGTTCCTCGGCGGTCGCCATCGCCCGGACTGTACCCCGCCTGCCCCTACAGGACGCCGCCCGCCTGCTCCAGCGCGGCGAGCGCGATCCGCCGGCCCGTCGCGACGTGCGCCGCGATCGCCGCCTTCGCCGCCGCCGCGTCGCGCCGCTCGAAGCCGCGGACGATCGCCTCGTGCTCCGTCGCCAGGTACTCGCCGCCTTCGAGCCGGCCACCGCGGATCACCTGCATCATCAGGTTCACCGAGAGCTCGCGGTAGAAGCGGGAGAGGAGCGTGTTGCCGGCGAGGTCGACCTGATGCTCGTGGAAGGCCGCGTTGGCGGTGTCCCACTCGGCGTGCGAGACGGCGACCTTCGTCGTCTCGAGCAGCTCGCGCAGCCGCGCGATGCCGGCAGCCTCGGCCCGCTCGACGGCAGCGTCCGCCGCGTGTAGCTCGAGCGCGAGCCGGACGTCGTAGCCCTCCTCGACGGCACGGGCCGTCAGCGCGTGGACGAAGTAGCCGCGGCGAGACTCGACCCTGACGAGACCCTCGGCAACGAGCCGTGTGAGCGCGTGGTGAACCGGGCTTCGCGACACGCCGAGCTGCGCCGCGAGCTCGTGCAGGCTCACCTTGTCGCCGGGGCCGAGCTCGCGCCGGACGAGCCGCCGCTTCAGCTCCTCGTACACGAGGTCGTTCAGGTTCGTGTGCACCGAGGTGGCGACCATGAGCGAGACGTAACATGACACGCGCTTCCTGCGAGCGCGAGGGCGTGGCTAGGCTCCGCGCGTGAAGGTCACCGTGCGCCTGTTCGCCGGGCTCCGCGAGCGGGCGGGGACGGGGACGCGCGAGCTCGAGCTCCCGTCGGGCGCACGGGTCGCGGACGTGTGGGCGACGCTCGGCCTCGGCGACGAGCCGGCCGGGCTCCTCTACGCGCTGAACCGCGAGTACGCCCCCGGTGACGCCGCGCTCGCGGACGGCGACGAGGTCGCCTTGATCCCGCCGGTCTCCGGCGGCGGCTTCCGCCTCTCCGCCGAGCCGCTCTCGCTCGACACGGTCGTGAGCGAGGTCGCCGACGCCCGCGCCGGCGCGATCGCGACGTTCACCGGCACCACCCGCAACCACTCGCGCGGCCGCGACGTCCACCACCTCGAGTACGAGGCGTTCGAAGGGATGGCGGAGCAGACGATGGAGCGGCTTGCGACGGACCTGCGGCAGCGCTACGACCTCGTCGGCGTCGCGATCCACCACCGCGTCGGCCGCGTCGACATCGGCGAGCCGAGTGTCGTGATCGCCGTGTCGGCGGCCCACCGCGGCGACGCGCTCGCCGCCTGCAAGGAGGCGATCGACACGCTGAAGCAGATCGTGCCGCTCTGGAAGAAGGAGGTCTACGAGGGCGGCGAGGAGTGGATCGGGCAGGGCTCGTGACGCCGATCCGGGTACGGTGACGAGGTGGAGCCGCACGCCTTCCCGGAGCCTGAGCGCGACTACCGGCCGATCAATCCGGAGCCGGCGTGGCGGAGCGCCGTCCGGAAGCTGTGGGCGCCGCTGGCGCTCGCAGTCGGCCTCGTGCTCAAGTTCGGTGCGGCGAGCTTCAAGTTCCTCGGGATCTTCATCTCGGTCGGCGGCTACGCCCTCATCTGGGGCTGGCGGTTCGCGATCGGGTTCGTCGCGATGATCCTCGTCCACGAGGCGGGCCACTACGTCGAGGCGAAGCGGCAGGGGCTCAACCCGTCGCTGCCGGTCTTCGTGCCGTTCCTCGGCGCTTACGTCGCGATGAAGAACGCGCCGTTCGACCCGTGGCGGAACCTCCTCGTCTCAGCGGCCGGACCGGTCGCCGGCGGCCTCGCCGCGCTCGCCGTATGGGGGTACGGCGCGGCAACGGACTCGCAGTTCCTGATCGCGCTCGCGTACGTCGGCTTCCTGCTCAACCTCTTCAACCTGATCCCGTTCCGGCCGCTCGACGGCGGCTTCATCTGGCAGTCGGTGAAGGCGCTCCGCTACGGCAGGCGCGAGCACGCGCCGTGGGCGCCGGCGTGGCGCGTGCCGGCGAGCGCGGCGGTGTACTTCGGGTTGGCGCTCGCCCTCGCCCTCGGCATGCTCGCCACCCACGTTCCCCAGGACCGGCTCTGATGGAAGACGAGCGCCTTCTCGAGCGCACCCACGAGGACCTGGCGAACGACGTCGCCGTAATCGCGGCCGAGTTCTTGAACGGCTTCCAGACGGTGCTCGAGATCAACCGGCCGGCGGTGTCGATCTTCGGCTCTGCGCGGGTGCCGGAGGGCTCGCGGCCCTACGAGGACGCGCGGGAGACGGCGCGCCGCTTCGCGCAGCGGGGCTTCGCCGTCGTCACCGGCGGCGGTCCCGGCGTGATGGAGGGGGCGAACCGCGGCTGCAAGGAGGGCAAGGGGCTCTCGGTCGGCTTCAACATCGCGCTCCCCCACGAGCAGGGGCTGAATCCCTACTGCGACATCTCGATGACGTTCAAGCACTTCTACGCGCGCAAGACGATGTTCGTGAAGGCGGCGGAGGGGTTCGTCATCTTCCCCGGCGGCTTCGGCACCCTCGACGAGCTCTACGAGTCGCTCACGCTGATCCAGACGGGGAAGGTGCACAACTTCCCCGTCGTCCTTTTCGACCACGGCTTCTGGGTCGACAACCTGGCGTGGACGCGGGCGCGGCTGCTCGAGGACGGGATGATCTCGCCCGACGACGTGGAGCTCTTGCACGTCACGAGCGACCCGCAGGAGGCGGTCGACCTCGTCGTCGACTGCTACGAGCGCCGCTGCGCCGCCGAGCCGGCCGCGCCCGAGAAGTCGGACGCGCAGTAGGCGGCTCCCGGGCAGTCGCGGCGGCGGCCTAGCCGGCCGCGAGCCGGTCGAGCGTCGCCCCGCGCACGGCGCCGGGGTCGACTCCGATCGCGCCGAGCAGCTCGACCGCGCCGCCCCGCTCGGTCGCGAGGACACCGAGCAGCACGTGCTCGCTCCCGATCCAGCGGGTGCGCAGGTGGACGGCCTCGGCCAGCGCGTTCTCGAGCGAGCGCTTCGCCGCGCGGGTGAAGGGGAGGTGCCTGCGGCGAGGCTCCGGCCCCGCGGGCTGTGCGGCGACAAGCGCCTCGCGCATCCGCTCCGCGTCGACGCCGGCGGCCTGCAGCGCGGCTGCCGCGCCGCCTGCCTTCACCAGTGCGGCGCCGAGGAGCAGGTGCTCCGTCCCCACGCGGCTGTGACCGAGCGCCCGCGCCTCCTCCTCCGCGGCCGCGACGACCGCGCGTGCGGCACGGGTGAAGCGGGCGAGGGAACCGCGGCGGTGGCCCCGGCCGGGGCGGTCGTCGGCGACGTCTGCTCCCACGATCTGGTGGACGCGCTGGTGCGAGAGCCCGAGCTCGACCGCGATCTCGCGCAACGACCCGCCCTGCGCCTGGAGGCGGCGGATCGCGTGGTGGTAGTCCACCTGCGTCCGCTCGGCGTCCCGCTGCAGGTCGAGCAGGCGGGCTCGGAGCTCGCGGGCCTCGGCGAGGACGTTTTCGTCTAGCGTCATAGACGCGTCTACCGTACTAGACGGGACGTGGCATCGTCAAGAGCCGTGCGTGCAGCCGCTGCGGCGGCGCCTAGACCTTGGGCAGGACGATGTACGGGCCGGGGATCGAGCTGCCGGGCCCGTAGACCTTCGTCGGCCCGACGGCGATGTAGTGGCTCGTGACGGAGTCGTCGCGGACGAGCTTCGGGCCTTCGTACACCTTCCGGAAGACGGTCACGTCGAAGCCCTGCTGGTTCGAGCCGGCGACCGTGCGGACGGAGCCGGACGGCGCGTACGGGTCGAGCGCGTAGGTCGTCTCCGGCGAGCGCCAGTTCACCTGCGGACCGGTCGTCGTGGCGACGCGGCGGCCGGGGTTCGTTCCCCAGAAGGTGAACGTCAGTGTGTGGCTCGTGTAGCTCGCCTTGATCAGGATCGCGCTGCGCAGGTCGTTGCGGAAGACGAAGTCCGGGCCGCCCCAGGAGACGGTGGCGTCGCGCCCCATCGGGTAGTGCGAGATGTAGAAGCTGTGGTTGTAACGCTGCTCGATCGGCAGCCCGAGCTCCCACGCGTTGTTGAAAAGGGTCGTAGCGGTCTGGCAGACGCCGCCGCCGATCGAAGGGAGGAGCAGCGACCCGACGATCATCTGTCCCTCGCGGAAGCCCCGTGCCTCGGTGCGGGGCCCGACCCGGTCGTTGAAGGAGAACGTCTCGCCCGGCTTGATCAGCGTGCCGTCGATGTAGCGCGCCATCAGGTGGACGTTGTGGATCCTGTTCGCCGACGACGGCCCCATCTCGGTCGTGAAGGTGGAGATCCGCTCCCGCACGCCGAGCGCCTGCGCCTCCGCGGTCGTCAGGTCGGCGCGAGTCTCGCGCAGCGCCAGCTCCGCGACGCGAAGATCGGAGTACGCGGCCGCGGAGACGGTCTGGTGCGCCACCTTCGGGTTGACCTCGAGCCCGGGCCGCGAGGGCGCGATTCGCACGCGGTCACCCTCCACGGAGATGCGCGCGTTCGTCGCGCGCTGCCGCCAGGGCTCGAGCGCGGGCTTCACGGCCGCGGCGACCCGGTTGCGGTCGAACCCGACGACGAAGTGCGTCTCGCGCGGCGCGATCCGCAGGAGCCGTGCGAGCCGTGCCGGCTCGAGCGTGCCTATCCGCTCGCCCTTGAACGCGAGCGAGACGGGCGCGCGCAGGATCCGCCGGACGGTGTCGGCAGCCTCTTCGGCGGCGAGCGTCTCGAGCCCCGGCCGCGAGTTCTCGAGCGGCGCGACGAGCTCGCGCCCGCCGCTCCGGAGGACGCGCTCGAGCTCGAGCGCGAAGCGCTCGCGGTCGACGACGCGGCCGGGCCTCGCAGGCGTGACGACCGGCTCCGTTCCCTTCAGCGTCAGCCGTGCCGGCGTCGGCTGCGCCAGGTCGGCCGCCGTCTCGAGCTCGTCCACCAGCGTCTGGAGCCGGGGCGTGGGGCGGAGCACGGGCTCGACGTCGAGCTGCTGCGGCACCGGCAGCGCCAGCTGACGGACGCGCGACCAGAGCGACTCCCGGCCGGCGGCGAACGCGAGGCCCGCCGTTCCCGGCTCGTCCACCTCGAAGCTGCCCGCGGTCTGCACGTCGAGCGCCTGCGACCCGACGGCGACGGCGATCGTGCGGCCGAGATCCACCTGCCGCACCGTCACACCGGGCAACGGGTCGTCGGCGTACATGGCGTCGCGCACGGCGATGCTGCCCGCGGAGAGGGCAGAGGTCGCAACGACGACCCCGACGATCCCGATGACGAGCCTGCGGCGCACGCCGGCAACAGTATTAGCAGGGAAATCAGCAGTCGGCCGCCGCGGGAGCGGGCGCCTAGACTCCTGCCGATGCGACTCCGCGACCTGCCGTCGGTCGACGCGCTGCTGCGGGACGAGCGGCTCGCCGGCGAGCCGCGGGAGCTGGCGCTGGCCGCAGCGCGGGGCGCGCTCGAACGGGCGCGCGCGGAGCTGCGGGCCGGTCGCGTCCCTGGGGACGTGGTCGACGGCGCGCTCGCCGACCTCGCGGAGCTCCGGCGGCCGCGGCTGCGGGCGGTGCTGAACGCGACCGGCGTCGTCGTGCACACGAACCTCGGTCGTGCGCCGCTCGCGCCGGCGGCCGTCGAGCGCGTCGCCGCCGCGGCCGGCTACTCGAACCTGGAGTACGACCTTGACGACGGCACGCGCGGGTCGCGGCAGGACCACCTCGCGCCGCTGCTGCGGCGGCTGACGGGCGCGGAGGCAGCGCTCGTCGTGAACAACAACGCCGCGGCAATGCTGCTCGCGCTCGCGGCGCTCGCGGAGGGGCGGGAGGTGGTCGTCTCGCGCGGCGAGCTGATCGAGATCGGCGACGGGTTCCGGATCCCCGAGGTGCTGGAGCGCTCGGGCGCGCGGCTCGTCGAGGTCGGCACGACGAACCGCACGCGCGCCGCCGATTACGAGCGGGGCGTGGGCCCGCAGACGGCGCTGCTCCTCCGGGTGCACCAGTCGAACTTCCGCGTCCTGGGCTTCACCGAGCGGCCCGCCCTCGCCGAGCTGGCGGCGGTCGCGCGCCGCGCCGGGCTGCCGCTCCTCGACGACCTCGGTTCGGGCGCCCTCGTCGAGCTGGCGGGCGAGCCGACCCCCGCCCAGTCCCTCGCCGCCGGCGCCGACCTCGTCTGCTTCTCCGGCGACAAGCTGCTCGGGGGCCCGCAGGCCGGGATCGTCGTGGGCCGCGCGGAACTGGTGGAGCAGCTCCGGCGGCATCCGCTCGCGCGGGCGCTGCGGGCCGACAAGCTCTCGCTCGCCGCGCTCGAGGGCACGCTCGCCGTCGCGCTCGAACGGCCGCACGAGCTCCCTGTCCTGCGGATGGTCCGCGAGCCGGCGGAGGAGGTGCGGGTGCGGGCGGAGCGACTGGCCGCGGAGACGGGCGGTTCCGTCGAGGAGACCGTCGCCCGGGTCGGCGGCGGCGCGCTGCCGCTCGCGGAGCTGCCGAGCTTCGCGTGCGCGGTGGAGGAGGAGTTGGCGGCCGCGCTGCGCGCGCACGAGCCGCCCGTCGTCGCCGTGGTGCGCGACGGGCGCACGCTGCTCGACTGCAGGACGCTGACGGACACCGAGGCAGCCGCGGTCGCAGCGGCGGTACGCGCGTGCCGCTCACGGTAGGCACCGCCGGCCACGTCGACCACGGCAAGACGTGGCTCGTACGCGCCCTGACGGGAAAGGACACGGACCGCCTGCCGGACGAGCGCAGGCGCGGCATCTCGATCGAGCTCGGCTACGCGCCGCTCGATCTCGGAGACGGCGTGCGGCTGTCGCTCGTCGACGTCCCCGGCCACGAGCGGTTCGTCCGCGCGATGGTCGCCGGCGCGACCGGGATCGACCTGTTCCTGCTCGTCGTCGACGCCGGCGAGGGCGCGCGGCCGCAGACGCACGAGCACCTCGCGATCCTGCGGCTCCTCGGGGTCGAGCACGGCGTCGTCGCGGTGACGAAGGCCGACGCCGTCGACGCGGAGACGCTCGAGCTCGCACTCGCGGAGGCAGGCGAGCTCGTCCCGTCCGCTCCAGCCGTCGCCGTCAGCGCCCAAACCGGCCTCGGGCTGGACGAGCTCCGGGCGGAGCTGCGGCGGCTCGCCGCGGCGACCAGCTCTCGCCACGAGATCGACGCGCCCGTGCGCCTGCACGTCGACCGCGTGTTCACGCTGCACGGGATCGGCACCGTCGCCACCGGGACGCTCCGCTCCGGCTCCGTGGCAGCGGGCGACACGCTCCTCGCCGCGCCGCGCGGGCGGGAGGCGAGGGTGCGCTCGGTGCAGGTGCACGACGAGGCGGTCGAGCGGGCGCAGGCGGGGCAGCGTGTCGCGGTGGCGCTGACCGGGGTCGAGCGGCGGGAGCTGCGGCGCGGCGACGCGCTCGTCTCGCGCGGCGCATTCCAGGCCAGCTACCGGCTCGACGTCGAGCTCGACGAGGTCGTGCCGATCCCCGACGGAGCGCGCCTCCACGTTCACCACGGCACGGCCGCGGTGCCGGCGCGGGTCGTCCGAGCGGGGCGGTTCGCGCAGCTCCGCCTCGCCGCACCCGTCGTCGCGGCGCGCGGCGACCGCGTCGTCCTCCGCGGCGAGACGACGGTCGGGGGTGGAGTCGTCCTCGACGCCGTGCCGCCGCGGCACGCCGACGCCGGGCGCTTCGGCCGCGCGGCACGCGGTGAGGCCGAGCTGCACGCGCCGGTGCTCCGTGACGGGCGCTGGCAGTGGTCGGAGCCGTGGCTCGCCGGCTTCCGTGGCCGAATCGAGGAGGCGCTCGCCGGTGCCGACCCGCTCGACCCGGGGGTACCGGCGCCGACCGAGCCGTGGGCGCGTGACGTCCTCGCGCAGCTGCCCTTCGAGCGGCGCGGCTCGCGGCTCTACCGCCCGGGCGCGGCCGCGAGCCTCGGCGCGCGGGCCGCCGAGGCGGCTGCCCTCCTCGCGGCCGTCGAGGCGGCGGCGCCCGCTGCGGCGCCCGTGGCCGACGCGGAGCTCGCGCGGTATCTCGAGGGGGAGGGACCACTCGTTCGCCTCGGTCGCGGCCACGCCGTCTCTTCGGCCTCGTACGCCCGCGCCCGCGAGCTCGCCGTCCAGGAGCTGAAGGCGGCGGGGCACCTCACGCTCGCCCGCTTCCGCGACCTCGCCGGCGTCGGCCGCCGCGACGCCCAGCTGCTGCTCGAGCGCCTCGACGCCGACGGCGTCACCCGCCGCGTCGCCGACGCCCGCGTGCTCCGGCGCTCGACGCGTAGCTAGTGGCGACGGGGCTCGTCGCCAAGGTGCCACTAGCGCCAGTCGGGCTCCGGCTCGATCCCGACGGCCTCGGCGACGCGGTTCACGTAGTTGAAGTAGGCGACCACCTGGATCGCGTCGTGGATCGCGGCGTCGTCCCAGCCGTGCTCCCGGAGCTCCTCCACGGCGGCCCCGTCGACGCTCGCGGGCGCCCGCGTCAACTGCACGGCGAAGTCGCAGAGCGCGCGCACGGGCGGTTCGAGCTCGGCGTCGCGGTAGTCGTGCTCGGCACAGGTGGCGAGCGTGTCGTCGGCGCCCTCGGCACGGAGGTCGTTGGCGTGCGCGTGCGTTCAGTAGAAGCACTCGTTCGTGCGGGAGACCACCGTCGCGAGCAGCTCTCGCTGCTGTCGTGAGAGGCCGGACGGGCCGAACATGATCTCCCGGTAGAGCGCCATCGAGCGTCCGAGGACACTCGGGCGGAGGCTCATCGCCTTCACGATGTTGAAGACCTTGCCGGCGCGCGCGATCGCCGCGTCGTATTCGGCACGGAGCGCGCCCGTCGCCTCGGCGACGTCGATCAGGCGGAGATGCGGCACCGGGTGGCCCTCGGGTGCGGCGCCGGCCGCGGGTGACGCCGGTTTGCCCGTCGGGCGGCGCGCCTAGACGCGCCGGCCGCCCATGAACGCGAATAGGGCCACGATCAGCGCCACGACGAGCAGCAGCCAGAGCAGGTTGCTGACGGCGACGCCGCCGCCGACGGCGAGGATGATCAGGATGATCACGACGATCCAGAGCAGTGGCATTGAGATCCTTTCGGTCGGGGTCGCAAGGGTCGTTCCCCCTCGCCTCACCCCGCAACCGTTCCGCACGGTCTCCGAAAGACCTGCCGCCACCCCGCAAACCTCCGCACCAGCGAAGTCGTCACAACGGGTGCAACCGCTTCCAGAACAGGGGGGACACATGCATCTCGCTATCTCACGTCGCCGGACGGCCCTGCTCGGGCTGCTCGCGGCGGCGCTGACCGCGCTCGTCGCCGCGTCCGCGGCGCTCGCCGCACCGCCTCGCTCGACCTCGCCGCCGGAGATCAGCGGCTCCTACCGCGAAGGTTCGACGCTGACCGCCTCGACCGGAAGCTGGTCGAACGGCCCGACGTCGTTCTCGTACCGGTGGCTGCGGTGCGACAACGAGGACTGCCGCGCCATCTCGGGCGCCACCTCGCAGCGGTACCGGCTCGTCGCACGTGACGTCGGCCGCTCGCTCGTCGTCGAGGTGACGGCACGGAACGCCGACGGCGCGCGGACGGCCCGTTCCGCGTTCACGCCGCTCATCGCCGCGAACGTCCCGCCGCAGAACACGGCCCCGCCGACGATCTCGGGCACGGCGGTCGTCGGAGGCACGCTCACAGCCGACCCGGGTGCGTGGAGTGGCGCGCCGACGTTCACGTTCGTCTGGCTCCGCTGTGACGCGGCGGGCGGCGCCTGCGCCGACACCGGCTCGCGCGGGGGCACCTACGGCGTACGCGCCGAAGACGTCGGCCGGACGCTGCGGGTGGAGGTGCGGGCCCGCAACCCGCGCGGCACCACGAGGGCGACCTCCGCGCAGAGCGGTGTCGTTCGGGCGGCCACCGGCGGTCCCGCGATCCCGGTGGCCGTCGTGTCACTGCCCGACCGGCTCGTCATCTCCGGCGTCTCGTTCACGCCGAAGACGATCCCGAACCGGACGACCACGATCACCCTCCGCGTCCGCGTCAGCGACACCCGCGGCCGGCTGATCCAGGGTGCTGCGGTGTTCGCGAGCGGCCTGCCGTTCGGCCGGGTGACGCAGACGCCGGAGACGGTGACGAACGGCCAGGGCATCGCCACGATCACGTTCCGGCCGACGGCGCGGCTGCCGATGGTGCGCGGAGCCTCCGTCGTCTTCTTCCTGCGCGCCCGTAAGCCGGGTGAGAACCCGCTCGCCGGCATCTCGACCCGCCGGCTCGTCCAAATCACGGTCAGGCCCGCCTAGCCGGTCCCCGAGGCCCGTGTCGCTACGCTCGCCGCGGAGCGGCACGGGCCCGGTGGCCCAGCCGGTCTTCAAAACCGGCCCGGTCGTGTAGCCCACGGCTTGCTCGGTTCGACTCCGGGGCCGCTCCGCTCGAGTGCAGCACGCGAAGGCGGTGGAGCGCGAGGCTCCACCGCCTTCGCGCGCTCACGTTGCGAACCGGAGGATCGCGAGCCCGAGCAGCGCGAGCGCGACGAGCGCGAGGAAAGAGTCGCTCGGCTCGTCGGCGCTCGCCAGGCGATCCCATATGCGCTTGACAGGCTTACGTTGTACGTCTAACGTACGGCGTACACTTACGGCGTATACAGAGCACCGCAATGGGTGGCTCAGGTAGCGCCAGATGGGGAGGAACCCATGCATGCAGGAGCTCTCAGCCACGATTGGGTCCGGAGCCGGCACGAGGAGCGCGTCACCGCGGGCCTGCGCGCCTACGCCGCGGGCGCGGGCCGTCCGCACCTCCGCCGGCGCCTCCGGCCCGACCCCTGCCCACTCGTCGTGCTCGCCCAGCGCCTCGCGCGCCGGCGGCCCGCGGCGACGCTGGCGCCATAGGCGCCGGCGGCGAGCGTGGAGCCGAAACCAGCGCGCGCCCTGGTCGCACGGGGCGCGCGCTAGTAGGATCGCGCCGTGGCAGCCCCGATCGCCGACTTGAGGCGCGTGCCGCTCTTCGGCGGCCTAAGCGAGCGGCAGCTGAAGAAGCTGGCGCGCGACTTTCGGCCACGCGCGTTTCGGGCGGGGGCGGCCGTCGTCCGGCAGGGGGAGATGAGCGGCGTCGGGTTCTTCATCGTGACCGCGGGCGAGGCGAGGGTTTCGGTGAACGGCGCCGAGGTCGCGACTCTGGGTCCCGGCGACCACTTCGGCGAGCTCGGGCTCGTCAGCGAGCGGGAGCGCAGCGCGACCGTGACCGCGGGTGACGGGCTGGAGTGCGTCGAGATCCCCGTCTGGCACTTCCGCCGCTTCGTCAAGGACAACCCGGACGTCGCCTGGAAGCTGCTGCAGCACCTTGCGAGCCTCGTCGCCGACGCCGAGGAGCGGCTCCGGCAGCCCTCGGCAGCGGCCGCAGGCTAGGCGGGATCGAGCAGCGGCTCGCGGCGCCTGGGCTCGAGCAGCGGCGTCCCTTCGCGCCGGTGCGCGTGCACGACGAACGTGACCGCGGCCGCCCAGACGACGACGATCGCCGCGTACGTCCACCCGCGCGTCGCCGCCGGCTCGTCCGTCAGCCCGAGCAGCGTCCTCGCGTTCGTGAGCACGATCAGCCCGCCGACGAGCGTCCCGAGGAGGCGTGCCGTGATCTTCTGGACGAGCCACGCCGCCAGCGGCGCCGCAGCCAGGCCACCGATGAGCAGCCCGGCCAGCACCGGCATCGCGACCACCTGCGTCCCGAGCGCCAGCAGGAAGCCGCTGCTCGCCGCGACAGCCACGACGAACTCGCTGGTGTCGACCGAACCGACGACCTTGCGTGGCTCCATCCGCCCCGTCGACAGCAACGTGGGCGTCGTGACGGGACCCCAGCCGCCGCCGCCTGTCGCGTCGACGAACCCGCCGACGAGCCCGAGCGGGACGAGCAGGCGCCGCCGCACCCGGCCGGTCCGGCGCGGGACGCGGCCGAGCGCGAACCGGGCGAGCACGTAGGCCCCGAGCGCGAGCAGGATGCCGGCCATCCACGGCGTCGCGAACTCGGCAGGGACGCTGCCGAGCACGAGCGCCCCGGCGAACGCGCCGACCGCGCCCGGGATCCCGATGTGGCGCACGGTGCGCCAGTCGACGTTGCCGAAGCGCCAGTGGGAGGCGCCGGACGCGAAGGTCGTGCCGATCTCGGCGAGGTGGACCGACGCCGAGGCGACGACGGGGCTGTAGCCGGCGCTGAGCACGAGCGTCGCGGAAGTTGCGCCGTACGCCATGCCGAGCGCGCCGTCCACGAGCTGGGCCAGGAAGCCAATGATGGCGAGGACGAGGAGCGTCGGCACTACGAAGCCTCCGGTCGAGGATTTGTGGATCGAATAGCTGTGATGCGGAATCCTTATCCGCAGCAGCGGCCGCCGTCAACCAGGGTCGGTCGCAGCCGCGCGACTGGCGGGAGGCCGTCGAACGAAGCGGCGCCACTCGACCGGGCGGCGTCGTGATGGACGAGCGCCCGCAGACGCCGGCTCCGTCGGCGGCGAGGCGCCGGCCGTGCGCTCGAACCGCGGATGGCGAGGACGAGCGTCAGCCCGGCGTGGCAGGCCCTTCGGTGCGTCGCGCTACGGCTTCAGGACGACCTTCACGCAGCCGTCGCGCTTGTGCTTGAACGTCTCGTACATCCGAGGCGCGTCGTCGAGCGGGGCGGTGTGCGTGATGACGAACGTCGGGTCGACCTCGCCGCTCCGGATCCGCTCGAGCAGCGGCCGCAGGTAGCGGTGGACGTGGCACTGGCCGGCCCTGATCGTGATCCCTCTGTTGAGCACGGCACCCATCGGGAACTTGTCCACGAACCCGCCATAGACGCCGATCACGGATACCGTGCCGCCGCTCCGGCAGCTGTAGATCGCCTCCCGCAGGACGTAGCCGCGGTCGGTGACGGCGCGCGTCGCCTGCTTCACCCGGTCGTAGCCGAAGAGGAGGGGGTTGTGGTGGTGGGCCTCCATCCCGACCGCGTCGATGCACGCATCGGGGCCGCGGCCGCCCGTGAGTTCCTTCAGGAGCTCCGGGACGCTGTCGACGTCCTCGTAGTCGATCGTTTCCGCGCCGGCCTCGCGCGCCTTGGCGAGTCGCTCGTCGAAGCGGTCGATCGCGATCACCCGCTCCGCGCCGAGCAGGTAGGCGGACGTGATCGCGAACAGCCCGACGGGCCCGGCGCCCCACACCGCGACGACCTCGCCGCCCTTCAGGTCGCACATCTCGGCGCCCATCCAGCCGGTCGGGAAGATGTCGGTTAGGAAGAGCACCTGCTCGTCGGTCAGGTCGTCCTCGATCTTGAGCGGGCCGACGTCTGCGAACGGCACGCGGGCGTACTCCGCCTGGCCGCCGGCGTAGCCGCCGGTGAGATGGGAGTAGCCGAAGATCCCGCACGTCGCGTGGCCGAAGGTCTTCTCGGCGAGCCGCGCGTTCGGGTTCGAGTTCTCGCAGGCGGCGACGAGGCCGCGTTCGCACTGCACGCAGCTGCCGCACGCGATCGGGAACGGGACGACGACGCGGTCGCCGACTTCTAGGTTGTTTACGTCCGGCCCCAGCTCGACGACCTCGCCCATGAACTCGTGCCCGAGCACGTCGCCCTTCCGCATGGTCGGGATGTAGCCGTCGTAGAGGTGGAGGTCGGAGCCGCAGATCGCCGTCGACGTGATCTTCACGATCGCGTCCCGGCCGTTGAGGATCGCCGGGTCCGGGACGTTCTCGACCTGGACCTCGTTGCGCCCCATCCAGCACGTCGCCCTCATCGTCCGTCTCCTCCGCTCTCGCGCGGCTGTGCCGGCCGCTGCTTCAGCTGCCGACCGATCTGGTGGCCCACGTCGTGGCCGAGCGGCGTTCCGTCCGAGCGTGCGATCTCGCCGGTCTCGAGCACCTGCTTGAACCGCCGCAGGTCGTCCGCGAGCTGCGTGTGCGGGTCCTTGCCGAGGAGCTTCGCAACCGCCGCGCCGAGGCCGCCCGCCGGCGGGCGGTACTCGAACTCGGCGACGAGCTCGGTCCCGCGGCCGTCGGGTGCGGGCGCGAAGCGGACGGAGCCCGCCGAGTCGACGTCGGCGCCGGGCAGCGCCCGCCACGCGATGAGCTCGCCCGTGCGATCCTCGACGACCTCCGCGTCCCACTCCACGCTTCCGAACGGGCCGGCGGTGCGCCAGTGCGTCCGGCCGGAGGCGGTCTCGCGCACGGACTCGAGGTGCACCATGAAGCGCGGCAGGTTCTCGAAGTCGCGCCAGAACGCATAGGTCTCCTCGTTCGAGCGGTTGACGGTGATCGCCTTGCGGACGTGGATCCCGCCGTCGCCGGTCTCGTGGGTCGCGACGCGGCTGAGCCGGGTGGCCTCGACGACGTCCGCGGCCGCAGCGCTGGCGACGCCGCCGAGCGCGAGCAGGAGCCGCGGCCGGGAGTTCGACGCCCGGACGGCGGCCGCACCGAGGAGCGCGGCGTCGAGGGCGTCGCCCCCCACCCGTGCCCATAGCCACCCCGCGGGCCGCCGGCGGGTGAGCGTCCCGACGCCCGCCGTCACCTCGCGCGCGCCAACGAGGCGCATGATCGTCCGGGTGCGGCCGTGCGGCGACACGCCGACGAGCCGGGCGACCGCTCCGGGCGCGGCCAGCTGCGCCGCGCCGAGGCCGACGCTGAACCAGCCGAGCCCCCGCGCGAGCGTGTCCTTCGCCTCCCGTGACGCCATCCTGACGAGACCTCCTCGAATCCGTTGAGCCATCCGTGTGCCTGCCGCGCAGAGCGGTCAAACACGGGACGCGCGCGAGGAGCCGGGTCGTCAGGAGCCGGTGGTCGCGCCGTTCTCGGGCGTGTCCGCCTCGGACTCGTCCGCGGCCTCGGAGCTACGGCGACGGGAGAAGCCCCAGCGACGGCGAGGCGCATCTTCGACCGCCACGGGCTCCTGGTCGGGCGCCGCCTCCTCCTCCGTCGCAGCCTCGGCACCCTCGCCGTCCGTCCCGTGGTCCTCGGCCGCGGCCACCGCGTCGTCGCCGGTGATCTCGGCGCCGGGCACGTCGGCGCGGCCTTGCTCGGGCTCCGCCACGGGGAGCTCGATTGCAGGGACGTCCTCGCCGGGCTCGCCCTCCGTCGGCAGTTCCGGGCCTGCGTCGGCGGCTTCGGAGGTGCGGCGGCGACGCCCGAAGCCCCAGCGGCGGCGAAGCTCCGCCTGAACCGGCTCGGGCGCCGCGTCGTCCGCAGGTGCGGGTGCGGCCGCACCGCCGTCCGCGCCCGCGACGGTGGCGAGCACGTCGTCGTCGGTGATCTCGTCGCCGGGCACGTCGGCGGAGTCCGGCTCCGGCTCGGCTGCCGGGAGGTCGACCGCAGGGACGACCTCGGCGACGTCGTCCTCGGGAGGGAGCTCCGGGGTCGAGTCGGCGTCGGGCATCCCCTTGTCGGCCGGCGGCGGCAGGTCCGGCGACTGCACGTCGTCGGCGGGCACGTGGTCCTCCGGGAGCCCGGGCGGAGGTTCGGCCGCGTCCAAGCTGTCCGCCCCGACCTCGCCCGCCGGCGTCTCCTCCCCCGCGGCCGCGGCGGCGGGCTCCTCGCCGAGCTGCCCGTGCGCCACCTCGGGTGGCCGGCTTTCGAAGGGCGGCGCGGGTTCCACCTCGGCGAGCTCCGCCGGCACATCCTCCACCGCGACGGCATCGCCCTCGAGCTCCGCAGGGGCCGCGGCCCTGCCAGCCACGTCGTCGAGCGGCACCTCGGCGACGTCCTGGATCCGCACGGCCTCCAGCGGAGCCTCGTTTGCAGGCTCCACGGCGGGTGCCGCGACGACGACCGCCGCGTCGCCGGGCGCGATCGCGCCGATCATGGTGTGGGCGTCGGAGCCGTCCGGCGGCTCGACGACGGTCGCCTCGACCACCGGCATCGACCACGGGCCGGTGCTCTCGCCGGGCTCTGCGGTTCCGACGGCCGCGGGCACCTCCTCCAGCCGCCAGCGCGCGCGCTTCGCTGCGGCCGCCCACTCGGACGCGGCGACCAGCACCCACGCCGAGGCCATCACGAGGACGATCCAGCGCGTCTCGAGGTCCGCGAGCCCGGCGAGGAGCGCGACGACGAGCAGGAACGCGACCTCGAAGGCGATGCGCGGGAAGGCGAGCGAGCGCGCGAACGGCGGCGGGATCCACGCGACCCAGTCGGCGGGCGGGCTGTCGTACACCTCGTCAGGCCAGTCCTCGTCGCCGAAGGAGACGGGCCGCTCCTCGCGCAGCGCGCGCAGCTCTGCGCGCAGCTCCGCGGCGATCGACTCCAGCTCGCGCACGCGCTCGCCGAACTCGGTGAACGCCTCCTCGACGCGGCCCGGGTCGAACCCGTCCTCCGACCGTGGCAGGTCCTCCGTCCGCGGCAATTCGGCCATCGTGCCCAGTATGCCGCCGTCAGCGGTCGCTGCCGCCGACGCGCGTCGCGAGCTCCCGGAGGCTCCGGCCGGGCTCGAGCGGCGGGGTCGGGAGCCCGGCGTGCTCGCGCAATCCCGCGAACCACTCGAGCAGCGTCTCCTGGGCGGTGCGCCGCGGCTGCCAGCCCAGCTCCGTCCGCGCCCGCGCCGTGTCGAGCACCGGGACGCCGAGCGCGAGGTCGACCCAGTCCGGGGACGTCGGCTGCAGCCGGGCGCGCCACGTCGCCGCGGCCGCTGTACGCAGGACGGCGCGCGGCAGCGGCACCGTGCGGGAATGCAGCGTCCGCGCGATCTCCCGGGGCGTGAGCGGCGGGTCGGCGGCGAGGTTGAAGGGGCCGCGCGCCGACTCCGAGACGATCGCGCGGCGATAGGCGTCGCCGACGTCGTCCGAGTGCACGAGCTGGACCGTGAGGCCCGGCACGTCCGGCACGGCGGGGAAGAGCCGCGGCCGGAAGAGCGAGGTGGGGAGGAACGGGCCGAAGAAAAGCCGGCGCTGCCCCGACGCAGCCTCGCGCTTCATCGCGTACGTGTAGCGGAGGCGAACGACGCGCAGGCCGGGATGCCGCGCCTCGAGCGCGTCCAGGAGCCGCTCCGTCTCCGCCTTGTGCTGGGCGTACCACGCGCCCGGGACGCCGTCACGGGGCCAGCTCTCGTCCACCGGCCCGTCCGGCCCGGGGGAGTAGACGCCGATCGAGGAGGCGTAGACGAGTGCCGGCACCCCGGCGGCCGCCACGGCGTCGAAGACGCGCCGCGAGCCCTCGACGTTCACCGCCCGCAGCCGCGCCCGGTCGCGGGAGGGCTGGATGAGCCACGCGAGGTGGACGACCGCGTCCGCCACGGCGAAGAGCGGCACGAGGTCGTCGCGCGCGACGTCGGCGGCGGCGAACCTCGTCTTCGGGAACGTGGCTCGGGGCAGGCGGCGCGCCAGCCCGACCACCGATTCGACCAGGGGCTCGCCCGCGAGCGCCGCGAGGACGCTCGTGCCGACGTTCCCGGTTGCTCCGACGACGACGACCTTCACGCGCCGGAGCCTGCCCGGCGCGCGCCGCCGCTACTCGCCGTCGCCGCGCATCTCGCCGAGCGCCTCCTGGGCCTTCTCGTGGATCGCCCGCCGCCGCTCGCCGATCGACCTCGGCTCGCCGACCTCGTCGACGGGCTGCCCCTCCGCCGCGTCGAACTCCTCCCTGTCATCCGGCTCCGACCGCGCCTCGGCGAGCCGGCGCCGCAGCTCCTCCGCCGGGTCGAGGGCCGGCGCCGCAGCCGGCTCCGAGCGCCGCCGCAGGAACCTGAGGAGCGCCGAGATCCCGAACGCCGCCATGAACCCCGTGACGAGCCGCTTCACGGAGCCGATGCTACTCTGATCGCGCTTCCTGCCCCGTCTCGTACGTGCCCGTTCCCGCGCGTGCCTGCCGACGGGGCCGCCTAAGACCGAGGGAAGACCGACGGAAGGAGACGGGAACCCATGATCGACTACGAGATCCTGCTCATGCTGGACCCCGACGTGGCCGACGAGCGCCAGGAGGAGATCGTCAAGCGCATCCGCGACCTCGTCGAGCGAGGCGGCGGCACGTGGGCCGGACAAGACCCGTGGGGGCGGCGCAAGCTCGCCTTCGAGATCGACCACAAGACCGACGGCGTGTACCACCTGCTCTCGTTCTCGACGGACGCGGAGACGCTCGACGAGATCTCGCGCGTGCTCAAGATCGACGACGGTGTGATGCGCCACATGGCGACACGTCGCTACAAGCCTGGTTCCACCCGGCCGGTAGCCGCGGGCGGCCCGGCGCGCGAGGATGTCGCCGTCAGCGACAACCTCACGGAGGAGGACTAGATGCCCGAGAACATCAACAGCGTCGTGCTCGTCGGGAACCTGACCAAGGACCCGGAGCTGCGGCACACGCCGGCGGGGACCGCGGTGACCACGTTGCGGATCGCCGTCAACGACCGCGTCAAGCGCGGGGAGGAGTGGCAGGACGCCGCGTACTACTTCGACGTCACCGTGTGGGGCCGGACGGCCGAGAATTGCGCCCAGTACCTCGCGAAGGGCCGCCCCGTGGGCGTCCAGGGCAAGCTGACCTGGCGCGAGTGGGACGCCCAGGACGGCACGAAGCGCCAGTCTGTCGAGGTCGTCGCGTCGAACGTGCAGTTCCTCGGCGGTCGCGGCGACGGCGAGGGCGGCGGCGGCTTCGTGCCGCAGGCGGCCGCGGCCCAGCGGCCCGACTTCCCCTCGTCCGCAGCCGACGACGACATCCCCTTCTAGGAGATCCCGATGGCCCAGCCGAAGACACAGGACCGGTCGCGCAAGCGCCCGGGATCCGCCACCGCCCCCGGGCGGCGCAAGAGCTGCCTCTTCTGCAAGGACAAGGTGGAGGAGGTCGACTACAAGAACGTGAACCAGCTCCGCCGCTACATCTCGGAGAAGGGCAAGATCCGCAACCGGCGCATCACCGGCGCCTGCCGGCGCCACCAGCGCCAGGTCGCCGTCGCCGTGAAGCGGGCGCGCGAGATGGCGCTCCTGCCGTACGTGGAGCAGCGCTAGTGGACGTCATCCTGCTGAAGGACGTCGAGAAGGTCGGCCTCCGCGGCGAGGTCGTGAGCGTCGCGCGCGGCTACGCGCGCAACTACCTCCTGCCGCGGCGGCTCGCCGAGCTCGCGACGGCGGGCCGCGTCGCGGAGCTGAAGCGGATCGACGAGCAGCGGGCGCGGCACGAGGCGCGCTCCGTGGAGCAGGCGCGCGAGGTCGCCGATCTGCTCGGGCGGACGGTGCTCCGCTTCGAGATGAAGGCAGGCCCCACCGGCGCGCTCTTCGGCTCCGTCACGCCGACCGACATCGCGGACGAGATCTGGCGCACGCGCAAGATCCGCGTCGACCGGCGCAAGGTCGGGATCGAGACGCTGAAGCGAATCGGGCGCTACTCGGTGCCGGTTGACGTCTTCGAGGACGTGCGCGCCGAGGTGAAGACGCTCGTCGTCCCCGAGGGCGGCGAGCTGCCGCCGGAGGAGGAGCTGGCGGCGATGGAGGCGGCGGAGCGTGCCGCCGCCGAGCCCGAGCCGGAGGCGGTCGCAGAGACGTTCTTCCCCGAGGAGGCGCCCGCTGTGGACGGCGTGTCGGCCGAAGCCGAGAGGCCGACGGGGTTCGACGAGCCCGCAGAGGACGGCGCCGCCGACGTGCCGCCGGCCGCCGACGACGACGCGACCGCCCGCTAGCTGGTTTCCCACAGCGTGCTCCACAGCCGTGTGGAGCACGCTGTGAATTCGGCGCTCCGTGCGGGAAGAACGCGGCCGACCGCTGTGGACGGCACGGCCGGCGCGCGGCGCGCACGTCCGAGCTGTTGGGGATACTGGTGCGAACGTGCGTTCCGTTCCACCTGCTGCCACCGCCCTCGCGCCGGCTCCCGCCGCTGTGGATCAACAGCGGTTGACCCGTCCCACGAGGACGGCTTACCTGCGGCCATGGCTTCGGTAGCCGCACCCCCGCACTCGCCTCCGCACGTCCCGCCGCAGAACCTCGAGGCGGAGGAGTCGGTCCTCGGCGCGATGCTGCTCTCGTCGGCGGCGATCGACGCGGTGACCGAGATCCTGACGCCCGACGACTTCTACCGCGAGAGCCACGGGACGATCTTCGGCACGTGCCGGCGGCTCGCGCAGCGCGGCGAGCCGGTCGACGCGATCACGGTCACCGACGCGCTCGAGGAGGCAGGCGAGCTCGACCGGGTCGGCGGCAAGGCGAAGGTGCACGAGCTCGCCGCCCTGGTCCCCGCCACTGCGAACGCAGCGCACTACGCGCGGATCGTGCGTGAGATGGCGACGCTGCGGCGGCTCGTCCGTGCCGGCCAGGAGATCGCGCGGCTCGGCCAGGAGCGCCCGGGGGAGACGTCGGACCTCGTCGACCGGGCCGAGCAGGTCGTCTTCGAGCTCGCGCAGCAACGCGTCACCGGCGACTTCTCCCACATCGAGGTGCTCCTGAAGGAGAGCTTCGAGCGAATCATGCACCTGTACGAGGCCGGCGTGGAGGTGACGGGCACGCCCACGGGCTTCAAGGAGCTCGACAAGCTGACGTCCGGCTTCCAGCCGGGCAACCTGATCATCCTCGCCGCCCGGCCGTCGATGGGAAAGTCGGCGCTCGCACTCGGGATCGCGCAGAACCTCGCCGTGCGGCAGGACATCCCCGTCGCCCTCTTCACGCTCGAGATGTCGAAGAGCGAGGTGACGCAGCGGATGATGTGCGCCGAGGCGCGGGTCGACTCGCAGAACCTCCGCACCGGGAAGCTCAAGCCCGAGGACTGGCCGCGCCTGACCGCCGCGTGCGACAAGCTGATGAAGGCGCCGATCTGGGTGGACGACACCGGCTCGATCACGATGGGCGAGATCCGCTCGAAGGCGCGCCGCCTGAAGTCGCGCGAGCCGCGGCTCGGGCTGATCATCGTCGACTACCTGCAGCTGATGAGCTCGGGCGGGAACGTCGAGAACCGCGTCCAGGAGGTCTCGCAGATCTCCCGCGCGCTGAAGGTGCTCGCCCGCGACCTCGACGTGCCGATCCTCGCGCTCTCGCAGCTCTCGCGCGCGGTCGAGCAGCGGCACGACAAGCGGCCGATCCTCTCCGACCTGCGCGAGTCTGGGTCGATCGAGCAGGACGCCGACCTCGTCGGCTTCGTCTACCGCGACGAGTACTACAACGGGGAGGAGTCCGAGCAGCAGGGGATCGCCGAGCTGATCCTCGCGAAGCACCGAAACGGCGCCACCGACACGGTGAAGCTGTCATTCCTGAAGCGGTACGCGAAGTTCGCCGATCTCGCCGCCGGCTGAGGCCGGCCGCCGACGCATCCGGCAGAATCGCGCGGTGCCCGCGACCGTCATCGTCGGCGCCCAGTGGGGCGACGAGGGGAAGGGGAAGATCGTCGACCTGCTCGCGCAGGAGTCCGACGTCGTCTGTCGCTACCAGGGTGGGCCGAACGCCGGGCACACCGTCGTCGTGGCCGGCGAGACCTTCAAGTTCCGCCAGCTCCCGTCCGGGATCGTCTCCGGCAAGCTGAGCGTCCTCGGGAACGGCTGCGTCGTCGACCCGGAGGTACTGCTCGCGGAGATGGACGAGCTGACGGAGCGCGGCCTCCCGGTCGACTCGCTGCGCGTCTCGGGGAACGCGCACCTGATCATGCCGTGGCACATCGCGCTCGACGGAGCGAGCGAGAAGCGGCTAGGGAAGTTGCAGATCGGCACGACCCGACGCGGGATCGGGCCGGCGTACGCCGACAAGGCGGCGCGCATCGGGATCCGGGTGCAGGACCTGCTCGACCCGAAAATCCTCCGGCAGAAGATCGCGACGGCGCTTGCCGAGAAGAACGTCTGGCTCGAGCGTGTCTACGAGCTCGAGCCGTTCGACCTCGAGGACGTCGCAGGGCGCTACGAGGATCACGCGCAGCGGCTGCGGCCGTTCGTCGCCGACACGTCGCTCCTCGTCGACCAAGCGCTGCGCGAGGGGCGGCGGGTGCTGCTCGAGGGGGCGCAGGGGACGCTCCTCGACCTCGACCACGGCACGTATCCGTTCGTGACCTCGTCGAACCCGGTCGCCGGCGCGGCCGCCACCGGCATCGGGATCGGGCCGACGCGGATCGACGAGGTGCTCGGGGTGTCGAAGGCGTACGTGACGCGCGTCGGCGCCGGGCCGTTCCCGAGCGAGATGGACGAGGAGGTCGGCGCCGAGGTGCGCGAGCTCGGCCAGGAGTACGGCACGGTCACAGGGCGCGAGCGGCGGCCCGGCTGGCTCGACCTCGTCGCGCTGCGCTACGCCGTCCGGCTGAACGGGATCACGGCGCTCGCACTCACGAAGCTCGACGTTCTCTCGACGTTCGACGAACTCCAGGTCTGCGTCGCCTACCGGCTCCCTGACGGGAGCGAGACGTCGGAGTTCCCCGCGCACCAGAGCGACTTCCACCACTGCGAAGCCGTGCTGCGAAGCGTGGAGGGGTGGGCGACGCAGCTGGAGGGCTGCACGACCGCGGCCGACCTCCCGCCGGCAGCGCGAGCCTACGTCGAGCTCGTCGAGCGGGAGCTCGACGTGCCGGTGGAACTAATCGGCACCGGCGCCGCACGCGATCAGGTCCTCGCGCGGGCGTAGCGTCCCCGGCCGCTGGCGCTGGTCGCGCGGCGCGGAGGAGCTAGGCACGCGGGGCGGTAACCAGTGCTGCGGGGGTCCGGAACGGCGGCCGTCGTGACGCAGGAAGACGAGTGAGTCAGGGACTGCGGCCGTTGCGGTCGTCTCGGGGTGTTACCGGCTGATCATGCCGTCCGCGCGGACCGGTCGCCGGTCGGGTTTCGGCGGGTGCGTCCAGCAGGCGATCGAAGCGGAGGCTGAGGGAGCCGGTCTGCAGCAATGTCGGCTGGTTGCCGACCCGATCAGCCTGCAGGCAAGCCCGTCATTGCCCCAGAAGAGCGTGGCTGCGAGGGTCGCTGGGGCGAGGAGTGTGGCTGCGCCGGGCCGGGAGCGTTGGCTGGGCCAGGAGCGTGGCTGCGCCGGGGGCCGGGAGCGAACGACCGCGACCTTGTCGGGTACTCCGCAGGCGGGGGCGAAGAGAGCGGCTGGCAGCACGTCAGTACACGGCCACGTCCAGCGCCAACGGAGATACTGTCACAGCCCGGACGAGGCGCAGCCCTACCCCTGTGTCACGAGCCGTTTCCGGCCACGTCTGCGGCGGCCATCACTTGGGCCACCGACCTCCTCCCCACGGCGTCGAGCCTATTCCGAGGCGGCGCAGCCGTGTGTTCCGCCGGCGTGCCGGATACGTGCCGGTTCTTCCACCGAGGCGATGCCCTGTCAGGTCTGGCGGCTGACGCGGAGAGTCTCGTAGACCGCGCGGAGGTTCTCGATCGCGGCCGCGACGTCTCCCGGCCCCACCTCGTCGCCGCGCTCGATCCGATCCGAGGTCTCGCGGGCGGCGCGGTAGGCGGCGAGCACCTCGTCGTTCTCCCCGCCGACCTCCTCCGCGGCGATGCCGCTCTCGGTCAGCGTCTGCTCGACGAAGTCGCATGCCTCCGGGAGCGCGCCCGCCGGGTCGTCGGCGAACAGCTCGTCCAGCTCGCTCCAGCGCGTCTCCCACTCGTGGAGCTCCAGGCCCGGCTCGTTCTGCGTCATGCGTGACGTGATGCACCGGCGCCGCGGCTCTCAAACGCCGGCAGCGGCAGTAGACTCGGCCGCCGTGAAGGTGCTCCTAGTCGGGTCGGGAGGCCGCGAGCACGCGCTCGCCTGGAAGCTCGGCACCGCGGCGGACGTGCAGCTGCACGCGGCACCGGGAAACCCCGGCATCGCGGAGCTCGGTGAGTGCCATCCCGTGCGGGCCGAGGACGGTGAAGCCCTCCTTGGCTTGGCGCGCAGCCTCGACGTCGACCTTGCGGTGATCGGGCCGGAGGCGCCGCTCGTGGCCGGCGTCGCGGACGAGCTGCGGCACGCCGGAGTCGGTGTCTTCGGTCCCGGCCGCGCGGCGGCTCGCATCGAGGGTTCGAAAACGTTCGCGAAGGACGTGATGCGCGCAGCGAACGTCCCCTTCGCCCGGGCGCTGCCGGTGGCGTGCGCGCCGTGCGTCGTGAAGGTGGACGGCCTGGCAGCGGGCAAGGGTGTCTTCGTCTGTCGAACGGCTGCGGACGTCGACGCGGCGCTCGGTGCCGCCGCGCGCTACGACGGCCCGCTCGTGATCGAGGAGCTGCTCGAGGGCGAGGAGGTCTCGCTTCTCGCCCTCAGCGACGGCCGCGACGTGCTGGCGCTGCCGCCGGCGCAGGACTTCAAGCGGCTCGGCGACGGCGACACCGGGCCGAACACCGGCGGGATGGGGTCGTACGCGCCGGTCGACCTGCTCTCGCCGCAGCAGGTCGAGGAAATCCTCGACCGGGTGCATCGGCCCGTCGTACGGGAGCTCGCCCGCCGGGGGACGCCCTTCGTCGGCCTGCTCTTCGCGGGACTGATCCTGACGGAGGAGGGGCTGAGGGTGCTCGAGTTCAACTGCCGGTTCGGCGACCCGGAGACGCAGTCGATCCTCCCGCTGCTCGACGGAGACTTGCTGTCGGCGCTCGCGGCGGCGGCGTCCGGCGAGCTGGCGGGGGTGGAGCTCGCGGGAACGGCGGGAGCGGCCGTGACGGTCGTGCTCGCTGCCGGTGGTTACCCGGCCCGCGGCGACACCGGAACCCCGATCCGGGGCGTCGTCGATGCGGAGGCGGTAGGTGCGCTCGTCTTCCACGCAGGGACGGCGCTCCGCGCCAACTCCCTGGTGACGAGCGGCGGCCGGATCCTCGGCGTCACCGCGGTCGGCGAGACGGTCGACGAAGCGCGGCGGCACGCCTACGAGGGGGCCGCGCTCATCTCGTTCGAAGGGATGCAGCTGCGGCGCGACATCGCCGCCGCGGCCGCAGCCTCCGGGCGTAGCGCGCGCCGGGAGCCGCCCGACGCCGACGCTACACTCGCGCCGTGATCCCCCGCTACTCGCGCCCGGCCATGGCCCGGATCTGGTCGGACGACGCGAAGCTGCAGCGCTGGCTCGACGTCGAGCTCGCGGCCCTCGAGGCATGGGCAGAGGTCGGGGTCGTGCCGCGCTCGGCGGTGACAGCGATCTCCGCCGCGGCCACGGCACCTGCAGCGCGGCGCGTCGCGGAGCTCGAGGCGCAGACCCACCACGACGTCGCCGCCTTCGTCGACGCCGTCGCGGAGCAGCTCGGTGAGGGCGGTCGCTGGTTCCACTACGGCCTCACGTCGTCCGACGTCCTCGACACCGCGCTGTCCCTTCAGCTCGGCGCAGCCGGCACGCTCCTCCTCGACGGGCTCGAGCGGGCGATCGACGCCGTCGTCGCCCGGGCCGAGGAGCACCGTGACACGCTGACGATCGGCCGTACGCACGGCGTGCACGCGGAGCCGACGACGTTCGGCGTCAAGCTCGCGGGCTGGGCTTTCGGGCTGGCACGCGACCGCGGCCGCCTCGAAGCGGCCTTCGAGGGCATCCGGGTCGGGAAGCTGTCGGGGGCCGTCGGGACGTACGCGGCGATCGACCCGGAGGTGGAGCGGCTTGCCTGCGAACGACTCGCGCTCGAGCCGGCGCCGACGTCGACGCAGATCCTGCAGCGCGACCGCCACGCGGAGGTGCTGAACGCGCTCGCGCTCCTCGCGGCGTCACTCGAGCGCTACGCGCTCGAGATCCGGCACCTCGCGAGGACCGAGGTGAGAGAGGTCGAGGAGCCGTTCGGCCGGCGCCAGAAGGGCTCCTCGGCGATGCCGCACAAGCGCAACCCCATCGTGTCGGAGCGGATCTGTGGGCTCGCCCGCGTCGTCCGTAGCGCCGCCCTGACCGGGCTCGAGAACGTCGCGCTCTGGCACGAGCGCGACATCTCGCACTCGTCGGCGGAGCGGGTGGTCCTGCCGGACGCGTTCCTCGCCGTCGACTACATGCTCGATCGCTTCACGTGGCTCGTCGAGGGGCTCGTCGTGCGGAGTGACCGGATGCGCGAGAACGTCGACGCGAGCCACGGCCTCTTCTTCAGCCAGCGCCTGTTGCTCGCGCTCGTCGGGGCGGGCTCCTCCCGCGACGACGCATACCGCGCGGTGCAGCGGCACGCAATGCGCGCGTGGTACGAGGGGCTCGACTTTCCGGCGCTCGTCCGCGCCGACCCGGAGCTTGCAGCGCGGGTCGACCTGAACACCGTCTTCGATCTGGGCGCCTATACGCGGCACGTCGACACGATTCTCGCCCGGCTGACGGTGCTGCGACGGGAGGCCCCGGCGCATGCCTGAGAGCGCCGTGCACGTCGGCAGCGGCAAGGTCCGAGAGCTGTACGCGCTCGACGACGAGCGGCTGCTGCTCGTCGCCTCCGATCGCATCTCCACC
>DASQNG010000033.1:0-7687 GCA_035645095.1 Gaiellaceae bacterium | reverse complement strand
GTCGAAGCCCTCGGCGTACGCCTGCATCAGGCCGTACTCGATCCCGTTGTGGACCATCTTCACGAAGTGCCCCGCGCCGGACGTCCCGACGTGCGCCCACCCGTTCTCGGGCGCCAGCGACTCGAACACCGGCATCAGCCGCTTCACCGGCGCCTTATCGCCGCCGGCCATCAAGCAGAAGCCGACGTCGAAGCCCCAGACGCCGCCCGACACGCCGACGTCGACGAACGCGATCTTCTGCTTCTTCGCGGTGCGGTAGCGGCGCTGCGAATCGCGGAAGTTCGAGTTGCCGCCGTCGACGATCGTGTCGCCGGGCTCGAGGATCCCGAGCAGCTGCTCGAACGTCTCCTCCGTGATCCTCCCGGAGGGCACCATCATCCAGACATGCCGCGGCGACTCGAGCTGCTTGGCGAGCGCGCGCAGCGTCTTCGCCGTCGCCTCGACGTTCGGGTCGTAGGTGGCCACCTCGTGGCCGTTCGCCTCGAGCCTGCGCGTCATCCCGGAGCCCATCCGCCCGAGGCCGACCATCCCGATCTTCATCCCGTGCTCTCCTCCAGTCTGAGGCGGACGACCCGGCGCCCACGCTCCTCGAGCGCGGCCAGATCGCCCGCGGCCTGCGCGCGGATCAGTCGCCCGAAGCCGAACTCGCGGCCCGGGATCGGCAGCTCGTCGCCGGTGTCGTCCACCACCTGGACGAAAAGCCCCGTCGCGGGGCCGCCCTTGTGCAGCTGCCCCGTGGAGTGCAGGTAGCGCGGCCCGAGCCCGACGGTGACGACGCAACCGGTGGCGCGCGCCCGCTCGACGAGCGGTGCGAGCTCGTCCTCCCGCGCCGGGTCGACGAACGCCTGGATCGCGACGTACTGCGGCGGCTCGGCGCCGTCGAGGAGCTCGTCGAGGGAGCCGCGCGGCTCCACGTCCGGCTCGCCGCCGGCGAGCACCTCGCTCGTCCGGTCCTTCGCCGCCTGCACGTCCGGCTGGTCGAAAGGGTTGATGCCGAGCACGTGGCCGGCCACGGCGGTCGCGAACTCCCAGCGGTAGAGCTCCCCGCCGAGGTCGTACGGGTCGCTCAGGCGGAGCTCGCCGCGCTGCCGGTCGGGGCCGCCGGCCGGATCCTCGCCCGGCGCCGGCACGAGGCCCTTCCCCTGCTTGCCGGTCGACTCCGCGAGCAGCTGCTCCGCCCACAGGCCGAACCCGGTCGGCGTCTCGTCGAGGCACACCTTGTCGCGGCCGGCCCGCCACCCCTCGCCGAGCTCGAACCCGAGGTCGAGGCCGGGGTTGCCCCCCTCGCTGCGGCAGGCGTCCGCCGTCTCCGCTGCCCGGTCGAGGAGCCGCCCGAGGTCGAGCCCCATCAGCGCCGCCGGCACGAGCCCGAACATCGAGAGGGCGGAGTAGCGCCCGCCGATCGCCGCCTCGCCCGCGAAGGTCGCGCGGAAGCCGCGCTCCACCGCCAGCCGCTCGAGCTCCGAACCGGGGTCCGTCACAGCGGCGAACTGCTGCCCGCGTCCGCCCGTGCGCTCCCAGAGCCACTCCAGGTGCGACCGCGTCTCGATCGTGGAGCCGGACTTCGAGGAGACGAGGACGAGCGTCCGCTCGAGCTCGAGGCGCTCCTCGAGCGCCCTGAGCGCCGCCGGGTGCGTCGTGTCGACCACGTGGAAGAAGTCGATGCCGAAGGCGCGGCGGAAGACCTCCGGCGCGAGGCTCGACCCGCCCATGCCGAGGAGCACCGCGTCGTCGAACTGCTCGACCGCGGACTCTGCGAACGACGACAGCTCGCCGACGTGCGGTCGCATCCGGTCGAGGACGTCGAGCCAGCCGAGCCACCGGTCCTCGTCGCCGCCCGTCCAGACGGACGCGTCGTACGCCCAGATCCGCTCGACCAGCGAGGTCAAGCCGCTGCCAGCTCCGACCGCTTCGCGCGGATCCCGTCCAGCAGCTCGTCGAACGAGTCCGCGAACTTCTGCACGCCCTCCTCCTCGAGCGTCTCCGTCACCTCGTCGTAGTCGACGCCAGCGGCGGCGAGCTCGTCGAGGAGGCGACGGGCGCCCTCTGCGTCGGCGGTCAGGCTGTCGCGCTTCACCTCGCCGTGGTCCTGGAACGCGGCCACCGTCTCCGCGGGCATCGTGTTCACGGTGTCCGGGCCGATCAGCTCCTCGACGTATAGGACGTCGCGATAGGCCGGGTTCTTCGTCGACGTCGACGCCCACAGGCAGCGCTGCGGCGTCGCGCCCTTGCCCGCGAGGAACTCCCAGCGCGGCCCCGAGAACGCCTGGAGGTAGTGCTGGTAGGCGAGCTTGGCGTTCGCGATCGCGAGCTTCCCCTGCAGCTCCGTGTTCCCGAGCGCCTCCAGCCTCTTGTCGGCCTCCGAGTCGACGCGGGAGACGAAGAAGCTCGCGACCGACGCGACTCGGGACGGGTCGCCGCCGCCGGCGACGAGCCGCTCGAGCCCGCGCACGTAGGACTCGACGACCTCGCGGTAACGCTGCAACGAGAAGATCAGCGTCACGTTGATCGACTTCCCCTTCGCGATGCAGTCCTCGATCGCGCCGAGGCCCGGCTTCGTCGCGGGGATCTTCACGAGCAGGTTCGGCCGCTCGACCTCCTCGTGCAGCCGCATCGCCTGCTCCCACGTCGCCTCGCGGTCGTAGGCGAGCGTCGGGTCGACCTCCAGCGAGACGTACCCGTCCTGCCCGCCGCCGCCGTCCCACACCGGGCGCAGCAGGTCGCACGCGCGGCGGATGTCCTCCATCGCGAGCCGGAGGAAGATCTCCGTCGGGTCGTCCTCCTCGCGCAGCACCTCGCCCAGCTGCTCGTCGTACCACTCGCCCGTCGCGAGCGCCTTCTGGAAGATCGTCGGGTTCGACGTGACGCCCACGACGGCGTCCTCGTCGACGAGCCGCTGCAGCTCGCCCGTCTCCAGCATCTCGCGCGAGAGCGAGTCGATCCAGACGCTGACTCCGGCTTCCGAGAGCTCATGCAGTCGTGAGTTCGCCACTCTTCATCTCCTTCTCCATCGCTTCCACCTTGCGCAGGCGCGCGACGTAGCGCTCGCCTCCGTCGAACCGCGCCCCGAGGAACGCCCGCACGAGGTCGGCCGCGAGCTCCGCGCCGACGACCTCCGAGCCGAGGCAGAGGACATTCATGTCGTCGTGCTCGACGCCCTGGTGCGCCGAGTAGGCGTCGTGGCAGATCGACGCGCGGATCCCGCTCTGCTTGCACGCCGCGATCGCCGCGCCGACCCCGGAGCCGCAGACGAGGATCGCCCGCTCGGCGTCGCCCCGCTGCAGCGCCGCCCCGACGTCCCGCGCCTTGTCGGGATAGTCGATCCGTTCCGCCCCGGTGTCGGTGCCGAGGTCGACGACGTCGTGCCCGAGCGAGCCCAGCTCCTCCAGCAGCCGCTCGCGCAGCTTCACGCCCCGATGGTCGAACGCGACCGCAACCTTCATCCGACGCGCTCGAGCAGGGCCGCGGCGCGGGCGGCGACGGCGGCGGGGGTGTAGCCGAGGCGCTCCAGCACCTCCGTCCCCGGCGCGGACGCGCCGAAGCGGTCGATCGCGACGCTGTCGCCGGCGTCGCCGACCCAGCGCTCCCAGCCGAGCGAGATCCCGGCCTCCACCGACAGGCGAGCACCGACCCCCTGCGGCAGCACCTCCTCGCGATAGTCCCGCGGCTGCTCGGCGAAGAGCTCCCAGCAGGGCATCGAGACGACGCGAACGTTCGCGTCCATCGTCCGGGCCGCGGCGAGGGCGGTGCCCGTCTCGGCGCCGGTCGCGATCAGGATCAGGTCGGGCAGCCCTTCGCCCGACTGCCAGAGCGTGTAGGCGCCGCGCAGCGCGCCCTCGGCGGGCGCCACCTCCGAGCGGTCGAGCGTCGGCACCTTCTGCCGCGAGAGCGCGAGCGCGACCGGGCCGCCCTCCCGCTCGAGCGCGATCCGCCACGCCATCACCGTCTCGTTCGCGTCCGCCGGCCTGACATACCAGAGGTTCGGGATCGCCCGGAGCGCCATGTGGTGCTCCACCGGCTGGTGCGTCGGCCCGTCCTCGCCGAGGCCGACGGAGTCGTGCGTCCACACCCACACCGACTGCAGGTGCCCGAGGGCCGAGAGCCGGACGGCCGGGCGCATGTAGTCCGAGAAGATGAGGAACGTCGAGCCGTACGGCTTCAGCATCCCCTCGACGAGCGCGATCCCGTTCACGATCGACCCCATCGCGTGCTCGCGGATGCCGAACGCGACGTTGCGGCCGGCGTGCGTCGCCGAGAAGAGGCCGCCGCCCTCGAACTCGGTCTTCGTCGACTCGACGAGGTCGGCGGCACCGCCGACCATGGTCGGCGTATATGGCTTGAACGCCTGCATCACCTTCTTGCCCGCGTCGCGCGTCGCCATGTCGTCGCCGGGCTCGAAGGTCGGCAGCGCCTCGATCCAGCCGGGGCGCGGCCGGCCGCTGCGGTCGGCGTCCCACTCCTCGCGGAGACCTGGGAACGCGGTGCTCCACTCCGCGAGCCGCTCCTCCCACCGCTGCTCCTGCTCGATCCCGCGTCGTCGCGCTTCCCCCATGTGCTCGTAGACCTCGTCGGGGACGTGGAACTTCCGCTGGGGGTCGAGGCCGAGTGCGCGCTTCGTCGCCGCTACCTCCTCGTCGCCGAGGGGCGAGCCGTGCGACTTCGCCGTGTCGATCGCGTTCGGGGCGCCGTAGGCGATGTGGCTGCGGACGACGATGAGGGACGGGCGCTCGTCCGCGTGCGCCTCCTCGATCGCAGCGCGCAGCGCATCGACGTCCTCGGCGTCGGCGACCGACTGCACGTGCCAGCCATGCGCCTCGAACCGCTTCGCCTTGTCCTCGGTCGTGTAGGTGAGCGAGGTCGTGCCGTCGATCGTGATGTGGTTGTCGTCGTAGAAGTAGACGAGCTGCCCGAGCTTGAGATGGCCGGCGATCGATGCCGCCTCCATCGAGACACCCTCCATCAGGTCGCCGTCGGAGGCGATCGCGTAGACGCGCCAGTCGAGCAGCTCGTGCCGCGGCCGGTTGTAGCGCTCCGCGAGGAACCGCCGCGCGACGGCGAACCCGACGCCGTTCGCGAAGCCCTGCCCGAGCGGGCCCGTCGTCGTCTCGATTCCGTCGGTGAGGAAGTGCTCCGGGTGCCCCGGTGTCTTCGAGCCCCACTGGCGGAAGCGCTTCAGCTCCTCGAGCGACAGGTTGTAGCCGCTGAGGTGGAGCGCCGCGTACTGGAGGATGCAGGCGTGGCCGGCCGAGAGGACGAAGCGGTCGCGGTTCGGCCACTCCGGGTCCGTCGGGTTGTGCCGCAGCACGTCCCGGTAGAGCAGGTACGCGAGCGGCGCGAGCGACATCGCCGTCCCGGGGTGGCCGGCGCCGGCGGTCTGGACCGAGTCCATCGCCAGCGTCCGGATGGTGTCGATCGAGCTCTTGCGCAGGTCCTCTTCGGTCACGTCACTCCCCGGTACAGGTCGCGTTGTCTCTCCCTCGCCGAACGATAAGCCTCTGCCCGCTCGGGGCGAGGCTCGAACGCGTCACCCACCTCGGCGGCGGGCGGCGTGGCCCCGAGCCGCTCGAGTGCGAGCACTGCGGCACCCCGCACGGAGCCTTCGCCGACGCCGCGGCGGACGGGGCGGCCGAGGACGTCCGCGACGATCTGCGCCCACGCCGGGTTCGCGTCGAGCGCGCCGCCGGTGGCGACGAGCTCCCGCGCGTCCGGGAGCAGGTCGGCGATCTCGGCAAAGCGGAGGGCGACGCCTTCGAGTGCGGCCTGCAGGAGGTCGGTCGGCGTCGTCGAGAGCGAGAGGCCGGCGATCGCGCCGCGTGCGTGCGCGTGCCAGCCGGGGCTGCGCTCACCGCCGAGAAGGGGCAGGAACGTGAGCCCGTGCGCGACCGGCTCGCGCTCGGCGAGGTCGACGTCCTCCGGCAGGCGCAGCGTCCGCTCGAGCCAGGCGTAGAGATTGCCGCCGTCCGAGAGCGAGCCGCCCTCGACGACTCGGCGGCCGTCGACCCGGTAGAGGAAGAGCCCCGGCCGGGGCGGCGCGCCGTCGTCCTCGCGCACGACGCGGAGCGCGCCCGAGGTCCCGACCATCAGGGCGGCCCGGTCGCGGGTGACGCAGCCGGCGCCGACGTTCGAGCACGCGCCGTCGCCCCAAGGCGGGAACCACTCGCCGACCGGCTCGTCGGAGACCGGCGGCAACTGCTCCTCCCGGACGCCGAGCGCGTCGAGCAGCTCCTCGTCCCACCCGTCGCGTCCGTGGAGACCCGTCGCCGAGGCCTGCGAGAGGCTCGCGCGCAGCTCGCCGGCGAGGCGCAGCAGGAGGAGGTCGGGGAACGAGACGAACCGCCGCGCGCGGGCGAACACGTCCGGCTCCTCCGCCCGCAGCCATGCGAGCTTCGCCGGCCAGTACGAGGAGTGGAGGTGGCAACCGGTGCGCGCGTGCACCGCCGCCGCGTCGAGCCGCCGTCGTAGGTCGTCCGCATGCGATGCGGAGCGCACGTCGCGCCAGGTGAGGACGGGGGTCAGGGGGCGGTCGCGCTCGTCGAGCGCCACCAGCGAGTGCCAGAAGCAGGACGCGCCGACGGCGTCTACGGCGCCGCGTCTGGCCTCGTGGAGGACGTGCTCGGCCGCGCGGAGGAGCTCTTCGGCGTCGAGCAGCCCCTCGTCGCCGCCGTAGCGCGCCCGTGCGTCCTCGCCCGTCGGCTCCGCCTCCTCGTCGACGAGCCGCGCGCGCACGGACGACGTGCCGATGTCGAGGGCGAGAACGCGCATACGCTTCGTGAGCATGGCCGTTCTGATCGCTTCCAATCTCCGCAAGGAGCTCTCCGGCGACCCGCTCTTCGACGGCGTCTCGTTCAAGGTCGAGCGCCGCGACCGCGTGGCGCTCGCCGGCCCGAACGGGGCCGGCAAGACGACGCTGCTGCGCGCCCTCGTGGGCGAGACGGAGCTCCAGGGTGGCGAGCTCGCGTGGGAGAAGGGCGCCCGCGTCGCTCTGCACGACCAGCGGCCGCCGCGCCTGTCGGGCCAGACCCTGCGCGAATACGCCCTCTCCGGCGCCGCCGACCTCGTCGCGACCGAGCGGGAGCTGCGTCGTCTGGAGGAGGCGATGGCGGCGGGCGACGGAGCGCCGGAGACGCTGCGCCGCTACGGCGAGGCGCAGGCACGGCTCGAGCACGCCGGCGGCTACGCCTGGCGCGACCGCGCGGCGGCTGTCCTGCGGGGCCTCGGCTTCCGTGACGCCGACCTCGAGCGAGGGCTCGAGACGTTCTCGGGCGGCGAGCTGACGCGCGCCTCGCTCGCCCGCGCCCTCTCGGGCCAACCCGACCTGCTGCTGCTCGACGAGCCGACGAACCACCTCGACATGGCGTCGATCGAGTGGCTGGAGCAGGAGCTCGGCACCCTTGATGCGGCCGTCGTGCTGGTCGCGCACGACCGCTGGTTCCTCGAGTCGGTGGGCACCGCGGTGCTCGAGCTCGAGAACGGGAGGTCGACGTTCTTCCCCGGCAAGTGGCACGTCTGGCGGCAGGAGAAGGCGGCGCGCCTCGCCATGCAGGTCCGTTTCGCCGAGCGGCAGGCGGAGGACATCGCACGGCTCGAGCGCTTCGTCGCCCGCTTCCGCTACGGGACGAAGTCGCGCCAGGCGCAGGCGAAGCTGAAGCAGATCGCGCGGATCGAGCAGGAGCGCGTCGTCGTCGAC
>DASQNG010000032.1:0-12601 GCA_035645095.1 Gaiellaceae bacterium | reverse complement strand
AGTGCCCGCCGAGGTACTTCGTCGTCGAGTGCATCACGACATCGGCGCCGAGGTCGAGCGGCCGCTGCAGGTACGGGGTGGCGAAGGTGTTGTCGACGACGAGCAGCGCGCCGGCGGCCTTCGTCGCGCGCGCGGCGGCGGCGATGTCGACGACGTTCAGCAGCGGGTTCGACGGCGTCTCGATCCACACCAGGCGCGTGCGCTCGTCCAGGTGGTCCTCGAGGCGCGCGAACTCCGGCGCGGGGAGGTAGGTGAAGCGGTAGCCCTTCGGCTCGTACACCTGCGACGTCATGCGGTAGACGCCGCCGTAGACGTCGGCGATCAGGACGACCCGGTCGCCCGGGTCGACGAGGTGCATGAGCGTCGTCGTCGCGCCGAGGCCGGAGGAGAAGGCGATGCCGTGCGCCGCGTTCTCGAGCGATGCGAGGGCCGTCTGCAGCGCGGTCCGGGTCGGGTTCGCGACGCGCGCGTAGTCGTAGCCCTTGTGCTCGCCGACCGCCTCCTGCACGAACGTGGAGGTCTGGTAGATCGGTGTGATGATTGCGCCCGTCGCCGGGTCCGGCTCCTGCCCGGCGTGGATCGCGCGCGTCTCGAAGCTCAGGTCGTCGTCGGCCACGACGCGATGGTATCGGCGTCGAGCCACCGCCCGAGGTCCGCGAGCGCCTCGCCGAGCCGGGAGGTGTCGCCCCAGGCGCCCAGCAGCTCGAGCGTCCGCGTGCGCCGGTCGAAGCGCGGCTCGGCGCGGCCGACGAGCCGGTCGCGGACGAGCAGCGGCAGGACGTAGTAGCCGTACTCGCGCTTCGCCGCGGGGACGAACATCTCGAGCCGGTAGCGAAAGTCCCAGAGCGCCTCGGCACGCGCCCGGTCGGAGACGAGGCGGTCGAAGGGGGAGAGGAGGACGGCGCGATCGGGGACGGGCCCGTCGATCGCCTCCGGGTGCGCCTCCCACTCGCCCCGCGTGAGCCGTACGCCCTGCGAGCGGAAGCGTTGCTCGGCTCGGATCCCCTCAGCCTCCCGCGCCGGCACCCTCTCCACCTCCGCCGGCCAGACGCGCGCCGTGAGGTCCCACAACCGCTCCCCGCCGACGCGCCCGGCGACGGTGACCTCGCCGTAGAGGTGGAGGCAGAGCAGCATCAGCCCGACCCGGCGCGAGCCCCACCAGCGGTGGTCGCGCCGCTGGCCCTTCGCCCGGTCCTCGAGGTCGCGGGACGGCAGCGGCCCGCGTTGCTCGAGCTCCCTCAGCACGTAGCGGCGGAACGAGCGGTTCTCGGTCAGGAACTCACGTGCCCACCGCTCGTTCTTCGTGCGGCGGGAGCGCCGGAAGGCGCGGATCCGAGCCCGGACGAGCGGCAGGTCCTCGAGCGGGTAGACGAACGCGTTGAACTCGAAGAGGCACCGCTCCTCCCACAGCAGCCGGTCGAGCTCGGCTCGGTCGTAGGTCGGTCCGAGGCGGCTGAAGAGCACGAGGTGCTGCGGGCGCTCGACCGTCTGCACGACGTCGATCTGGAGGAACCCGAGTCGCCGCACGGTGGAGAGGACGTCGGTCGCGCTCCCGTCGAGGAGCTGTGCGCGCACGGCGATCCGACTCGCCTCCTCCCGCGACACCCTCACCGGCGTACCTCCTTGAGGCCGATCGCCCGGGCGAGCCGAGCGAGCGCACGGTCGAGCGCCTCGTCGAGCGCGGCCGAGCTGCGGACGCCGCTCTCGCGGTGGAACGCGAGCACGACGAGCGTCCCCTCGCGTCGCTGCGCCTTCAGGTCGACACGCCCGACGAACCGGTCGCCGCGCAGGAGCGGAAGGACGTAGTAGCCGTAGCGGCGCACGGGTCGCGGCTTGTACACCTCGATCAGGTGCTCGAAGCCGAGGACGCGGGCGGCGAAGGGGCGATCCCACAGGAGGTTGTCGAACGGCGAGAGGAGCACGGCCGCCGCCGGCGCCGGGAGGTCGAGGTCTGCGTCGGGCGGCACGAGCACCGGAGGGCCGCCGTCGGAGACGGTGAGCCGGCGCAGCCGGCCCTCCGCCACGAGCTCGTCGAGCACCGGCCGGATCCGCGCGGCGCCGCCGCGCAGGCGCCAGTGCTCGCGCACGCCGGCATCGGTCAGCGCGCCGCGCGCCCGGACCGCGAGCTCCGCGAGCGCCCGCAGCGTCTCGCGCTCCGACGGCGCCGGCGCATCGAGCAGGTCACGCGGGATCACGCGCTCGGCGAGGTCGTAGAGGCGCTGGAAGCCTTGCCTGCCGGCGACGACGAGGCTGCCGTGGTTCCAGAGCCGCTCGAGCATCGCCTTCGCCGGCTTCCAGTTCCACATCCCGCCGCCGCCCGTTCCCTCGAAGTGCCGGGAGCCCAGCGGCCCGCGCTCGCGGATCTCCGCCAGGATCTCGTCGGTGAGGTGCGGGTGCTCGCGGTGGACGTCGCCGTACCAGCCGCGGCCGCCGCGCTCCATCGCCGCACGAAAGTGCGGCCACAGCTCGATCGGGAGCAGGCACGCCTCGTGCGCCCAGTACTCGAACAGGCGTCCCTGAGCGAGCAGCCGCGACACCGCGTCGCGGGGGTAGTCGCCGGCCCGCGAGGCGATCGTGATGCGGTCGCTGCGATCGACGATCGAGATCGAGTCGAGCTGGACGCAGGAGAGTCGGCGCACCGTCTCCTCGACGTCCGCGACGCGCGCCCTGCGGTACCGACTCGCGTAGGCCTGCGCGGCGACCGCCAGCCTGCGGACGGCTGCGCTCGTCACCGTAAGCTGCGCGGCCGTGCCCATTGCGGCCATCTTCTCCCACCGTCGCTGATGCGGAGCTTCGAGGACTTCCTACGGGCGTACCTGCCTGAGCCTCCGGCGCGCATCCTCGACGTCGGCTGCGGCTTCGGCGAGCTGACGACCGCGCTCGCGGTCGCGGGCTACGACGCGCTCGGAATCGACCCGCTCGCCCCGCACGGCGATCGGTTCCGGCGGTTGAAGCTCGAGGATCTCGAGGAGGAGCCGCTCTGGGACGCAGTCGTCTCGGCGCGGTCGCTGCACCCGATGCGCGACCTCGACGCCGCGCTCGACAAGGTCGTGCGGCTGCTGCGCACCGGCGGCATTCTCGCCGTCGAGGAGTTCGCCTGGGATCTCGTCGACGAGGCGACGCTGGCCTGGCTCTGGGAGCAGCGGCGTGCGATCGCCGCGGCCGGTGGGCCGCCGGCGCCGGAGTCGCTCGAGGAGCTTCGTACCGAGTGGGAGGAAGACCGCGTCGGCATGAACGGGTTCGAGGCGTTGGTATCCGGGTTGCGCGGCCGGTTCGGGGAGCTGGCGTTCGAGCCGGTGCCGTTCTTGCACCGGCTCCTCGGCGGCGGCACGTCGGCCGTGCTCGAGCAGGCGCTGATCGACGCCGGCGAGATCCGTGCGGTCGGCTTCCGCTTCGCCGGCCGCCGCCGCTGAGGGCAGCAGGGGAGGGACAGTCCCTCGGCCGTGGCCGGAGCGGTCACGGCCGGAGCGGCCACGTGTCGGCGCACAACGAGTGGCGAGGGACAGTCCCTCCTCCACGTCCGAGGAGACCACCGCCCGAGCTGCCACGAGCGGCCACGCGTGGGAGGGACAGTCCCACGGCGATGGCCGAACCGGCCACGGCGGCGCACGCTCCGGCTGCTGCGGCTGACGCTCCTGCCGCCGCGGTACGCTCGCGCTCGTGGAGGAGCAGCAGCAGGGGGAGAGCGAGCAGGAGCGCGTCAACCGCGAGCTGATCGAGCTGCTGAACGAGCTGCGCGTCGCACTCCCCGGGGTGCAGGTGCTCTTCGCGTTCCTGCTCGCCGTCCCGTTCGCGCAGCGGTTCGCCGACGTCACCGACCTGCAGCGCGACGCGTACATGGCCGCGCTCCTCTGCACGCTCGCGGGCACCGTCTTCCTGATCGCCCCGACGACCTACCACCGCATCCGCTTCCGCGACCGCGACAAGGAGCAGCTCCTGCTGCTCTCGAACCGCTTCGCGATCGTCGGGATGGTCTTCCTCGCCCTCGCGATGTCGGCGTCCGTCTTCCTCGTCACCGACTTCCTCTACTCGGAGACGGAGGCGGCGGTGGTGACTGCGCTCGCCGCGGCACTCTTCGCCGTGATCTGGTTCCTCGTGCCGCTCGCGCGGAAGCTGCGCGACGGCTAGTCGGGCGTCCGGCCGTCGAGGATCGCGCCGAGGCGCGCGGCGTCGATGTTCCCGCCGGAGACGACGCAGACGAGCTTCCGGCCGCGGACGCGGCCGCCGAGCGCCGCGGCGAGAGCCAGCCCGCCGGCGCCCTCCGCGACGACCCGCGCGCGCACGGCGAGCAGGCGGACAGCGGCCGCCGTCTCGGCGAGCGAGACCGCGTGCCCGCCCGCCAGCAGCGGCCGCGCACGCTCCCACATCGCCGGCAGGAGCGCCCGACTGCCCGCACCGTCGACGAACGACGGGCAGTAGTCGACCGGCCGCGGCTCGCCGGCCTCCAGCGCGCTCGCGAGCGGCGCGCCCGTCTCCGGCTCGACCGCGTGTACGGCGATACCCGGCGCGACGGCGGCGAGCGCGCTCGCGATCCCGGTCGTGAGGCCGCCGCCTCCCCAGGGCACGAGCACCGCGTCCGCATCCGGTGCCTCCTCAGCGAGCTCGAGGCCGATCGTTCCGTTCCCCGCCATGACCGCCTCGTCCTGAACCGGATGGACGAACAGCCCGTCGGCTCCGTCGAAGCGCCCCGCGACGAGCGCCTGCCACCAGCGCTCGTGCGGGACGAGCACGACGTGCCCGCCGAGGCGTTCGACCGCGTCGAGCTTCGTCCGCGGCGCGTTGTCGGGTGCGACGATCGTCGCCGGCACGCCCAGCTCCCGTGCAGCCCATGCGACGCCCTGCGCCATGTTGCCGGCGCTCGCGGTGACGACCCCGCCGGTGAGCGCTTCGCGTGGCGCGCTCCGGATTGCATTCAGCGCCCCGCGTAGCTTGAACGAGCCGATCGGCTGCAGATTCTCGAGCTTCAGCCAGATCTCGCTCGGCCCCCCGACGTCCAGCCGGACGAGCGGCGTCCGGAGCACGGTGTCCCCGATGCGTCCGCGTGCCCGTTCGATCTCGGGCAGCGAGATCAGAAGGCGACCTCGGTGCCGACGCCGCGCTCGCGCGCCGTCCGGACGACGAGCTCGGCGGCGGCGAGGTCCTCGACGGCGAGACCGAGCGACTCGAAGACGGTCAGTTCCTGGTCGTCCCTCCGGCCGACGGCGGCGCCGACGAGTACCTCTCCGAGCTCGGCCCGGATGTGGTCGGGCCCGACCGCTCCGTCGGCGGCGGCGAGCAGGTAGTCGCCGGCCTCGTGCAGTGCCGACTCGCGGCGGTCGACGAAGAGCGCCGCCGCTGCGACGGTCGCCGTGTCGAGCTCGCGCGCGGCCGGGATGCTCGAGCCGACGGCGTTCACGTGGGTGCCTGGTGCCAGCCACTCGCGGCGCAGCACCGGCGTCGACGAGCTCGTGCACGTGCAGACGACGTCGGCGCCGCGGACGACGTCCTCCGCGCTGCCGCCGCGCGACGGGCTCCAGACGCGGATCTCGGGGTCGCGGAGCACGATCCGCAGCGCGCGTGCGTGCGCCTGTCCCTGCACCCCGCTGCCGAGGATCGCGACCGTCCGCGCGTCGCCCCGCGCGAGCGCGCGCGTCGCGACCGCCGAGACCGCCGCCGTCCTGATCGCCGTGATCGCGCTCGCGTTCAGGATCGCCTGCAGCTCACCTGTCGTCCCGTCGTGCAGAAGCACGGCCCCCTGATGCGCGTCGAGCCCGCGGCGCGGGTTCCCGGGGACGACGACGACCTCCTTCAGCGCGTACGAGCCGCCGGCGCCGGTGCGGTGAGCCGGCATCAGCCCGAGCAACCCCTCAGCATCGGGGGGCCGCACCACGGTGCGGAGCGGCTGGAAGAGCTCCCCGCGCGCGAGTGCGGCCAGCACCGCCTCCATCGCCTCGATGCACTCCTCCAGCGGCAGGAGCTCCTCCACCTCCCGCGCCGACAGCACGAGCACGCTCACGCGAAGAGCTCTGTGACGACCTCGCGCTCGACGGGCGAGAGAGCGAGCTCTGCTGCCTCGAGTGCCGGCGCGAGCTGCTCCGGGCGCCGCGGCCCGACGACGACCGCCGTCACGTGCGGATGCGCGAGCACCCAGGCGACCGCGAGCGCCGCCGGCGACGTCTCCCGCTCGATCGCAAGACGCTCGAACGCCTCCAAGGCGTCGAACGTGCGGTCGGTGCGCAGGTGCTCGTAGGGCCCGGGTCGGAGCGTCATGCGCGACCCCGCAGGCGGCTCCTCGTCGCGGCGGTACTTGCCCGTCAGCCAGCCGCCGGCGAGCGGGCCGAACGGGGTGTAGCCGAGCCCCTCCCGTGCGCAGAGCTCGAGGGCGTCGCCCTCGTCGCCGCGCTCGAGCAGGGAATAGGTGTTCTGCACCCAGTCGGGACGGCCGTGGCGGAGCGCTTCCGCGAGCCACGCCGTGTCGACATTGCTGCCGCCGTAGGCGCGGATCTTGCCGGCGCGGACGAGGTCGTCGAAGGTCCCGAGCGTCTCCTCGAGCGGCGTCGCGGGGTCGGGCGCATGCGAGAGGTAGAGGTCGACCGCCTCGACGCCGAGCCGCTGCAGGCTGCCCTCGATCTGGCGTCGGATCCGCTCCGGCCGAAGGCCGCTGTCGGCACCGTCGCTCATCGGGTTGAAGGTCTTGGTCGTGAGAACGAGCCGCTCCCGCACGTCGTGGCCCTTCGTCCGCAGCCAGTTTCCGATGTACGTCTCGCTGCGGCCGCCACCGTAGGCGTCCGCCGTGTCGAAGGTGGTGATCCCGGCGGCCCACGCCGCGTCGAGGAGGACGTGCGCCTCCCCCTCCGTCTCGCCCGCGCCGAAGAAGGCCGGCGCCGAGCCGATCCCGCCGAAGTTGCCGCAGCCGAGGATGAGGCGCGACACCTCGACGCCGCTGCGCCCGAGCGCCCGGACCTCCACCGCCGGATCGTACGCGCTGGAGCGCCGGCTCAGTTCGGCGCGCGCGCCTGCTGCCGGGCTTCGAGGGCGCGCTTGAGGAACCGCAGCGCCTCCTCGGCCCGGCCCTGCTCCTCGAAGAGCCGTCCGAGTGCCTCGTAGACGTCGGCGAGGTACGGGTTCGAGGCGTTCTCGAGCAGCTCCGCGGCGAGCTCGTAGAGCTCGATCGCGCGCGCGGAGTCGCCAAGGTCGGCGAAGATGCCTGCGAGGACGGCGTAGGAGCGGCCTGCGTCGTGGGGGTCGAGCTCCGCGAGCAGGCCGGCCACCGTGGCCGCCTCGGCGGCCGCCTCTTCGTGCTCGCCGAGCGCGGCGAGGGCGCGTGCCTCCTCGAGCCGGAACTGGGCGACGAGCACCACGTCGGCGGGCTCCCCGAGCAGATGCCGTCCGGAGCGCAGCACCTCGAGCGCCTCTGCCGGGTTGCCGCGCTCCAGCTCGATGAAGCCGAGCAGCTGTTGGGCGCGGGCGATGTACTGCGTGTCCTCCGTCAGCTCGAGAAGCTCGAGCGTGCGCCGCGCGTAGCGGGACGCCGCCTCGTGGTTCCCCTTCAGCGTGTGCAGGCGCGACTGCGACCAGTACAGGCGTGCGACCGCCGCGGGATCCGCGTCGGCGTCGCAGTCGGCGAGGACGTGGCCGAGCACCTCTTCGGCCCGGCCGAAGCGACCGCTGTCGATCAGGGCGTTCGCGAGCAGGATCGAGAACTTCCCGGCCGCGATCTTGTCCTCCGCCGCGGTCGCCTGTCCGAGCGCGCGCTCGAAGATCGCGATGGCGCACTCGAGCTCTCCGAGCGTGGCGTACGCCCTCCCCAGGGTCTCGACCGCCCCCGGTGACGCGAGCGCCGTCGCCGGCTCGACCTCCAGCGCGTCCTCGATCGCGGTCACGGCCGAGCGCGGGTCGCCGCGGCGGTACGCGACGCGGCCGAGACCCGCCAGGGCGGCGGCGCGCGTCGCGGGAGTCGCGGAGGTCTGGACGACGCGGTCGAAGAGCTCACCGGCGCGATCGACCTCGTCCAGCCGCAGAGCGATCTCGGCCTCCACGAGCTCGGTCGGGAGCGCGCTCGGTCCCGCGACGCCCGTGGCGAGGTAGTTCTCGTCGGCACTGAGCCGCGCGGCGAGCTTGCGCAGGAGCTGGAGCGACGGGACGCGCTCACCGGCCTCGAGCCGCGAGATATAGGCCGCCGAGCAGCCCGGAAACGCCAGCGCTCGTTGGCTGAGTCCCGCCGCGATGCGGGTCTCGCGCAGGCGAGTGCCGACGGCCTCCGGATGGTCCACGTGGGAGTGGTAGTGGGGTGCAGCCATCTCCTGCCGGCCGCCGTAAGCGGACGCGAGCGACGACGTGACCTCCAGGCACCGACCCACGAAGGGAGGTGTCCTGTGCAGTCTCGTCTACTCGTCGTCGTGTCGGCGGTCGCAATCCTCCTTGCGTTCGTCGTCGGGAGCGGCCCCGTGTGGCCCGGCCCCGGCTAGTACGAGTGTAGTCAGGTGGAGGCCGCTGGCCAAAGCGAGGACGCCCGCGAGAGAGGGCCCGGCCCGCGTTCCTCTCCCTCGGGCGCCTGTCACGGCCGGCTACTCCCGGGCGCCGTCCGGTAGACGCTCACGTGGACGCCGGTGCCGCTCGCCGCCGTCGAGACCAGCTCGAACGCGCGCTGCCGGCCGTCGCTCGGGAAGATCGTCTTGCCGCCACCGAGGAGCACGGGCTCGATCAGGAGCCGGAGCTCGGCGACGAGGCCCTCCTGCAGGAGCGCGCGCACGAGGGTCGGGCTGCCCATGACGAGGAGCGTGCCGCCCGCACGCTCACGCAGCGCGCGGATCTCGGTCACCGCGTCGTCGCCCGCGATGCGCGTCGTGTTCGCCCACGTCAGCTCGTCGTCACGCAAGGTCGCGGAAACGACGTACTTCGGGATCGCGTTCATCCGGTCCGCGAAGGGGTCGCCGGCGCGCTCCGGCCACGCCGCGGCCATCGTCTGCCAGGTCCGGCGCCCGAAGAGCAGCGCCTCGGCGTCCGCGAGCGCCTCGTTGAACGCGCCTCCGAGGACGTCGTCGAAATAGGGGTGCGACCAGCCGCCGTGCGCGAACCCGCCGTCGCGGTCCTCGTCCGCGCCGCCGGGAGCCTGGACGACGCCGTCCAGGCTGATGAACTCGATCACCACGATCCGCATCGTCCGCTCCTCGTCCTCGCGTGGGGTTTCTCGACGTACAGACCGCCGCGGCGGCCGGACATGATCGGGTTGGCGACGAGTGAGGCCCCTGAGGGGCCTCACTCGCTACGACGAGCGGGTCGCCTGCTCCGTCGTCAGCGTCAGGTCAGCTGCAGCCGGTGTTCGTGCCGCAGTCGCGGCAGGTGTAGCAGGAGCCCGTCCGCACCATGCGGCCGCCGCAGCGCGCGCACTCGACGGCGTCCTCCCAGGCGTTGAAGAGCGCAGTCTGGCCCGGCGCCGGCGCCTCGACGGCCACGGCCTCCGAGCTCGCCGGGGTCGTGTACTGCGCCGCGAGCCGCGCCTTCACCTCCGGCGAAAGGATGCCGAGCTCCTCCTGCTGCTCGACCGTCAGGAACTTCTTCCCGAACCAGCGGAAGATGTAGTCGACGATCGACTTCGCGACGCGGATGTCGGCGTCGTTCGTCATCCCGGACGGCTCGAAGCGGAGGTGCGAGAGCTTCGACACGTACACGTCCGGCGGCACGCCGTACTGGAGGCCCATCGAGACGGCGATCATCAGCGAGTTCATCAGGCCGGCCATCGTGGTGCCGTCTTTCGCGATGTCGACGAAGATGTCGCCGGGCGTGCCGTCCTCGTAGAGGCCGACGTGGATGTACCCCTCGTACTCGCCGACCCGGAACTTCCGTCCAACCTCGACGCGGTCCTCGGGGAGCCGCCGCCGCTGCGGCTTGGCGCCGAGCGCCGCCGGGGTGAGCGCAGCGAGCGACGTCGCCGACTCGTCCGTCGAGCCCGAGAGCGGCTGCGCCACCTTGCAGTTGTCGCGGTAGATCGCGATCGCCTTCACCCCGAGCTGCCACGCCTCGACGAGGAGTTGCGAGACGTCGCCGACGGTCGCCTGCTCCGGCAGGTTCACGGTCTTCGAGATCGCGCCGGAGATGAACGGCTGGACGGCGCCCATCATCTTCACGTGCCCCATGTAGTGGATCGCGCGGTCGCCGATCGCGCAGTCGAAGACCGGGTAGTGCTCGGTCCGCACGTACGGCGCGCCCACGATCGTGTTCCGCTCGTCGATGTACGCGACCGTCTCGCCGACCTCGTTCGGCGCGTAGCCCAGCTTCTCGAGCGCCATCGGCACGGTCTTGTTCACGATCGTGATCTCGCCGCCCCCGACGAGCTTTTTCGACTTCACGAGCGAGAAGTCCGGCTCCACGCCGGTCGTGTCGCAATCCATCATGAAGCTGATCGTCCCCGTCGGCGCGAGCACCGTCGCCTGGGCGTTCCGGTAGCCGTGCACCTCGCCGAGGTCGAGCGCGTCGTCCCACGCCTTCCGCGCTGCCGACAGCAGGTCGTCGGGCACCGACTCCGTGTGCTGGATGTTGCCGACCGCTGCGCGGTGCTTCGCGATCACCCCGATCATCGCCGCCGCGTTCCGCGAGTAGCCCGCGAACGACCCCATGCGGTGCGCGATCTCGGACGACTTCCGGTACGCGCGCCCGGTCATCAAGGCCGTGATCGCAGCCGCGTACGAGCGACCCTCGTCGGAGTCGTAGGGCAGGCCGCGTGCCATCAGGAGCGCGCCGAGGTTCGCGTAGCCGAGCCCGAGCTGGCGGTACGCCTTCGCGTTCCGGTCGATCTCGGGCGTCGGGTAGGACGAGTAGCCGACGCAGATCTCCTGGGCGAGGAACATCACGTCGACGGCGTGCTCGAAGGCCGCGACGTCGAACTCCCCGTCCTCGCGCCGGAACTTCATCAGGTTGAGGGACGAGAGGTTGCAGGCCGAGTCGTCGATGTGCATGTACTCGGAGCACGGGTTGGACGCGTTGATGCGCCCGCTGTTCGGGCAGGTGTGCCAGCCGTTGATCGTGGTGTCGTACTGGACGCCGGGATCCGCGCACTGCCACGCCGCCTCGGCGATGTCGCTCATCAGCTTCCGTGCGTCGACGGTCTCGACGACGGAGCCGTCGGTGCGCGCCGTGAGGCTCCACTCCTTGCCCTCGACGACGGCCTCCATGAACGCGTCGGTGACGCGGACGGATTTGTTGGCGTTCTGGTACTGGATCGAGCCCCAGTCGGGCGAGTCGAGCGACATGTCGTAGCCAGCCGCCTCGAGCACGCGCGCCTTCCGCTCCTCCCGCGCCTTGCACCAGACGAACTCCTCGATGTCCGGGTGGTCGACGTCGAGGACGACCATCTTCGCGGCGCGGCGCGTCTTGCCGCCCGACTTGATCGTTCCCGCCGACGCGTCGGCACCGCGCATGAACGAGACCGGGCCGGAGGCGTAGCCGCCCTTCGACAGCTGCTCCTTGGACGAGCGCAGCTTCGAGAGGTTCAGGCCCGAGCCCGAGCCGCCGCGGAAGATGACGCCCTCGCGGCGGATCCAGTCGAGGATCGACTCCATCGAGTCCTCGATCGAGAGGATGAAGCAGGCGGAGCACTGCGGCTTCTCCTCGAAGCCGACGTTGAACCACACGGGGGAGTTGAACGAGGCGTACTGGTTGACGAGGATCGCCTTCAGCTCGGCCTCGAAGGTGTCCGCCTCGTCGTCGCTCGCGAAGTAGCCGCCGAGGCGGCCCCAGCCGCCGATCGTCTCGACGACACGGCCGATCATCTGCTTCACGCTGCGCTCGCGCTCCGGCGAGCTGAGCCGGCCGCGGAAGTACTTCTGCGCGACGATGTTCGTCGCCGTCTGCGACCAGAAGCGCGGGAACTCGACGCGCCGCTGCTCGAACGCCGGCCCGTCCTTGCCCGGGATGACGGCGTCGCGGAGCTCCCACTCGATCTCGTCGAAGGGGTCGCGACCGGGAATCGTGAAGAAGCGCTGCGGGGCGACGCTCGCGGTCTCCGCGACGACGACGTTCCTCACCTCGTCCTCCAGCTGCGCGCCTTGCTGCGTCTCTCGATCCTGCACCTGCTTGGCCGTCGCCATGGTCCCTCCCGAGCCGTCAATCGTCTGGAAACAGATCCCCTGCGGCGAGCTTTCGGTCGTCCGAGCGGAGCGCGCACGGTAGAGAGAGCGTCGGACGGAGTCGTCGGCTTGTGCGAGCGGAAAAACCTGCAAAGACCGCAAAAATGGTCTCGCCATGATACCTCAGCGGGGGCGGCCGGCGCGGGCGCCGGAGCCGCGATTTCCGCTCTTTGCGGCTAGACCGTCGGGGGGAGCCGACGCGCCTGCAACCGGCGCACGAGATAGGCGGCCGTCCCGGCTGCCACGACCAGGAGCGCGAGGCCTGCGAGCACGAGCAACGGCAGCGGCAGCGAGTCCGAGCGCGTCGTGTCGACGTCGCCGATCACCTCCGGGTCGTCCTCGTCGTCGCCCGGCTCCTCGCTCGGGAGGTCGCGCTGCACGCCGGGCGTGGGATCCTCCTCGTTCGGGACGCCGTCACCGTCGAGATCCTCGGGGTCCTGCACATTCGAGACCGGCTCGGCGGGGCTCGGATCGTTTTTCGCCGGCGGAGCCGGCTC
>DASQNG010000031.1:0-2397 GCA_035645095.1 Gaiellaceae bacterium | reverse complement strand
TGCAACAATCCAGGGCGATGCGGCGCGCAGCGAGGGGTCGATGAGTCAAGTCGCCGAGCCGCTCGAAGCCGGCCGGGAGGCGGCCGCCCGCCGCTCCTTCGAGGAGGCGTACGAGCTGCTGAGCAGCGTCGACCGCGAGCGGCCGCTTGAGCCGCAGGACTTGGAGCTCCTTGCAGAGTCCGCGATGTGGAGCGGCCGGTTCGAGGCCAGCATCCCCGCTTACGAGCGCGCGTACGCGGCCTACCTCGGGCGCGGCGAGCCCGTGCGCGCCGCCCGGGTGGCGATCGCGCTCGTCTTCGAGCACCGGTCACGTGCGGCGAAATCGCTCGCCGCCGGTTGGCACGCCCGCGCCGTGCGGCTGCTCGAGGGCCAACCGGAGAGCGCCGAGCACGGATACCTCGCGCTCCAGGACGCATCGGCGGCGCTCTTCGCAGGCGAGCTCGACGCCGCGATCGAGAAGGCCGCGCGCGCCGTCGAGATCGCCTCGCGGTCCGGAGACCGCGATCTGCAGGCGCTCGCGATCCTGCGGCAGGGACAGACGCGCGTCCGCAAGGGCGAACTGGATCAGGGGCTGCTGCTGCTCGACGAGGCCACCGCAGCGGCGGTCGGCGGCGAGCTGACGCCGCTGGCTACCGGCACGATCTACTGCGCGACGATCGACGCCTGCCGCGACCTCGGCGACTACTCCCGCGCGCAGGAGTGGACGGACACGGCCACCCGCTGGTGTGAGCGGGAATCGATTGCGGGTTTCCCCGGAGTCTGCCGCGTCGACCGCGCGGCGATCCTGCGCTTCAGAGGCGAGCTGGAGACCGCCGAGAAGGAGGCGCTGCGCGCCTGCCAGGAACTCGGGGAGCTGAATCCGCGCACCGCCGCAGTCGGCTATGCAGAGGTGGGGGAGGTCCGGCTCCGCCGTGGCGACCTCGCCGCCGCCCGCGAGGCCTTCCAGCGCGCCGACGAACTAGGGCTGGAGCCGCAGCCGGGGTTGGCGCTGCTGCGGCTCGCGGAGGGGAAAGCGGGGAGGGCGGCTCGCGAGATCAGGCACGCGCTGGACGAGGAGTCGAACCCGCTTGCGCGCGCACGCCTGCTCCCGGCGGCGGTCGAAATCGAGCTGCGCGCGGGCGATCCGGAGCGCGCCGCCGCTGCGGCTCACGAGCTCGAGCAAGTGGCGGAGACGTACGGGACGAAGACGCTGCAGGCACACGCGACCACGGCACGCGGCTCCGTCCACCTCTCCGCCGACGACGCGGACGCCGCTGTCTCCTGCCTGCGCCGGGCGCGGCGGCTCTGGCAGGAGGTGGGGGCGCCCTACGACGAGGCGCGCACGCGCCTGCTCCTCGGCCTCGCCTACCGCGCAGCGGGCGACGAGGACGGCGCAGTCACCGAGCTGCGGGCGGCGCGGCAGACGTTCGCGCGGCTGGGCGCCGTGCTCGACGCGCAGCGGGCGTCCGAACTGCTCGGAGAGGCCTCTGCCCGCCGCACCTTCCTCTTCAGCGACATCGTTGCGTCGACCCGGACGGCAGAGTTCCTGGGGCCCGAGAAGTGGAAGAAGGTGCTCGCGTGGCACGACCGCACGCTAGGTGAGCTGATCCGGTCGAACGGCGGCGAGGTGATCAAGAGCACGGGCGACGGTTTCTTCGCCGCGTTCGAGGCGCCGGGACCCGCGCTCGAGGCGGCAGTAGCGATCCAGCGCGCGCTCCGCGACCACGAGAGTTTCGCGCCGGACGTGCGGATCGGCATCCACGCCGGTACGGCGTTCAGCACCGAACAAGGGGACTACGGCGGCGAGGGGGTTCACGCCGCCGCACGGATCGGCGCGCTCGCCGGGGGCGAGGAGATCCTCGTCAGCCGCGAGACTATGGCAGGCGGCGCCGGCTTTCCGCTCCGCGACCCGCGGCAGGTCGAGCTCACGGGGCTGTCGCAGCCCGTCGAGGTCGTCTCGGTGGACTGGCGCTAGCGAGCGCTCCCGCGAGCGAGCGTCCGTGGCCGGAGCTTGGCGACGGCTTGTTGCCGCATAAGACGCGCGGGCAGGGACTGGCGTGATGGGCGCACCTGGGATTGAACCAGGGACCTCTCGCGTGTGAAGCGAGCGCTCTCCCGCTGAGCTATGCGCCCGGGAGCGACCAGGATAGCGCGCGGCCGGTGCTACTCTCCGCCGTGCCCGGTCGCGCTAGGTGGGGAGGCAGCGGTTCCCTGAACCCGAAATCCGCTCCAGCGGGACCGAACGCCGTCCGAGGGCGGCTTCAACGGGACAAGGCTTCGCGCACGTGGTGTCGAGGGTCAGGTTCCGCGCACTGGGAGCATCCGAACCGCGTCAGGTCCGGAAGGAAGCAGCGCTAAGGATTCCCTCTCAGGTGCCGCGGCTCCGCCTGACCGGAGCCGGCGACGCGAACGCCCCCC
>DASQNG010000030.1:0-21443 GCA_035645095.1 Gaiellaceae bacterium | reverse complement strand
GACCAGCGCGAGTCGCTGCGGACCATGCTGCGCGAGCACGGGCACGACGCTGCCGACGAGCGGCTCGTCGCCTTCAAGCTGGCGGTCGCGCGCGAGCTCGGGCCCTACGCCTCCGGCCTCCTGATCGACGACGCCTACGGGCCCCACGTCGTGGAGGAAGCGGTTCGGCTCGTACCGCCCTCCTGCGGCGTACTGCTCGCGGTCGACGTGCTCGAGCAGCCGGCCGGAGGCGTCGTCGAGGACACCTCGCTGGACGAGCGGGCGACGGTGCCGGACGGTGTGGACGCGCTGAAGCTGCTCGTGATCTGGCGGGACGACGACCGCCGCCCCGCGCGCGTCGAGCTGGCGCGCCGTTTCGTGGCGCTCGCCGAGCGGCACGGTGTGCTGAGCGTGCTCGAGCCGGTCGTGCGGCACGAGAGGCGCGAGTGGGCGATCGTCGAGGCCGCGCGCGAGCTCGGCGCGACGGGGCCTTCGCTCTACAAGTGCCAGGTGCCGCTCGGCGGGAAGGGTGAGCCGCAGGCGATCACCGCCCATTGCCGCGAGATCGACGCTGCCTTGCCGTGCCCGTGGGTCGTGCTCTCGCAGGGCGTCGATCCCGACGACTTCCCGGCGGCCGTCGAGGCGGCCTGCCGCGGCGGCGCGTCCGGGATGCTCGCCGGCCGTGCCGTCTGGACGGCCACTCTCGCCGCGGACGACCCGACGCAGCTCCTGCGCGACGTGTCGGTGCCACGGCTCGAGCAGCTCGCGGCGATCGTCGACGAGCACGGCCGTCCCTGGCGCGAGAAGGCGGGATGAGGCTCCGCGGCGTGATCGAGGGCTTCTACGGGACGCCCTGGTCGCACGAGGAGCGGCTCGACCTGATCCGGTTCTGCGGCGCGCACGGCCTGAACACCTGGGTGCACGCGCCGAAGGACGACCCGTACCACCGCCGGCGCTGGCGGGAGCCCTACCCGGAGTCGGAGCTCGCGCGCCTCGGGGAGCTCGTCCGGGAGGCGGAGCGCCACGACGTCGAGCTGGCCTACGCGATCGCCCCCGGCCTCGACGTCTGCTACTCGAGCGAGCGCGATCTCGAGACGCTGCTCGCGAAGTGCGCTCAGGTTGCGGGGGTAGGCGTGCGCTCGTTCCAGCTCCTCTGGGACGACGTCGAGCACACGCTCCACTGCGCCGAGGACGAGGCGCGCTACGGCGCTGCGGAGCGGCCGAGCGGCGCCGCGCAGTGCGACCTCACGAACCGCTTCCGCGCGGAGCTGCCGCAGCCGGGGCCGCTCGTGGTCTGCCCGATCGGCTACGCCGGCACCGGCGACTCGCCCTACCGCCGCTCGTTCGCGCCCGAGCTGCATCCGGAGATCGTCGTCTACTGGACGGGGCCGGAGGTGGTCTCGGCGGGGATCTCGCGCGAGGCGCTCGACCTCGCCGTCGCACGCTTCCACGGGCACAGCCTGCTCCTCTGGGACAACTACCCCGTGAACGACTTCGATCCGGGGCGGCTCTTCCTCGGGCCGCTCCTGGGTCGCGACCCCCGGCTCGGCGAGGGGAGCTGCGCCGGCCTGATCGCGAACGCGATGGTGCAGGCGACCCCGTCGAAGCTCGCCCTCGCGACGGTGGCCGAGTGGCTGCGCGACCCCTACGGCTACGACCCCGTGGACGCGCTCGAGCGGGCGCTGCGCGCGCACGGGAGCGAGGTGCTGGACGCGCTGCGGCGACTCGCACCGACCCCCGCGCCGACCGTGATCGCCCCGGCGGACGTCGCGGCGCTCGCGGACGCGCTCCAGCTCGGAGTCGACGCGGCCACCGGCGCTGCGTTGCTGGAGCCCTTCGTGTGACCGACGTCGCCGTGCGCGGCGCCACGGCATGCGGCGTCCTGGCGGCCGTCGCCGCGAGCGGGGCCGGCGCCCGGGTCGTGCTCGTCGAGCCCGGCGGCCATGTGGGCGGGATGGTCTCGGGCGGGCTCTCCTGGACGGACGTCGGCGACACACGCGTCCTCGGCGGGCCTGCACGGAGGTTCTACGGCGCCGTCGCCGACCACTACGGCGTCCCGCTCTGGGGCGTGCGCGGCCCCGAGCCGCATGTGGCGGAGCGGCTCCTGCGCGAGCTGCTCGAGCGCAGCGGCGTCGAGGTGCGCCTGCGCGAGGGGACGGTGCCGGACGCGGCGGTGCACGTCGACGCAGGTTACGAGGGTGACCTGCTGCCGCACTTCGGCGTCCCCTACGCCGTCGGGCGCGAGAGCCGCGACCTCTACGGCGAGCGCTGGGCCGGCCGCCAGCCCGCCTACCGGCCCGGGAAGCACAACTTCCCGGTGCTCGTGTCGCCGTTCGCCGACGACGGGGAGCTGCTCCCGTTCGTACGCCCGCCCGAGCTCGACGAGCGCGGCTGGCCCGAGGAGCGGCTCGGCGAGGGCGACGGCGGCCTCCAGGCCTACGGCTTCCGCGTGTGCCTGACGGACCGCCCCGAGAACCGGCTCCCGCTCGACCCGCCGCCGGAGTACGACTCCGACGAGTTCGAGCTCCTCTACCGCCTGCTCGCCGCGGTGCAGCGGCTGCGCGCACGCGACCTGCTCGGCCTCGTCCCCGACCTGCTCCCGCACGGCAAGTGCGACGTCAACTCGATCGGGGCGTTCTCGCTCAACCTGCTCGACGGCTCGAACCGCGGCTACCCGGACGGGAGCCAGGAGGAGCGGAGCGCGATCCGCGACCAGCACCTGCGCTACACGCAGGGGCTCCTGCACACGCTCGCGACCGACGAGCGGGTGCCGGCGCACGTGCGGGAGGACGTCGCGCGGTGGGGGCCCTGCGGGGATGAGTTCGAGAACACCGGCGGCTGGCCGCACCAGCTGTACGTCCGCGACGGGCGCCGCCTGCTCGGGGCCTACGTCCTGCGCGAGCAGGACTTGCTCGACGCGCGCCCGCAGCCCGACGTCGTCGCACTCGGCTCCTACAACATCGACCTGCGCGAGATCGAGCGCACCTGGCGCCACCTGCCGGAGTACGAGCGCACCCCGGCAATCTTCAACGAGGGCTACCTGTCGGTCGCGGTGCCCCCGTACCCCATCCCCTACCGTTCCCTCACGCCGCAGCGCGAGGACGCGGAGAATCTGCTCGTGCCGCTCTGCCTCTCCGCCTCGCACGTCGCCTTCGGCTCGGTACGGATGGAGCCGACGCTGATGCTGCTCGGGTACGCCGCGGGGCTCGCCGCCGCGCAGGCCGCGCGTCGCGGGGTCGCCGTGCAGGACGTCGACATCGACGCGCTGCAGCGCGACCTGCGCGACGCGGGGCAGGTGCTCGCGGCGTGAACGCGATCTCCTTCACCACCGCGAACCTCGTGGCGCGCGAGACCGGCTGGGCGATGCACGGCTGGGGTCATGGTGACCGGCTCACGAACGAGGCGTTCCGCCCGCTCGAGACCTACGGGGAGCGGATCGACGCGCTGCTCGCCGACGTCGCGGGGCTCGGCTTCCGCTGGGTCGACGTCTGGGGCGCCCATCTCGGCGCAGATTGGGCGACCGACGAGCACGTCGAGCTCTTGAACGAGGCTCTGGCGCGGCACGGCCTGCGCGTGGCGAGCTATGCGGCCTGGGTCGGTCCCGACACCGTCCGCCGCGCCTGCGAGCTGACACGGGCGCTCGACTCTGACCTGATCGGCGCCGGCTGCTCCGGCGACGCCGCCTCGCTCGCGCCCGTGCTGCGCGAGCACGGCGTCCGCCTGGCCGTCGAGAACCACCCGGAGCACACCCCGGTCGAGGTGCTCGCGAAGGTGGAGGCGGGGGCAGGGACGCTGGCGACGACCGTCGACACGGGCTGGTGGGCGACACAGGGGTACGACCCCGTTGCCGCGATCCGCGAACTCGGCCCGCACGTCGCGCACGTGCACCTGAAGGACGTGCTCGCCGTGGGCGAGCCGCACGAGACGTGCCCCTGGGGCCAGGGGCTCGTCGACGTGGAGGCCTGCGTGCGGGAGCTGCAGCGGCTCGGCTATACGGGGCCGCTCACGGTCGAGCACGAGCCGGAGGACCACGACCCGAGCGACGAGATCCGCGCGCTGCGGGAGCAGCTCGAGGCGTGGCTCGCGTGAGGGTGGCGCTCGTGGGAGCCGGCGTGATCGCAGCCCGCTACGCCGAGCGAATCGTCGCCGAGGACGAGCTCGAGCTCGCAGGCGCGACGGACACGGCGGCGGGGCGCGCCGAGACGCTCGTCGCCGCCCACGGCGGCCGCGCCTACCCGTCGCTCGCGGCGCTGCTCGCCGACGACGCGGTCGAAACCGTCGTCAACCTGACCGTCCCGCAGGCGCACGCCGAGGTGACGGCGGCGGCGCTGCGCGCCGGGAAGCACGTCCACAGCGAGAAGCCGCTCGCACTCGGGTACGCGGAGGCCCTGGCGCTCGTCGAGCTCGCCGCAGAGCAGGGCGTCCGGCTCTCGGCCGCGCCCGCGACGCTGCTCGGCGAGACGCAGCAGACGCTGTGGCGGCAGCTGCGCGACGGCGCCATCGGGCGCGTGCGCGTCGCGTACGCGGAGGCGAACTGGGGTCGTCTCGAGACCTGGCACCCGGATCCCCGGAGCCTGTATGCCGTGGGGCCGCTCGTCGACGTCGGCGTCTACCCGCTCGCGATCCTGTCGGCGACCCTCGGGCCGGTGCGGAGCGCCCGCGGCTACGCGACGACCGTCGAGGCGGAGCGCGTCCTCGCCGACGGCACACACTTCGAGCCCGGCGGCCCCGACCTCGTGACCGCCGCGCTGGAGCACGAGGGCGGCGCCGTCACCCGCCTCACGGCCAGCTTCTACGTCGGCCCGTCGCAGCAGCGCGGGCTCGAGCTGCACGGCGACGAGGGGTCGCTCTTCACCCCGACCTGGGCCGAGTCCGACTCGCCCGTCCAGCGGAAGACACGCGACGGCGAGTACGAGCCGGTGCCGTTGCTCCGCGAGCCGCACCCCGGCATCGACTGGGGAACGGCGCTGCTCGACCTCGCGCGCGCCCTCGCCGAGGGTCGCCCGCAAAGGTCGACGGGCGAGCACGCCGCCCACGTCGTCGAGGTGCTCGAGGCGGTGGCGACGTCGGCCGCGTCCGGCGCCTCCGTGCCCGTGCGCTCATCCTTCCCGCCGCCGGAGCCGATGGAGTGGGCGAAGTGATCACCCGAGCGGAGCTCCGCGAGGCGCAGGCCTACGCCGTCGAGCGGCTGGAGGAGGCCGGAATCGTCCTCACCGACCGCGAGCGCGGCGCGATCGAGGTGGCGGACTTCGGCCTGTCGAGCCTGCGGGAAACGGGACTCCAGTTGCTCGTCTATGTCAACACCGCCCGGCACTGCGCGAAGGAGCTCGTGCTCGCGCCGCGCCAGACCTGCCCGCAGCACCGACACCCGCCGTACGAGGGGTCGCCAGGCAAGGAGGAGACGTTCCGCTGCCGCCGCGGCGTCATCTACCTCTACGTGGAAGGCGAGCCCGCTGCAGCGCCGGCGTGCTCTCCGCCGGATGGCGTCTACACGGTCTTCCACGAGCTCCGGCTCGGGCCGGGCGCACAGCACACGATCCCGCCGGGGATGTTGCACTGGTTCCAGGCCGGGCGTGAGGGCGCCGTCGTCTCGGAGTTCTCGACGGCGAGTCGCGACGAGCTGGACGAGTTCAGCGACCCGCGTGTGCGCCGCGAGACCGTCGTCGGCGGCTGAGGAGCTGCAGCAGGCGCCTTGGTGCCGGCGCACTCCCTCCCTACGATGGAAGAGTGATCGAGAACGCACAGGACGTGGAGCTGCGGCACCTGCTGGCGGAGCAAAGCGCGCTGCGGCGCGTCGCCACGCTGGTCGCGGGCGGCGCCGACGAGGAGCGGCTCGCGACGGCCGTCGCCGCCGAGATCGTCGAGCTCTTCGGTGCGGAGAGCGCGAACGCGCTCCGCTGGGACGGCGACTCGCTGCGCGTGATCGGCGAGTGGAGCCGGGACGGCGGACACGTGCGACGGATCGGCTCCGTCTGGGTCTTCGGCGGCGACACGATCACCGCTCGCGTGGTCTCCTCCGGGCAGCCGGCGCGGGTCGAGTCGGCGGCGGAGCTGACGACGCCGTTCGGCCGGGCACGCTGGCGCGAGCTCGGGCTGCAGGCGTCGATCGGAGCTCCGATCGTGCTCGACGGCCGCGTCTGGGGCGTGCTCACGGCGTCGAGAACGACGGAGAACGACCCGTTCCCACTGGGCGCCGAGACACGGCTCGCCGACTTCGCCGGGCTCGTCGCGACGGCGATCGCCAACTCCGAGACCCGCCGCGAGGTGGCGGCGCTGGCGGAGGAGCAGGCTGCGCTCCGGCGGGTCGCGACCCTCGTCGCGGCCGCGAGGCCGCAGGCCGAGGTGCTCGAGGCGGTCGCGCGCGAAGCGGGCCACGTCTACGGCGCGGACGCCGTGCACCTCGTGCGCTGGGCAGGCGTGCCGGACGAGGTGGTCGTCGTCACCCGCTGGGCGGCCGCAGGCGTCGAGGGCGCCGCCGACACCCTCTACCATCCCGCCCCCGGGAGCGCGACGCTCCGCGTGCTGGAGACGGGCAAGCCGGCGCGGACCGACGAGACGTCGCCGGAGCTCGGTACACGCTGCGTGATCGCCGCTCCGGTGATCGTGAACCGGGAGCTCCTCGGCGCGATCAACGCACTGCGGCCCCCGGGGCGCCCGTTCGACGCCGGCGCCGAGGTGCGGCTGCGCAGCTTCGGCGACCTCGCCGCCCAGGCCGTCGCGAACGAGCGTGCACGCGAGGCCCTGCAGGCGTCCCGTGCACGGATCGTGCGCGCCGCCGACGACGAGCGGCGCAAGCTCGAGCGGAACCTGCACGACGGCGCGCAGCAACGGCTGGTGGCCGTCCTGATCTCGCTGCGACTCGCACTCGCCAAGCTGCCACCGGCGCCGGGCGAGTCGCGCGCGCTGCTGACCGCCGCAGTCGACGAGCTGATGCAGGCGATCGACGACCTCCGCGAGCTCGCGCGGGGGATCCACCCGGCCGTCCTCACCGAACGAGGCCTCGAGCCTGCGCTGGAGCTACTCGCGCGGCGGGCGCCGCTGCCGGTGGCGGTCGCGGCGGAGCTCGAGGAGCGGCTGCCGGCGCCGGTCGAGGCGGCGGCCTACTACGTCGTCGCGGAGTCGCTGACGAACGTCGCGAAGCACGCCGCCGCCTCGGTCGTCGAGGTCCGGGTCAGCCGCGACGACGGGCTCGCCCGCGTGGAGGTGGTGGACGACGGCGTCGGCGGCGCCGACGTTTCGCGCGGCTCCGGCCTGCGCGGGCTCGCCGACCGCGTGGAGGCGCTCGACGGGCGGCTCGGGATCGAGAGCTCCGCGAGTGCGGGGACGCGCGTGTGGGCGGAGATCCCGCTGGACGGCGTCTCCACTCCGTAGTTCACCGCAACCGGGCGGCGGCCTTCGCCCGATGCTGCGACGGCCTCGGCTCGCGAGGCTGCACACGTGGAGCCCGTCGGCGGCCGTCGCGGCGGAGTCCAGGCACGAGTTGCACGTGGTGCGCGGGGCCCGTAGTCCTCTCTCCCCGGCCCGGGCGCCTGCGACTCGCCCCAGGCTGCGGGCGCCTGCGGGCGGGCGCGCGTCTGGGCAGAGCGATAACCTGCGCTCGTGACTCTCGCCGAACAGGAGATCCCGTTCGAGGGCACTGCGCTGCAGTACGCCGGCGTAATCCGCTTCTACGAGCTCGCGAAGCACCAGGAGTGGCAGGTGCGCGACATGCCGTGGGGCGAGATCCCGCCGATCCCCGAATCTCGCCCCGGCGCGGCCCCGCAGAAGGTCGCCCGCCGCCGCGACGTCTGGCGCTCCGTGATCACGCAGCAGCTCCAGGCAGACGCGCTCGCGGTCGAGATGGCGGGGCAGCTGCTCGGCCTCGCACCCGACCACGATGCGAAGCTCTACTACTCGACGATGGTGCAGGACGAGGCTCGCCACGTCGAGGCGTGGCTGAAGCTGACGGAGGAGGTCGGCGGCACCGCTGAGCGCGACCCGCACCTCGACAAGCTCGCCGGGATGTTCCTCGACCTCGACACGCTCGAGGAGAAGGTCTTCCTGATGCAGGTCTTCTACGAGCGGCTGATCATTCCGCGCTTCCGCCTCATCGCCCGCTCGTCGCGTGGCACCGTCCTCGAGGACCTGTGCAACCGGCTCGCTATCGACGACGGGATCCACCACGGCGCCGGGATGGCGTACGAGCGCGTGCTGCTCCGAAGCGCGACGGACCGCACGAAGAGCCGGCTGATCGCCGTCGCGAACCAGATGCTGCCGCTCTTCGTCGAGCACTCGCTGTGGCGCCCGCGCGAGCGCGCCTGGATCGGGAACGTGATGCACGCGCAGGACGTGAAGCGCCTGCGCGCGGAGGTCGAGGACGGGATCCGCCTCGCGGCGTCGCTCGGCCTCGACGCCAGCGAGATCTCGCCTCCCTTCTCCGCCTAGCCTGCGCGCTGCGCAACGGCGACCTAGTGGCACATTGCCACTAGTGGCTTTTCGACCCCGATTCTGGAAGTCGCACGCAGGCGGTGCAGCGATCGGCCGCAGCGGGCAGACGAGTTCCGTGGACGATCCGCGCGTGCCCCGCTCGCTCCGCCTCGCCGCAGCGCTCGCGTGGCGGTTCCTCGTCGTCGGGCTCGCCGTCCTCGCCCTCGCGTACCTGCTCTCGGCGATCCGCGTGATCGTCGTCCCCGTCGTGATCGCCGTCGTCTTCGCGACCCTGCTCGAGCCCGCCGTCGCGCGGCTCGTCCGCATCGGCGTGCCGCGGGCGCTGGCCGCGATCGGGACGCTGCTGCTGACGCTGCTCGTGATCGGCGGCACGGTGGCGGCGCTCGTCCCGCACGCGGCCGACGAGATCGCGGCGCTGGACGTGAGCGTGACGGACGGGATCGCGACGGTGACGGGGTGGCTGAGCAACGGCCCGTTCGGCTTCTCGGAGGCGCAGGTGACGAGCTGGCGCGAGCAGGCGCTCGACCAGCTGCGCGGCCAGAGCGGACGGCTCGTCGGCGGCGTCTTCGGCGGTGCGTACCTCGCGCTCGAGCTCGTCGTCGGAGTGGCGCTCGCGATCGTGACGCTCTTCTTCTTCCTGAAGGACGGGAGACGAATGTGGGCCTGGGTGACGCGGCTCTTCCCGGCGAACGCACAGGGCGACGTCGACCGGATCGGCGAGCTCGCCTGGGGCACGATCGGCGGCTACCTGCGCGGGGTGATCTTTGTCGCGGCCGTCGACGCCGTCCTGATCGCACTGGCGCTGTGGCTGCTCGACGTTCCGCTCGTGCTGCCGCTCGCGCTGCTCACCTTCCTCGGCGGCTTCTTCCCGATCGTCGGCGCGTTGACCGCCGGCTTCGCCGCGGTGATGGTCGCGCTCGTCGCGAACGGCGTCACGACGGCGCTGCTCGTGTTCGGGGCGGTGCTCCTCGTCCAGCAGCTCGAGAGCAACCTGCTGCAGCCGGTCATCGTCGGCAACGCGACGAACGTCCACCCGCTCGCCGTGCTGCTCGCGGTGACGACCGGCGGCGTCCTCTGGGGCGTCGCCGGCGCGTTCCTCGCCGTCCCGCTCGCGGCGGTCGTGAACCGCGCGGCCACCTACCTCGCGAACGACCGGCCGCGCGTGCAACTCCCTCAGCCCGGCGGCTGATCGAACTCCGGGCGCGGACGCAGGCCCCGCTCCTCCGGTCGCTCGGGCTCGGGCTGGAGCGTGATCTGCTCGAGCTCCAGCGCCGCCTCCTCGATCGCGCGCACGATCTCGGCGCGCTGCGCCTCGTCGAGCTCCAGCTCGCGCAACGTGGCGGCGCCGCCGCGCACGACCGCGAGCGGGTTCGCGAGCCGGTGCCGGGCGAGGCGGCGGTAGTCGCGCAGCGCCCGCTCGTACTCCTCCGCCCGCGCCGCCGCGACGTCCGCCGAGTAGCGCAGCCCGCGCACCGTCCGCTCGAGGCCGACGACGAGGAGGGTGAGCACGACGAGCAGCAGCAGGTCGCCGACGACGCCGAAGACCTGCTCGTTGCCGTCCGTGAACGCCGCGTAGACGCGTTGCGTCCCGCGCAGGGCGAAGAACACCATCAGCGCACCGAGCCACGGGAAGGCACGGCCGAACCCGCGGAGGTGCCGTAGCACCACCGCCGCAAGCATGAGCTGCAGCAGCCCGAGTGCCAGGTCGAGCCACTCGGCACCCGCGAGCCCGCTCACCGGCCCACCGTCAGGAGTCGTCGTCCGGCGCGTAGGCGTCCCACTCGCTCGTCGCCCCGGGCACGGCCCGCCGGTCGCCACGCCACTCGCGCCACTCGACGCCCGCACCCGGGCCGAACCACGGGAGGACCGGCAGCGGCGCCTCGACGGCCCCGGCGAACCGCCCCCAGATGCCCGCCGGGAAGCTGCCCCCCGTCACGCGGATGCCGTGCACGTCGAGCATCCGGCGGGTCTGCGTCGGGTAGCCGACCCAGACTGCGGTCGTCAGCCGCGGCGTGTAGCCGACGAACCACGCGTCGGTGTGGTCGTCGGTCGTGCCGGTCTTGCCGGCCGCGGGCCGGCCGATCTGCGCCAGCGTGCCCGTGCCCTGCTCGACGTTCTGCTCGAGCAGCTGCGTCGCATGGTGGGCGACTCCCTGCGAGACGACCCGCTGCGGCGGCTGCGGGCCCCAGCCCGCGCGGCGGTCGACGCTCCCGTCCGGGAGCACGACGCGCTGGATCGCGTAGGGGGCCCGGCGCGCGCCGGCGGCCCCGAGGGTCGCGTAGGGCGAGGCCATGTCGAGCGGGCTGACGTCGCTCGCGCCGAGCGAGATCGACGGCACCGGCCGGAGGGTCGCGCGCACGCCGAGTTGCCGCGCGAGCCGTGCGATCGAGGCGGGGCCGAGGTCGAGCCCGAGCTTGGCGTAGACGATGTTGTCCGAGCGGAGCGTCGCCTGCACGAGAGTGGACACGCCGTAGTAGGTGCCGTCGAACGTCTTCGGCGACCACTCGCGCGGGTTCTGGCCGGGGCCGAGGTCGTGCGTGAACGGCGCGGAGTCATACCGCGTCGCATACGGGTTGACGCCCCGCCGCAACGCCTCGACGAGGACGAACGTCTTGAACGAGGAGCCGGCCTGGCGGCGACCCTGCCAGGCCGCGTTGAACTCCGGCCGCTTGCCCGGGACGTGCGAGGCGAGCGCGCGGATCGCTCCGGACTTGTGGTCGATCGCCACGACCGCGGCGGCCGGGTCGTCCGGCAGGCCGAGCTCCTCGTTGATCGCGCGCACCGCGAGGCGCTGGAGGCGCGGCAGCACCGTCGTGTGCACGCGGAGGCCGCCGCGGCGGACGCGCTGCTCCCCGTACTGGGCGACGAGCTGGCGTCGGACGAAATCCACGAACGCCGGCTCGCGCCGGGTCGTGAAGACGGTGCCGGGCCGGAGGTTGAGCGGGAGCGCGAGTGCGTTCCGGTACTCGCGGGACGAGATCGAGCCGTGCTCGTGCATCGCGCGCAGGACGTCGTTTCGCCGCGCGAGCGCGCGCTCGGGGTGCCGGAGCGGGTCGAACTGCGACGGGGCCTGTACGAGGCCGGCGATCAGCGCCGCCTGCGTCGGCCCGAGATCGACTGCGCGCCGGCCGAAGTACGTCTGCGCCGCGGCCTCGACGCCGTACGCGCGATGGCCGAGGAAGACGCGGTTCATGTACGCGGTGAGGATCCGCTCCTTCCCCCACTCCCGCTCCAGCGCCAGGGCGAGGCAGGCCTCCTGCCGCTTCCGCTGGATCGTCCGGGCGTTCGTCAGGTAGAGGTTGCGCGCGAGCTGCTGCGTGATCGTGGACGCCCCCTCGCGTGTCTCGCCCGCGCGCACGTTCTCGACGACGGCGCGCGCGATCGCGCGGTAGTCGAGGCCGTCGTGCTCGTAGAAGCGGCGGTCCTCGATCGCGACGAACGCCCTCCGGAGCCAGGGAGACATGTCGTTGGCCTCCACGGGCAGCCGACGCGTGTCCGTCCGGATCGCGCCCAGGTACGTGCCGTCGCCGGCGTAGACGAACGACGTTTGCCCGAGCTGCCGGGCGGTCGCGGTCGTCAGGTCGCACCCGCTCTCGAGCGTGTCCATGCCGCTGCGGGCGAGAGCGGCCGTCCCGACCACCGACCCGACCACGAGCAGGAGGACCCCGAGGAGCCCGAGCACGACGATCCGGCGGACGTGGGGGCCTCCGCGCGTGCGGCGGCGGCGGCGCCGGTTCCGTGGGCGCAGGAGGTCGTCGTCGTGCACGGGGGCCATCTGCAGGTACAACGAGCGCCCAGGGGCCGCAGATGCCGCTCCTGGGCGGCGAGGGAAGCGTGGGCCCGTGTGGGCTTCCCGCAACGTCGCCGCCTTCGACCACGGATTCACGAGCAGCGCGGATCGGGCAAGGTGGGGCTATGACCACTGAGCTCGAGCCGACGCCTGCGCTCGCGGCGGAGGAGCTACGGCTCCTCGATGCGTACTGGCGCGCGGCCAACTACCTGTCCGTCGGGCAGATCTACCTGCTCGACAACCCGCTCCTGCGCGAACCGTTGACGCCGGAGCACGTGAAGCCGCGCCTCCTCGGCCATTTCGGCACCGTGCCGGGGCTCAACCTGATCTACGCGCACCTGAACCGAGCGATCCGCCGGCGGAGCCTCTCCGCCCTCTACGTCACCGGGCCCGGCCACGGCGGCCCCGGCCTCGTCGCGAACGCCTGGCTCGAGGGCACCTACAGCGAGGTCTACCCGCACGTGGGCCGCGACCTCGACGGCCTGCGCGAACTCTTCCGCCAGTTCTCCTACCCAGGCGGGATCCCGAGCCACGTCGCGCCGGAGACTCCCGGCTCGATCCACGAGGGCGGCGAGCTCGGCTACGCACTCGCGCACGCCTTCGGCGCCGCGTTCGACAACCCGGACCTGGTCGTCGCCTGCGTCGTCGGCGACGGCGAGGCCGAGACCGGGCCGCTCGCGACGAGCTGGCACTCGAACAAGTTCCTGAACCCCTGCACCGACGGCGCCGTGCTGCCGATCCTGCACCTGAACGGCTACAAGATCGCGAACCCGACGGTGCTCGCGCGGATCCCCGAGGAGGAGCTCGTCGCATTCTTCCGCGGTCACGGCTACCGGCCGATCCTCGTCACCGGCGGCTTCGACGACGAGGATCCGGCCGCCGTGCACCAGCGCTTCGCGGCTGCCCTCGACGAGGCGCTCGACGAGATCGCCGCGATCCAGCATTCGGCGCGGGTCGACGGCGCCTACGAGCGGCCGACGTGGCCGGCGCTCGTGCTCCGCACCCCGAAGGGGTGGACGGGGCCGAAGGTCGTCGACGGCCTCCCCGTCGAGGGCACGTGGCGCTCACATCAGGTGCCGCTCGCGGCAGTCCGGCAGCGCCCGGAACAGCTACCGCTCCTCGAGGAGTGGATGCGGAGCTACCGTCCCGAGGAGCTCTTCGACGCCGAGGGACGGCTCGCGCCCGAGCTCGCGGAGCTCGCTCCGGCCGGCGAGCTCCGGATGAGCGCGAACCCGCACACCGACGGCGGCTCCGTCCTCCGTGACCTCGTCCTACCGGACTTCCGCGCCTACGCGGTGCCGGTCGATGCGCCCGGGACGACCTCGAGCGAGGCGACGCGCGTGCTCGGCGGCTACCTGCGCGACGTCGTGCGCCGGAACCCGGAGAACTTCCGGCTCTTCGGCCCCGACGAGACGGCGTCCAACCGTTTGGGGGCGGTCTTCGAGGTGACCGGCCGCACCTGGCTCTCCGGCGTCGACCCCGTCGACGAGGGTCTCGCTCCCGACGGCCGCGTGATGGAGGTGCTCTCCGAGCACCTCTGCCAGGGCTGGCTCGAGGGCTACAACCTCACCGGCCGGCACGGCATCTTCAACTGCTACGAGGCGTTCATCCACATCGTCGACTCGATGCTGAACCAGCACGCGAAGTGGCTGAAGGTCACGCGCGACATCTCGTGGCGCCGGCCGCTGCCGTCGCTCAACTACCTGCTCAGCTCGCACGTGTGGCGGCAGGACCACAACGGCTTTTCGCACCAGGACCCGGGGTTCATCGACCACGTCGTGAACAAGAAGGGCGAGATCATCCGAGTCTACCTGCCGCCGGACGCGAACACCCTCCTCGTCGTCGGCGACCGAGTGCTCCGCAGCCGGCACTGCATCAACGTCGTCGTCGCGGGCAAGCAGCCGTCGCTCGACTATCTCTCGATGGAGGACGCGATCGTGCACGTGACGCGCGGCCTCGGCATCTGGGAGTGGGCCTCGAACGACGAGGGCGGGGAGCCCGACGTCGTGCTCGCCTGCTGCGGCGACATCCCGACACTCGAGACGCTGGCCGCGGCGATGCTCCTCCGCGAGCATCTTCCACAGCTCCGGGTGCGGGTCGTCAACGTCGTCGACCTGATGCGGCTGCAGCCGGAGGGCGAGCACCCGCACGGCCTGCCCGACCGCGACTTCGACGCCGTCTTCACCCGGGACAAGCCGATCGTCTTCGCCTACCACGGCTACCCGTGGCTGATCCACCGCCTGACGTATCGGCGCACGAACCACGGCAACCTGCACGTGCGCGGGTACAAGGAGGAGGGGACGACGACGACGCCGTTCGACATGGTGATGCTGAACGACCTCGACCGCTTCCACCTCGTGGCGGACGTGATCGACCGCGTGCCGGGTCTCTCCGCGAGCGCCGGCCGGCTGCGGCAGGAGATGCACGACGAGCGGCTCCGCTGCCGCGCCTGGACGCGCGAGCACGGCGACGACCGGCCGGACGTGCGGGACTGGGTCTGGCCGGGCTAGCGCCGGCCGGCGGCGTCCTCGTCGTCAACGCGGGGTCGACGAGCCTGAAGCTGCACCTCGTCGAAGGTGACCGCTCCATGCCGGTCGCCCTCGAAGAGGCGCAGCCGCTCGCCGTCGCGCACCGGGTCGTCCACGGCGGCTCGCGCTTCGCGCAGCCGGTGGTGGTCGACGAGGGCGTGCGGGCGGCGCTCGGGGAGCTCGCCGCGCTCGCGCCCCTCCACTCGCGGCCGGCACTCGCGGCGCTCGACGACGCGCGAGCCGCGCTCCCCGGCGTGCCGCACGTCGCCGTCTTCGACACGGCCTACCACGAGACGCTGCCGCCGGCCGCGCGCGAGTACGCGCTGCCACGCGCGTGGCGCGAGGCCGGCATCCGCCGCTACGGCTTCCACGGACTCTCGGTGCAGTCGTGCGCGGAGCGGCTCCCCGTGGAACGGCTCGTCGTCTGCCACCTCGGCGGCGGCTGCTCCCTCACGGCCGTCCGGGACGGGCGCTCCGTCGACACCACGATGGGGTTCTCGCCGCTCGACGGCGTGCCGATGGCGACCCGGCCGGGCGCCGTCGACCCCGGCGTGCTCCTGCACCTGCTCCGCGAGGGGACGACGCAGTCGGAGCTCGAGCGCGGGCTCGAGCACGAGTCGGGCTTCCTCGGCCTCGGCGGGACCGCATCGATGCAGGAGCTCGAGGCGCGCGCCGCCGGCGGGGATCCCGCCGCGGGCCTGGCGCTGAGCGTGTTCGTGCACCGCGTGGCGGGGGCCGCCGCGGCCATGGCTGCAGCGACCGGCGGGCTCGACGCGCTCGCGTTCACCGGCGGCATCGGCGAGCGCTCTGCGCTCGTCCGGCAGCGTGTGTGCGGCCGGCTGGCCTTCCTCGGCGTGCGGCTCGACGAGGCCGCGAACGCGGCTGCGGAGCCCGACGTCGACGTCGCCGCACGCGGATCGCGCGTGCGCGTGCACGTGCTCGCCGCACGCGAGGAGCTCGTCGCGGCGCGGGCCGCGCTGGCGCTGCTCGCGCGGTGACGCAGTGCCCGCCGGCGTGTCGAGAGCGTTTCAAATAGCTGGTTTGCGCAATCCAGAGGGTGAGCGCGATGTCAGCAGCCGCCCCGGATCCTGGCGTCTCCGTCCTCCGCGTCCTCGGCGACGGCGACGCGTGGGCGCGCCACCGGCTCCGCAGCGACCTCCGGGCGGCCCTCGACGAGCAGGCGCCGCTGATCGTCGACCTCCGCGCGGCCGCCGCGCTCGACGCCGCAGGAGCCGCGCTCCTCGTCGACTCGATCGCGACCTGCGAGGCGCAGGAGCGGCCGTGCGTCCTGCTCGTCCCCGAGAGCTGCCCCGAGCCCGTCCGCGGGCGGTTCGAGCGGCGCGGGCTGGCGGCGCTGCTGCCGATCGCCCGGAGCTGGGAGGAGGCCGTCCGCCGCGCGCGGGCGACTCAGGCGGACGCGCCGGGCTGGACGAGCCCGCTCTCGTAGGCGAAGACCACCGCCTGGACGCGGTCGCGGAGGTTCAGCTTCATCAGGATGCGGGCGACGTGCGTCTTGACCGTCGTCTCGCTGACGAAGAGGTCCTTCGCGATCTCCGCGTTCGAGAGGCCGCGCGCCATGAAGCCCAGCACCTCGAGCTCGCGCGCCGTCAGCTCGTCGAGCGCCGCCGGCCGGTCGGGCGGGAGGGTGCTCGGCGGGCGACGGATGAACTCCTCGATCACGCGCTTGGTGATCGTCGGCGACAGCAGCGCGTCGCCCGACGCGACGACGTGGATGGCCGCGACGAGCTGCTCGGGCGGCGTGTCCTTCAGCATGAACCCGCTCGCGCCGGCGCGCAGTGCCTCGTAGACGTACTCGTCGAGGTCGAAGGTCGTCAGCATCAGCACGCGCGGGCGGTCACCGCCGTCGGCGAGGATCCGCCGCGTCGCCTCGAGCCCGTCCAGGTTCGGCATCCGGATGTCCATCAGGACGACGTCCGGTTGCAGCTCCCGCACCGCCGTCACCGCCTCCGCTCCGTCGCCGGCCTCGCCGACGATCTCGATCCCGGTCTCGGACTCGAGGATCATCCGGAAGCCGGCGCGGACGAGCGCCTGGTCGTCCACGATCAGCACCCGGATGCTCACGCCGGGCCTCCGGCGACGGGCAGGCGCGCCGAGATCCTGAAGCCGCCGCCGCGGCGCGGCCCGGTGCGCAGCTCGCCGCCGCAGAGGGCCACCCGCTCCCTCATGCCGACGAGCCCGTGCCCCCCGCCGTTCTCACCCTCCGTCCGGCCGTCGTTCTCCACCTCGATCTCGACGCCGTCCCCGCCGTAGCGGACGGCCACCCAGGCGTGGGCGGGCCCGGCGTGGCGAAGGGCGTTCGTGAGCGCCTCCTGGACGATCCTGTAGGCGGAGAGGTCGATCCCGGGCGGCAGTCGCACGGGCTCCCCCTCCACCGTCAGCTCGACGGGCAGGCCGGCCTCGCGGACGTGGTCGACCAGGGTGCCGATCGTGGCGATCCCGGGCTGCGGCGCCCGCTCCGCCGTCTGCCCCTCCTCCCGCATGATGCCGAGCAGCCGGCGCATCTCCGCGAGCGCCTGGCGGCCCGTCTCCTCGACGACGAGCAACGCCTCGCGCTCGCGCTCCTGATCCGGCGTGAGCAGCCGGCGCACGGCGCTCGCCTGCACCGTCATCACGCTGACGGAGTGCGCGACAACGTCGTGCAGCTCGCGCGAGATGCGCGCACGTTCCTCCTCGACCGCCCGCTTCGCGCCCTGCTCGGTGGCGGCCGCACGCGCCTCGGCCCGGCGCGCCTGCTCGGCGCGGCGCCCCGAGGCGTGGGCGAGGACTCCGAGGCCGAGCAGGGGCACGCTGATCCACAGCACCTCCGTCCACGGGGCGTCGGGGGCCCGAAGCATCACGATCGCCCCGGCAGCAAGCATGGCGGCGAGCCCCAGGACGACGTGCCGCAGGTCGGGCAACGAGCCGAACGCCCAGGTCGCGAGCAGGAGCACGAAGAAAAAGGAGCTCGTATCGTAGGTCGCCTCGCCCGAGGAGATCGCCGCGGCGGCGATGGCCGCTGCGGTGACGAGCGGCGCGACGAGCGGCGCGCGCCGGCGAAAGAGCAGCGCACCCGCGGCGAGCGCCGCCAGGACGGCGATCCGCGCGCGCCCGTCTGCGACCTGTGTCCAGATCTCGAGCTGGTTGCCGGCCGCGAGCGCCAGCACCGCGCCGACGAAGAAGTGGCGCCGCAGCAGCACGAGTGCTCGTTCGGTCACGTTCCGACGGTACTGGACGTCAGCGCCAACGGCGTCGTCCGCGGTGACGACCCGAAGATCCTCCGCTCGGACGAGGCGGGATCGGAGGGACGGCCGACGCTCCGCCTCCCGTGGCGGCCTAGCGTGCGTCGGGTCGTGCACCGCTCCCTCGCCCAAGGAGAACGCCTCGCCATGGAAGCAAGCCTCCTCTCCCCACCAGCCCCGGTTGCGGGCGTGACGGACGCGGTCGTCGCGGCCGCCGGCGTCACCCGCCGCTACGGCAGCGGCGACACTGCGGTCGACGCGCTCCGCGGCGTCTCGCTCGAGATCGCGCGCGGCCGCCTGACGGCCGTGATGGGCCCGTCGGGCTCAGGCAAGTCGACGCTGATGCACATCCTGGCCGGCCTTGACGCGCCGACCACGGGCAGCGTCGCCGTCGGCGGGACCGAGCTGACGACGTTGAAGGACTCCGAGCTGACGAAGCTCCGGCGCAACCACATCGGCTTCGTCTTCCAGTTCTTCAACCTGCTGCCGATGCTCACGGCGGAGGAGAACGTGACGCTGCCGCTCGCGATCGCCGGCCAGAAGCCCGACCCGGAGTGGCTCGAGGAGCTGCTCGCGGCAACGGGGCTCGACGATCGGCGCGCGCATCGGCCGTCCGAGCTCTCAGGCGGCCAGCAGCAACGGGTCGCCGTGGCCCGAGCCCTCGTCTCGCGCCCCACCGTGCTCTTCGCCGACGAGCCGACCGGCAACCTCGACTCGCAGACGTCGCTCGAGATCCTCGGCCTCCTCCGCGCCGCGGTCGACACCTATGGCCAGACGATCGTGATGGTCACGCACGACTCGAAGGCTGCGACGATCGCAGACCGGATCCTCTTCCTCGCCGACGGGCTCATCGTCAAGGAGCTCGGGCGCTCGAGCCAGCACGAGGTGCTGGAGGCGCTGAGCGAGGTGAGCTCGAGGTGAGGCGCGTCGCACTGAAGGGGCTCGCGCAGCGAAAGCTGCGGGCGCTGCTGACGGCGATCTCGATCGTCCTCGGCGTCGCCATGATCAGCGGCTCGCTCGTCCTCACGGACACGATCTCGAAGGCGTTCGACACGGTGTTCAGCGGCGCCTACGAGCAGACCGACGCGGTCGTCAGCGGCCGCAAGCTCGTCGACTGGTCTGCGAGCGGCAACGCGACCGTGCCGGAGTCGGTGCTCGACCGGATCCGCGCGCTGCCGGAGGTCGAGGCGGCCGCGGGCGCGATCATGGACATCGGCGGCGACTCGACGCAGGCGAAGATCCTCGACCGTGACGGCAAGGCGATCCAGGCGAGCGGCAACCCCACCTTCGCGTTCGGCGTCGACCCGGCGCAGCCGCGCTTCAACCCGATGACCCTCGTCGCCGGCGCCTGGGCGAGCGGCTCCGGAGAGGTCGTGATCGACGAGGACACGGCGAGCGGCCACGGCTTCGCGGTAGGCGACCGCGTGCGCGTCGCCGGCAACGGCCCCACGCGCGCCTTCACGGTCAGCGGGGTCGCGAAGTACGGCGACGTCGCGAGCCTCGGCGGCGCGACGTTCGCGATCTTCGACGTCCCGACCGCGCGCGAGGTGCTCGACATCGCGGGCTTCACCACGGTCTCGGTCGCGGCGAAGGAGGGTGTCGCGCAGGAGGTGCTCGTGGCGAAGCTGACCACGGCCGTGCCGGACACCGTGCAGGTGCGGACCGGCTCGGCCCAGGCCCAGGCCGACAAGCAGGGGATCGAGAGCTTCGTCTCGTTCATCCGCGGCTTCCTGCTCGCGTTCGGAGGAGTCGCGCTGCTCGTCGGCTCGTTCGTGATCTTCAACACGCTTTCGATCACCGTCGCGCAACGCGTCCGAGAGCTTGCGACGCTGCGGACGCTCGGCGCGTCGCGCCGGCAGGTGCTGCGGTCGGTCGTGCTCGAGTCTCTCGTGCTCGGGCTCGTCGCGTCGGTCGTCGGGCTCTTCGCCGGCTTCGGCCTCGCGAAGGGTCTCTCCGCGCTCTTCAAGACGCTGGGGCTCGACCTGCCGCAGGCGGATCCGGTCTACGCGACGCGGACCTTCGTCGTCGCGCTCGTCGTCGGCGTCCTCGTCACCGTGCTGGCGGGCCTCGGGCCGGCGCTGAAGGCGACGCGCGTGCCGCCGATCGCAGCCGTCCGCGAGGGCGCGACGCTCTCGCGCTCACGGCGGCTCGGCCCCGTGGCGGGCGTCGTGATGCAGGTCGTGGCGTTCGCACTGCTGGCGGACGCCGTGATCGGCGGCAGCGTCTTCTCCGGGCGGTCGCTGCTCGAGCTCGGCGTCGGGATGTTGCTCCTCCTCGTCGGCGCTTCGGCGGTCGCGCCGCGGCTCGTCACCGCGCTGGCCGCCGTCGTCGGGCTGCCGTCGCGCCGCTTCGGCGGCTCGGCCGGCCGGCTGGCGGTGGAGAACGCCGTTCGCAATCCCTCGCGGACGGCGGCGACGGCGGCGGCGCTGATGATCGGGCTTGCCCTCGTCTCGTTCGTCGCCGTCCTCGGCGCCGGCGTTCGCACGTCGCTCGACGACGCGGTGGGCGGCCAGGTGCAGAGCCCGTGGGTGGTCACCTCGCAGAACGGCTGGTCGGCGTTCCCGCGCGGCGCGGGCGACGCCGCGGCGCGAGCCGACGGCGTGACGCGGGTGTCGAGCATCCGCACCGACCGGGCCCGGATCGGCGAGGTGCAGGTGAACGTGAATGCCGTCGACCCGGAGACGGTTGCCGGCCTCTACCGCTTCGCGTGGACGGACGGGACCGACGGCCTCCTCTCGCGGCTCGGCCGCGACGGCGCCGTCGTCAAGCGCACGTTCGCACGGACGAACGGGCTCGAGGTCGGGGACACCTTCCGGCTCACGACCGCGAGCGGCGCGGACGCGGGCTCGTTCCGGGTGCTCGGGATCTACCAACCGCCGCGGCTCGCGGAGCTGCTCGGAGGCGTCGTCATCTCGCAGGACGCCTTCGACGCGGGCTTCGACCGGCCGCGGAACTTCCTCACGCTCGTGGACGGCGCGACCTCGCGCGCGGCCCTCGAGCAGGCGCTCGCGCCGTTCCCGGACGCCAAGGTGCAGACGCACGCGGAGTACGTCGAGAACCAGTCGTCGTTCATCGGCTCGTTCCTGAACCTGCTCTACGTGCTGCTCGCGCTCTCCGTGGTCGTCAGCCTGTTCGGGATGATCAACACGCTCGTCCTCTCGGTGTTCGAGCGGACGCGCGAGCTCGGCATGCTCCGGGCCGTCGGGCTGACGCGGCGGCAGACGCGCCGGATGGTGCGGCACGAGAGCGTGATCACGGCGCTGATCGGCGCCGGCCTCGGGCTGCCGCTCGGGATCCTCCTCGGCGCGGCGGTCACGCACGGGCTCTCGCCGTACGGCGTGTCGTTCACGCTCCCGCTCGGCCCGCTCGTCGTCTTCGCGGTCGTCGCCGCGCTCTGCGGCGTGCTGGCCGCGGTGGCGCCGGCACGGCGAGCGGCACGCCTGAACGTGCTCGAGGCACTGCAGTACGAGTAGGGGCGCC
>DASQNG010000029.1:0-41645 GCA_035645095.1 Gaiellaceae bacterium | reverse complement strand
TCGTACCGGACGGACCGTGCGGACGTGCCGGAGGGCGAGCACGTCGTGCCGCTCGGGCAGGCCCGCCTCGCCCGCGAGGGCGGCGACCTCACCCTCGTCGCCTACGGCGCGATGATCCCGCTCTGCCTGCGCGCCGCCGACGAGCTCGCCGGCGAGGCGTCCGTGGAGGTGCTGGACCTGCGGACGCTGAAGCCGCTCGACGAGGACGCGCTCCTCGCCTCCGCCGCGAAGACCGGCCGCGTCGTGCTCGTGCAGGAGGCTCCCCGGACGTGCGGCTTCGCCGCCGAGGTGGCCGCGATCCTGGCCGAGAAGGCGATCCTCGACCTCCGCGGGCCGGTGCTGCGCGTGACGGGGTACGACGTGCCGTACCCCTACTGGCAGATCGAGGACGCCTACATGCCCTCCGTCGCCCGCGTCGTGGACGCGGCCCGCACGCTGCTCGCGTTCTGACTCGCCGGCTCGACCCTCCCTACCGGGTCGTGACGGAGCGGCTTGTCGTCCGCTGCTGGGAGCCGCGCGACGCGCCGCTCCTGAAGGAGGCCGTGGACGAGAGCATCGCGGAGCTCCTGCCGTGGATGCCGTGGGCGGCGGACGAGCCGCAGCCGCTCGAGGCGAAGGTGCAGCTCCTGCGGACGTTCCGGGGCAGGTTCGACCTCGGCAAGGACTTCGTCTACGGCATCTTCGCCGCCGAAGAGACGGCCGCCGTCGGCGGCACCGGCCTCCATCCGCGCGTCGGCGACGAGGCCTTCGAGATCGGCTACTGGGTGCGGACCAGTCGGGCCGGCCGAGGGTACGCGACGGAGGCTGCAGCCGCCCTCACCCGCGTCGCCTTCGAGCTCTGCGGTGTCGACCGGGTGGAGATCCGCGTCGATCCCGCGAACGCGCCCAGCCTCGCCGTCCCCCGGAAGCTCGGCTTCGTGCAGGAGGCGACGCTGCTGCGACGCCTGTGGCAGCCGGAGCCGCGCGACGTCGTCGTCTGGTCGCTCTTCGCCGACGCGGTCCCCGAGTCTCCGGTCGCGACCGCGCGGCTCGAGGCCTACGACGCGGCCGGAGCCCGCGTCCCGTGAGCGAGCGGCTGCGGCTCTGGTTGGAACGCGGCGCACGCGGCTTCCACCTCCGTGACGCGGCCACGGGCGAGGCCGTCCGCTGGGAGGACCCGCGGATCCGCGTCGTCCCCGTCGCCGGCGTCAGTCACCGGCCGGAGGCGCTGCCGGACGCGTCGTTCGACCCCGGCCGCCCGCTCGCGCTCGTGGCGGAGCCGACGAACCTGCACGACCCGAACGCCGTCGGCATCTGGAACGCGGAGCGGACGCTGCAGGTGGGCTACGTGCCCGCCGCCGTGGCGCCGGAGCTCGCCGGAGACGAGCAGGCGGTGTCGCTGTGGCGCGTCGACGGCGGGCTGCGGGTGCTGATCGTGCCTGCGGAATCGTGGCTCGGTAGGCCACGCTAGGCTCCTCCTCCGTGGCGTACGAGTTCAAGCTCCCCGACCTCGGCGAGGGCCTCACCGAGGGGGAGATCGCGCGCTGGCTCGTGGCGGAGGGGCAGGAGGTCGCCGAGGACGACCCGCTCGTCGAGATCCAGACGGACAAGACGACGGTCGAGATCCCGTCGCCCGCAGCCGGCGTCGTCGCGCGCATCCTCGTGAGTGAGGGCGAGGTGGTGCCGGTCGGGACGGTGCTCGTCGTGATCGGCGGCGACGGGAGCGCGGACGACGGAGGCGCCGCTGCACGCTCCGCGGCACCGGCGGCCGACCCCGTGCCGGCGCGCCGGGCGGAGTCGGCCGCACCGAGTGACGGCGCGGGCTCCGGCTCCGGTGGAGCGCGCGTGCAGGCGACGCCGCTCGTCCGCCGCCTCGCGGAGGAGCTCGGCGTGGCGCTGGGATTGCTCAGCGGGTCCGGCCCGAACGGGCGCATCGTGGAGGCCGACGTCCGAGCAGCGGCGGCGGGCGGATCCGCGGCCGGCCGACCCGACCCCCGCGGGCCCGAGGAGGGCCGCCGCGAGCGGATCCGTGGCGTCCGCCGCCAGATCGTCGAGCACCTCACACGCGCCCACCGCGAGGTGCCGACGGTCACGTTCGTCGAGGAGTGCGACTTCACGGACGTCGACGTGAAGCGGCTCGTGCCGCTCACCCTCCGCGCGACGGCCGCGGCCCTGCAGGAGTTCCCGGAGCTGAACGCGCGCCTCGAGGGCGACGAGATCGTCTACCTCGACCGCTACGACATCGGCGTCGCCGTGCAGACGGAGCAGGGGCTCGTCGTCCCGGTCGTACGGGGCTGCGACTCCGCGTCGCTCGACGAGCTCGCGGCCGAGGCGGCGCGGCTCGCGGACGCGGCGCGTGCCGGGACGTTGACGCCGGAGGAGCTCCGCGGCGGCACCTTCACCGTCACGAGCGCGGGGAAGCTCGGCGGGCTCGTCGTGACGCCGCTCGTCAACCACCCCGAGGTCGGCATCCTCGGCGTGCACCGGATCGGCCCGCGCCCGGTCGTGCGGGACGGGGAGGTCGTCGTCCGGCAGGTCGGGAACGTCTCCGTCACGTTCGACCACCGGGTGGTCGACGGCGCACGCGCCGCGGCGTTCGCGCTCGACGTGATCCGCCGGCTCGAGTCCGCCTGACGCAAACCGATCCTCCCTCTGCCGCGTAGGTTCCCCCGGGGGACCCACGACGTACGGGAGGCACGACGTATGAGGAGGATCGGAGTCGTCAGCATCGTGTTCGCGCTCGGGCTGGTCGCCGTCGCGCTCGCGGTCGCAGCCACGAACCGCACCTGGAGCACGCACGCCAACGGCGCGCAGGAGTTTCCGGTGCGGGACACGCAGGGGCAGGGGCAGGCGATCTTCAAGCTCGCGAAGGACGGGACGTCGATCGACTACAAGCTGATCGCGTCGAACATCGAAAACGTGTTCATGGTGCACATCCACCTGGCCCAAGGGCCGGGCACGAACGGCGGCATCGTCGTCTGGCTGTACCCGTCCACGGCCGAGAACGTCCGGGCGCCGGTCGGCGGAGGACGGACCGACGGTGTGCTCGTCACGGGCACGTTCGGCGCCGGCGACCTCGTCGGCGCGCTGCGGGGACAGCCGCTCTCGGCGCTCGTCGCCGCGCTGAACGCAGGCACGGCGTACGTCAACTACCACACCGACGACGGCGCCGCGCCCGCGAACACCGGGCCCGGCGATTTCCCCGGCGGCGAGATCCGCGGCGACATCCGCTAGATCGCGATCAGGGGGCGGCCACGGCCGCCCCCGCACCTAGACTGCCGCGACCTCCTGCGGCAGGTGCGGCTCCAGCATCGCCTCGATGCGCGGCGCGCTCGTGCGGCCGTCGATCCGCGCGACCGCCTGCTTCCCCTTCACGAGGACGAGCGTCGGGATCGTCTCGACCTTGAACTGCTCTGCGAGCTCCGCGTGCGTGTCGACGTCGACACGCCGCACGCGCAGGCGCGCACGCTCCTTGCGCGCGAGGTGCGCGAGCAGGCTCTCCATCCTGCGGGCCGGACCCGATCGCTCGGACCAGAAGAACACGAGCAGCGGGCGGGGGTCTTCGGTCACGAGCTCCTCCTGGTGGTGCGGGGTCGGCGGGGGGACGGCCGTTGTATCCCCTGAAAACACTCCGCCCAAACAGCCGCCGCCCCGTGAGGTGCGCTCTAGACTGGCTGCCGATGGGTGGCTGGTACACGATCGGGACCGCGCTCGGGCTCGGCGTCGCCTTCGGCGTTCTCTTCGCGGGGCTCCTCTCGACGTCACGTGCCGGCCAGGTCGCGGCCGCACTCCTCGCCGGCGCCGCGGGCGCCGCGGCCGGGTTCCTGCTCGAGGAGTGGGCCGAGCTCGCGGCCGGGGCGGCGGCCGGCCTCGTGGGCGCCGTCGCGGCCACGGTCGTCGTCTCCGGTGCGCTGCGCCGCGGCGGGACGCGGGGCGGGCTCGCGCTGATCGTGACGGCAGCGGCGGTCGCCCTCGCGGCCCTCGCGTTCGTCCCCGCGGTCGGGTACCTCCAGGCGGTCGCGCTGCCGGCGCTCGCCGCACGCCTGCGCCGGACCCGCGGTGACCGGTACGCCGGCCTGCGCTCGCTTGCCAAGGACTAGGAAGGTCGTCCTCGTCGTCATCGACGGGCTGACGCCGTCGATGTTCGAGGCGGGCGTCACCGACGGCTCGACGCCGACGCTCGCACTCCTCGCGGGGGCCGGACGCTACAGGCGCGCGATCTCGACGTTCCCGTCCCTGACCCCGGTCTGCCTCTCGACGATCGCGACGGGTGCGCACGGCGACGTCCACGAGATCCCGCACCTCGTCTGGTACCACCGGCAGGAGCGGCGGGTCGTCGAGTACGGCTCGTCGTTCGCGGCGGCGCGCGCGGCCGGAACACGCAGGTCGCTGCTCGACGCCGTCTACGAGATGAACGAGAGCCACCTCGGCTCGCGCGCGGTGACGGTGTACGAGGCGCTGGAGGACGCGGGCCTCGTCGCCGCCGCGGTCAACATCACCTGCTACCGCGGCCGCACGCCGCACCGGCCGACGGTGCCGATGCTCACGCGGCCGGCGTACGGCCCCCGGCGCTTCTTCTTCTACAACCTGTTCCAGTCCGACGTGACGGGGGCCCCGCTCTCCGTGCGGAACAGGCCCGGCGGCACGATCGACGCGTACGCCGGCGCCGTCGGCCGCTGGCTCGTCACGCGCGACGGCTTCGACTTCCTCGTCTTCTACCTCTCCGACTACGACTACGCCTCCCACGCGCAGGGGCCGGATGCCGCGCACGACGCGCTCGGCCGCTGCGACGCCGCCGTCGCGTCGCTCGTCGCCGCGGCGGGCGGCGAGGCCGAGTTCCTGGAGCGGTACGCCGTCGTCCTCTGCGCCGACCACGGACAGACGCCGGTGACGCAGGTCGCGCGCCTCGGGGAGCGGCTGCCGGAGGCGCTCGTGACGGCGTCGAACCGCGCTGCGATGGCCTATCTGGACGGCGAGCCGCGGCCGCAGGCGCTCCGCCTCGACGGCGCTCCCGAGGTGGAGGTGGCCCTCTTCCGCGAGGGAGCGGAGGCGGTCGCACGACGCGACGGCGAGGAGCTCCGCTTCGCTCCCGCCGTGGACGGCTTCGTCACGAGCGGCGACCCGTCGCTTCTCGACCAGCCCGACGCGCTCGACCGCGCCTGGGCGGCGCTCGCCAACCCGAACTCGGGGGAGCTCCTCGTCTCCGCCGCACCCGGCTGGGAGTTCGCCGACCTCGGCGGCCGCCACCATCTCGGCGGAGGCTCGCACGGTTCGCTCGCGGCGGGCGACTCGGAGGTGCCGATGCTGACGGTGGGGCTCGACACCGACGTCCGCTCGATCGCGGACGTGACGCCTGCCGTGCTCACGCATTTCGGGATCGCCCCGCCGCGGTACGCGCGGCCCCTCGTCCGGCCGTGACGGGCAGGGAGGAGCTGCTCGCACGGCTGCGCCGGAACGGCATCCGCGACGAGAGCGTGCTGGCCGCGATCGGCCGCGTCCCTCGCGAGCGCTTCGTCCCCGAGCACCTGCGCCGCCTCGCCTACGACGACGGCGCACTCCCGCTCGGCCACGGCGCGACCGTCTCGCAGCCGACGATGGTGGCCCGGATGTGCGAGGAGCTGGCGCTCTCGGGCAGCGAGCGCGTGCTCGACGTCGGCACCGGCTCCGGCTACGCGGCGGCCGTCCTCGCCGAGCTGGCGGACGAGGTGGTCGGGATCGAGCTGGTCCCGGAGCTCGCAGAGGGTGCGCGGGACGCGCTCGACGCCGCAGGCTACGACGTCCGCGTCCTCGTCGGTGACGGCTCGCTCGGCGTGCCGGAGCTCGCGCCGTTCGACGCGATCAGCGTCGCCGCCGCCGCACCCGCGCCGCCGCCGGCGCTCGTCGCGCAGCTGGCGCCGGGCGGCCGGCTCGTCGTTCCCGTGGGACGCCGGCGGCAGCGGCTCACGCTCGTCGTGAACGGCGAGGACGGCCCCGTCGTCACCCGCTCCGTCGCCTGCCGCTTCGTACCGCTCGTCGGTGGCCAGGGATTCGACGCTCCCCCGGAAGGGGAGGACCCCGACGCGTGACCGACCCGACGACAGAGGAGCTCCTGCAGCGCGCGGTGCGCCTGCGCGGCATCCGGCTCGGCCGAGTCGCCGACGTGCTGTTCGACGCCGACGCGGCCCGCGTCGTGGGCTTCGATGTCCTCTGCGGCGACGCCGCGTACCGCTTCTTGCCGTTCTCTGCAGTGACGCTCGGTGCCGCCGACGTCGAGATCGGCTCGACGCTCGTCCTGCTCGAGGCGGCGGAGCGCGACTTCTACCGCCTGCACGGTCGCTCGCTCGTCGCCGGCGGTGCCGAGCTGCGCGCACTGCGCGTGCTCCGGGACGGCACCGCGGTGACCGCCGCCCCGGCCGGGCGCCCCAGCGGCCGCTGGTAGGCTCGCCGCGGTTCGCATGGAGCGCACTTCAGCCGTACGCGCCTCGGGCGCGCTCGCCCGCACGCGCGGCGCGCTCGGGAGGCGGGCGAACTGGTACCAGCTGGCGCGCTTCTCGACCGTCGGCGCGAGCGGGTTCGTCGTCAACCTGGCGGTCTACACGCTGCTCGTCCGTGGGGCCGGCATGCACTACCTCCTCGCGGCGACGTGCTCGTTCCTCGTCGCAGTGACCAACAACTACACGTGGAACCGCCTGTGGACGTTCCGCGGCCAGCGGGGGCACGTCGCCTACCAGGGGCTGCGCTTCCTCGTCGTCTCGACGCTCGCGCTCGCGGCGAACCTGACGGTGCTCCACCTGCTGGTGCAGCTCGGGCTCGGGAAGGTCGTCGCGCAGGCGGCGGCGATCGTGCTCGTCACCCCGCTCAACTTCGTCGGAAACAAGCTCTGGTCGTTCCGGCTGCGCTAGCGGCCGGGCTCGCGGCGCTCGTGCTCGCGGCGCCCGCCGGCGCCGCACCCGTGCCCGCACCGGCGACGCCGACGGTCACGGCGCCCGTCTACGACGACGAGGGGCGGCTGCTCGAGGCGCCGTTCGCGCCACGGGAGGGCGCGGCGCAGCTGACGGAGGAGCGCGCGACCACCATCCTCTTCCGCCACCCGAAGGTGCGTGCCTGGCTCGACCGGTACCCGCCGCAGCCGCAGACGGAGGCGGAGTACCGGCCGGCGACGGCGGACTGGGAAGTGAAGGCCTGGTCCGGGGACGCCGGTCAGATTGTGCTCGGCATCGTCGACGACGCGACGGGGACGGTGCGTGAGGCCTGGACGGGGCCACAGGTCGCCTGGACGATGGCGCGTGGCGGCTCCGGCGCGTTCGGCGGCCGCACGATCAACACGCCGTGGGTGTGGCTCGCGTTCTGCGGCGCGTTCCTGCTCGGTCTCGCCGACCTTCGCCGCCTGCGGTCGCTCCGGAACCTCGACCTGCTCGTGCTGCTCTCGTTCACGGTCTCGCTCCGGTTCTTCAACGAGGGCGAGATCTTCCGGAGCGTGCCGCTCGCGTACCCGCCGCTCGCCTACCTGCTCGTGCGCTGCCTCTGGATCGCGCGCCGCGACCGCGCCCCGCGCACAGCCGCTCCCGTCTGGCCCGTCTGGCTGCTGGCGGCGGCCGCCGTCTTCCTCGCCGGCTTCCGGGTCGGCCTCAACGTGGAGGCGCCGCGGAGCGTGATCGACGTCGGGTTCGCGGGGGTCGTCGGGGCCCAGCGGATCGTGAACGGCCAGATCCCGTACGGCAACATGCCGCAGCAGGGCAACCTCGAGCCGTGCGGGCCGGCCGACGCGAACGGCGAGATCCGGGAGCGGATCCAGACGAACGGCCGCTGCGAGGCGTCGAACGCGCGCGGCGACACGTACGGCCCGGTCTCGTACCTCGCGTACGTTCCCGGGTACCTCGGGTTCGGCTGGACGGGGGAGTGGGACGAGCTCTGGGCCGCGCACGCGACGTCGATCGGCTTCGACGCGCTCTGCCTGCTCGGGCTCGCGTTCGTCGGGCGCCGCTTCGGCGGCAACCGGCTCGGAGCGACGCTGGCGTTCGCGTGGGCCGCGTACCCCTTCACGCTCTACGCGTCCAACTCGAACACGAACGACTCGATCATGCCGGCCTTCCTGATCTGGGGCTTCTGGCTCGCCTCCTCGGGGTGGGCGCGCGGGGCCGCGCTCGCGCTCGCCGGGTGGACGAAGTTCGCCGCGCTGCTCCTGGGGCCGCTGTGGCTTGCGTACCCGCACGCGCTCCGGCTGCGTGCGCCGCGAGCCTCGCTCGCCCGTTTCGCGGGCGGCTTCGTGCTCGCGACGGTGGCGTCGTTCGCGATTCTGCTGCTCGAGCCGAGCCCGGTCGAGGCCGCGCGCGCGTTCGCCGACCGCACCTTCGGCTTCCAGCTCGGCCGCGAGTCGCCGTTTTCGCTCTGGGGCTGGGGGCAGTACCACGCGGCGGGGATCCCGGACCTGCAGCCGGTGCAGCGGGTGCTGCAGGTGCTGCTCGTCGTCGGCGCAGTCGCGAGCGCGTTCTTCCCGCGGCGCCGCTCGCCGCTCCGGCTCGCCGCCCTCACGGCAGCGCTCCTGCTCGGCTTCCAGCTCGCGCTGACGCATTGGTTCTATCTCTACATCCCGTGGTTCTTCCCGTTCGTCGCCTTCGCCGTGCTGGCCGGCGGCGCCGTCCGCGATGCTGCCCGCGTCAACCCGGTTCACTAGCCTCGCCGCGCTCGTCGCGGCGTGGTGCTTCCTGCTCGCGTGGGCGGCCCTCCACCACGGCCGGTTCGCGGCGGAGGAGATCGTCGACATCCCGGTCTACGAGACGTACGGGAACGCGATCGAGCGGGGGCAGGTGCCCTACCGCGACTTCCGCCTCGAGTACCCGCCCGGTGCGTTGCCCGTGTTCGCGCTCCCGGCGCTCCTGAGCCCGCGGGGGGGCCAGGAGGCCTTCCGGCAGGCCTTCGAGCGCGTGATGGCGGTGTGTGGCGTCGCCGTCGTCCTGCTCGTGGCGCTCGTGCTCGCGCGGCTCGGTGCGACACGCGTGCGGGTCGTCGCAGCGCTCGCCGCGGTTGCCGCGTTCCCGCTCCTGCTCGGGAACGTCATGCTGACGCGTTTCGACCTGTGGCCGACGGCGCTCGTCCTCGCCGCGCTCGCGGCCCTCGTGCACGAGCGCGACCGGCTCGGCTTCGGCGTGCTCGGAGGCGCCGTCGCGGCGAAGCTCTTTCCCGCGGTGCTGGTGCCGCTAGCGCTGGCCTACGTCTGGCGCCGCCGCGGCCGGCGTGAGGCGCTCCTCTGCCTCGGCGTCCTCGCCGCCGTGCTCGCCGTCGCGTTCCTGCCGTTCCTGCTCCTCGCGCCGGACGGCCTCGCCTACAGCTTCGGGCGGCAGCTGTCGCGGCCGCTCCAGATCGAGAGCCTGGCCGCGGCGTTCTTCCTGGCGGCGCACCACCTGCTCGGAATCGACCTCGAGATGCGCTCCGGACACGGGTCGCAGAACCTCGCCGGTACGGGGCCGGCGGTGGCGGCCGTGCTCCTCAGCCTCGTGCAGCTCGCCGTCCTGGTCTGGATCTGGCTCCGGCGGCCGGGCACTGCGGCCGAGCTCCTGCGCTGGGGCGCCGCGGCGCTCGTGGCGTTCGTCTCCCTCGGCAAGGTGCTGTCGCCGCAGTTCCTGATCTGGCTCGCGCCCGTCGTGCCGCTCGTCGCGGGCCGCCGCGGGCTCGCCGCCTCCGGCCTCCTCGCGGGCGCGCTCGTGCTGACGCAGGCGTGGTTCCCCTACCGCTACTGGGAGCTCGCACTCGAGTTCGACGGCGTCGCCTCGGCGCTCGTGCTCGTCCGTGACCTCGTGCTGGTGGCGCTCCTCGCCGTGCTCGTTATGGATAGGGGACGCGGAGCGGGTCGATCCCGCTCGCCCGGCCGGTCGCCGCATCGCACTCGATGACGGCCCCCTCGATTCGGACGCCGCCCTCGGCGGGCTGGAACCGCGTCGGCATGCCGGTGCGCATACGCCGGATCGCGAGCTCCGCCTTCACGCCGATCACGGAGTCGTGCGGGCCGGTCATCCCGGCGTCGGTGAGCGCTGCCGTGCCGCCCGGCTGGACGCGTGCGTCGGAGGTCTGGACGTGGGTGTGCGTGCCGATCACGGCGGTGACGCGGCCGTCGAGCCAGCGCGCGAGAGCGATCTTCTCGCTCGTTGCCTCGGCATGCACGTCGACCACGACGACGCTCGCCGACCTCCGCGCGTCCTCCACGAGGCCGTCGATCACCTCGAACGGATCGCGGTGCGGCCGCAGGAAGAGCGACCCGAGGACGTTCACCACCGCGACGGGCGTCCCATCGGTGGCCGCCGCCACGGCGAGGCCGCGCCCCGGCGTCCCGGCGGCCATGTTCGCGGGCCGCACGACGCGCTCCGAGGTCTCGAGGTAGGCGTTGATCTCCTGGCGGCGCCAGGTGTGGTTGCCGAGCGTGATCACGTCGGCTCCCGCCGCCAGCAGGCGCTCGGCGAGCTTCGGCGTGATGCCGACGCCGTCGGCGGCGTTCTCGCCGTTGACGACGCAGAAACCGATCTCCAGCTTCTCGCGGAGGCCGTGCAGCCGCTCCTCGAGCGCGCGCCGGCCGGGGACGCCGACGACGTCGCCGACGAAGAGGAGCTTCAGCGAACCGACAGCGTGGCCGCCGGCCGAACCTCGACCGCCACGTTGTGGCCCGCGTCCTGCGTGAACGCCGCGAGCGCCTGACGCTCGACCTGCGAGAGGTCGAGCACGATCCCGAGCTTGGAGGTCGCCGCGACGACGGGCGAGCCGACGGTGAGCGACGGGTCGGGTCGAAGGTTCGTCAACGAGATCACGAGGGAGGGCGCCGCCTGCGGGCGGATGTCGACGCGGGCGCCGTAGGCGCGGTTCGCGATCACGTGGTCGGTGATCCCGATCACGGTTCCCGCCGCGGGCGCGTAGACGTCCGTGCCCGGCGCCGCGCCCACGTTCAGCGCAGACGTGCCGGGGCCGCCGGAGCCCGAGAGCTGGAACCACGTCAGACGCTCCCGCGGCGCCCCGACGACCCGGTTCCAGAGGCGCGTGAGGAGGCCCGCATTGCCCTGTCGGCCCACCGGTTGGAGCGCGAGCGCGCCCGCGCTCGCGCGGTGGTAACCGATTGCCGTCACCGCGCTCTGCGCGACCGGCAGCTGGATGCGGAGGTCGCCGAAGCTCGCGACCACCTGCGGCTGCGGCCGGCCACCCGGCAGCACCCCCGACGCCGCGAGCGGCTGTGCCGAGACGCTCCCTCCGGAACCCCACGCGGTGAGCAGGAGGGTTGCGAGCAGAAGCGTCGAAAGGAGCGCCAGCACGAGAACCCGACCGACGTGACGCTCGAGGAACGTCCTCTGTCGCCGCCGACGCGGACGCACGACGTCCAGCTGTCGGGCCGTGGCCATCCACTGGACCATAGCCGACCCTTGTTGACCCTTCCATCGGGTGTCGGCGACGTCCTCCCAGGCGAGGCCGTCCCACGCCCCGTCGTCCCACGTACGATCGGCCGGATGCGCCGTCGCGAGCTGCTCGCCCACGCTCCGCAGCGTACGGACGCGTCAGGACGGCAGCGGTGACGGCACTCCTCTCGGCGCGCGGCGTCTCCCGGCGCTACGGCGACCGCGAGGTGCTCCGGCCGGCCGACTTCGAGCTGGCCGCCGGCGAGGCCGTCGCGCTCGTCGGCCCGAACGGCGCCGGGAAGTCGACGCTGCTCTCGATCCTCGCGGGCGCGCTCGAGTCGTCCCGCGGTGAGGTGACGCGAGCTGCGCCCGTCGGCTGGGCGCCGCAGCGGCCGGCACTGTACGCACGGCTGACGGCCCGCGAGAACCTCGAGCTCTTCGCGCGGCTCGCGGGCGACTACGCGGCCGTCGACCCGCTCCTGGAGGAGCTCGAGCTCGGCTCCGGCGCCACCGCGGGCACGCTCTCGGTCGGCATGCGGCAGCGGCTGAACCTCGCGCTCGCGCTCCTCGGCGCGCCGCGCGTGCTTCTGCTCGACGAGCCGACGGCGTCGCTCGACCCGGCGCAGCGGGAGCTCCTGTGGGAGCGGCTCCACCGCCTCTGTGGCGAGGGAGGCGCGGTCTGCTTCGCGACGCAGAACGTCGAGGAGGTCGGCCGCGCGGGGCGGACGGTGCGGATCGAGGACGGCAGGCTCCTGCCGGCGTGAGGCCAGCGCTCCTCCTTCTGCGCAAGGACCTGCTCGTCCTCCGGCGCTCGCCGCTCCTGCTCGGTGTGCTGCTCGCGTACCCGCTCGTGATCGCTGCGCTCGTCGGCCTCGTCGCGAGCTACGCCAACGCGAAGCCGCGCGTGGCGTTCGTGGACGAGGAGGGGCTGCCGGCGCAGATCGAGGTCGGCGGCCGCACGTTCGACGTCGAGCGGACGGTCGACCGGGTCGCGAACGAGGTGACGCTCGTCCGGCTCGACCGCCCCGAGGCGGAGCGGCAGCTCGCGTCGGGCCGTGTCGTCGCCCTGCTCGTGGTGCCCCGCGGGTTCGTCGGCGACCTGCGCGGCATGGTGCGCAGCCCCCGCCTCGAGCTGGAGACGACGCGCGGCGGCGTCTCCGTGCGGGTGGCGCAGCAGGTGCAGGCGCTCGTCTACGCGCTCAACCGGCAGCTGCAGGACGCCTACATCGAGGCGAACCTCGAGTACACCCGCCTGCTGTTGCGGGGCGGCACCGCCTCGTTCCTCGGTCGCGAGGTGGACGTGCTCGGCCTCGAGCGTGCAGGCGCGTTGATCGACGAGCTACCGCCGGGGCCGAGGGTGGAGCGGCTGCGCGACTTCGTGCGGACGGCGCGCTCCGCGCTCGGCGAGACGGACGACGCGCTGCGGGCGACCGCGAACCCGATCGAGCTCGAGCAGGCGTCGCCGACCGGTCGCACGTGGGTGCTTTCCGCGCAGGCGCAGGCCTATGCGGCGGCGCTGACGATCGCGTTCCTCGCGCTCCTGCTCGCGGCCGCCGCGCTCGCGGCCGAGCGGGACGAGGGGACGCTCGCCCGCCTGCGGCGCGGCCTCGCCGGGCCGTCCCAGCTCGTCGCGGCGAAGGCCGCGCTCGCGACGGTCGCGGCCGTCGCGCTCGGCCTCGGGATCGTCGTCGCGTTCGGGCTGATCATCGAGCTCGGCGGCGTGGAGGGCGGACAGCCGTGGGCGCGCCTCCCGCTCGTGGCTGTCGGATTCGCGCTCGCCGGCGCGGCGCTCGGCGCGCTCGGCGCCCTGATCGGCGCCCTCGCCGGTGACGCCCGCACCGCGTCGCTCGTCGCGATCCTCGCGGCGCTGCCGATCGTCTTCCTCGGCCTCGTGCCGCGCGAGGTCGCGCCGGCGGCGGGGCACGTCAGCGACGTGCTGCCGTTCGCGCACGCGTTCCGCCTCTTCACGGGCGCGCTCTTCGACCTCGACCCGTGGCCGGCGCTCCTGCGCGAAGGCGCGTGGCTCGCCGGCCTCGGCGCTGCCTACGGGGTCGCGGCGCGGTTCGCGGTGCGGCGGCTGCCGGCGTAGCGCCGAGTAACCTCTGGGCGTGAGCGCCTTCCCCGCCACGCGGTTGCGCCGACTGCGGCGCACGGATGCGCTGCGCTCGCTCGTACGGGAGACGCGGCTCGACCTCGACGCCTTCGTGCTGCCGCTCTTCGTCGGCCCGTCGAGCGTCCCGAACCCGGAGCTGCCGGGGCTCGCCCGCCACTCGGTCGACGACCTCGTCGCGGAGGCGGAGGAGCTGGTGCGGCTCGGAGTCCCCGCGGTGCTGCTCTTCGGGATCCCGGAGGAGAAGGACGAGGAGGGCTCCGGGGCGTGGGACGACGATGGAATCGTCCAGCGCACGCTGCGGGCGCTGCGGGCGGAGCAGCCCGGGCTCGTGCTGTTGACGGACGTGTGCCTCTGCGAGTACACGGCGCACGGCCACTGCGGCGTTCTCCGCGAGGGGTCGGTCGAGAACGACGAGACGCTCGACCTGCTCGTCCGCACCGCCGTGAGCCATGTGGACGCCGGCGCCGACGCCGTTGCGCCGAGCGACATGATGGACGGGCGGGTCGGGGCGATCCGCGAGGCGCTGCCGCAGACGCCGATCGTCTCGTACGCGGCGAAGTACGCCTCCGCCTTCTACGGGCCGTTCCGCGACGTTGCGGAGTCGGCGCCCTCCGAGGGAGACCGCCGCGGCTACCAGATGGACGCAGCGAACGCGCGCGAGGCGCTGCGCGAGTGCGAGCTCGACGTCGCCGAAGGCGCGGACGTCCTGCTGGTGAAGCCGGCGCTCCCGTACCTCGACGTGATTCGCGCGGTGCGGGAGCGCTTCGACTGCCCCGTCGCCGCGTACAACGTCTCCGGGGAGTACGCGATGGTGAAGGCGGCGGCGGCGCGGGGGCACGTCGACGAGCGCGGGGCGGCGCTCGAGACACTGACGGCGATCCGCCGCGCCGGCGCGGACCTCGTCGTCTCCTACTGGACGAAGGAGCTCGCGACGTGGCTCTGAGGCAGCGGTCGGAGCTGGCGCGGCGCGCGGAGCGGCTGATCCCGGGCGGCGTCAACTCGCCGGTGCGGGCGATGCGCGCGGTCGGCCTCGACGAACCCGTCTTCATGCGCAGCGGCTCGGGCTCGACGATCGAGGACGTCGACGGCAACCGCTACGTCGACTGGGTGATGTCGTGGGGGCCGCTCGTGCTCGGGCACGCGGACCCGGAGACGCTCTCCGCGATCGAGGCGGCCGCGCGGCGCGGCACGACGTTCGGGGCGCCGACGGAGGCGGAGGTCGAGCTCGCCGCGGAGATCGTCGACGCGGTGCCGTCGGTGGAGCTCGTCCGCCTCGTCTCCTCCGGCACCGAGGCGGCGATGAGCGCGATCCGGCTCGCGCGCGGCTTCACGCGGCGTGACCGGATCCTCAAGTTCGCCGGCTGCTACCACGGCCACGTCGACGCGCTGCTCGCGAGCGCGGGCTCCGGGCTCGCGACGCTCGGGATCCCGTCGAGCCCCGGCGTGCCGACAGGCGTGACGGCGGACACGATCGTCACCGCGTACAACGACGTCGACGCGGTCGCGGCGGCCGTCGAGCGCTACGGCGAGGGGCTCGCCGCGATCGCCGTCGAGCCGGTGGCGGGGAACATGGGCGTCGTCCCGCCCGAGCCGGGGTTCCTCGAGGCGCTGCGGGCGCTGTGCGACGCCTCCGGCGCGCTGCTCGTCTTCGACGAGGTGATCACGGGCTTCCGCGTCGCGCGCGGCGGCGCGCAGGAGCGCTACGGCGTTCTCCCGGACCTGACGATCCTCGGCAAGATCGTCGGCGGTGGCCTGCCGGCGGCGGCGTTCGGCGGCCGCGCGGACGTGATGGAGCGGCTCGCGCCGGCAGGCGACGTGTACCAGGCCGGGACACTCTCGGGGAACCCGCTCGCGACCGCAGCCGGCACGTCGGTGCTGCGGCGCCTGCGCGACCCCTCCGTGTACGAGCGGCTCGAGCGCACGGCCGCGCGGCTCGAGGCGGGGCTCGCCCCGTTCGGCCGCGTCCAGCGCGTCGGCGCGATGGCGACGCTCTTCCTCGCGGACGGCGCCGTCCGCTCCTTCGCCGACGCGCAGGGCGCTGACGTCGAGCGCTACGGCGCGCTCTTCCGGCACCTGCTCGCCCGCGGCGTCTACGTCGCGCCGTCGCAGTTCGAGTGCCTCTTCGTGTCGCTCGCCCACAGCGTCGACGACGTCGACCGGACGGTCGAGGCCGTTGCCGAGTTCTGCGGCGACTGACGTCTTCGCCGCCGTCGCCGAAGGGGCCGCTGCCGAGAGCCCCGTCTGGGCCGAGGCCCTGCGGCCGGAGGCCGAGCAGGAGCGGGAGCCGGTCTTCTCGCTGCTTGCGCCGGATCGCTTCGCGCTCGGCCTCGAGACGATCTACGAGGGCTATCTCCTCCACTACGGGCGGCCGCGGCTCTTCGCGCCCGACGATCCCGACACCGCGCTCCTGCTCGGCGACTATCTCTACGCCCACGGGCTGGTGCGGGTGGCGTCGACGGGCGAGCTCGACGCCGTCGCGACGCTCGCGGAGCTGATCTCCGCCTGCGCCGCACTGCGCGCCGAGGGGAGGCCCGGCGATGCCCGCGAGTGGCTGCGCGCGGCAGCGCGCCTGGGGGGCGACGCGGACGAGGCTGCGATCGAGCGAGCCGTCGCTGCGCACGCCCGGCTGCTCGGCTAGAGTCGCGGCATGTTCGCGTGGCTCGTCGCCAACGCGGCCGAGGAAGGCCGCAACGTCATCATGATGATGCTGCTGACCGGGCTCGTCTTCGTCGCCGTGATCGCGTTCGGCGAGACGTCGAAGTGGCTCCGCCACCGGCGCCGCCGCTGACACTCGGCACGTCGACTCCGGCTCCGTAGACTGGGCGCGGATGGCGCCCCCCGCCGACCTGCGCGAGTGGATCCGCCTCCTCGAGCGCGAGGGGGAGCTCGTCCGCGTGAGCGCGGAGGTCGACCCCGACCTCGAGATCACCGAGATCGTCGACCGGATCGTGAAAGCAGGAGGGCCGGCGCTCCTCTTCGAGCGCCCGAAGGGCTCGTCGCACCCGCTCCTGATCAACCAGTTCGGCACGGAGCGGCGGATGGCGCTCGCGTTCGGCGTCGAGCGGCTCGACGACCTGGCCGAGCGCGTCGCCGACGTCCTCGAGCTGCAGCCGCCGACGGGTCTCGTCGACAAGCTCCGGGGGCTCCAGAAGCTGAAGTCGATCGCCGGCTCGGGCCCGCGCTCGGTCCGCAGCGGCCCCTGCCAGGAGGTCGTCCTGACGGGCGACGACGTCGACCTCGGGCTCTTGCCCGTGATGCGCTGCTGGCCCGGCGACCCGGCGCCGTTCATCACGCTCCCGGCCGTCATCACGCGCGACCCCCGCACCGGCATCCGGAACCTCGGCATGTACCGGATGCAGGTGATCGACCGGAGCTCGACGTTCATGCACTGGCAGATCCACAAGGACGGCCGCGCCGACTGGCTCGCGACCGACGGCCGCATCCCCGTCGCCGTCGCGCTCGGGCTCGACCCCATCACCGCCTACGCCGCGAGCGCGCCGCTCCCGAAGCACATCGGCGAGCTGATGCTCGCCGGCTTCTTCCGCGGCAGCCCGGTCGAGATGGTCAAGGCGCGGACGATCGACCTCGAGGTGCCCGCGCACGCGGAGTTCGTGCTCGAGGGGTACGTGGAGCCGGACGAGCTCGGGATCGAGGGCCCTTTCGGCGACCACACCGGCTTCTACACGCCGGCGGAGCCCTTCCCGATCTTCCACGTGACGGCGTTGACGATGCGGCGCGACGCGATCTACCCGTCGATCGTCGTCGGCAAGCCGCCGCAGGAGGACGCCTGGCTCGGCAAGGCGACCGAGCGGATCTTCCTGCCCGCCGTGCGGATGACGGTGCCGGAGATCGTCGACTACGACCTCCCCGTCGCCGGCACGTTCCACAACTGCGTCATCGTCTCGATCCGGAAGGCCTTCCCTGGCCACGCGCGCAAGGTGATGCACGCGATCTGGGGCCTCGGGATGCTGTCGCTCTCGAAGGCCGTCGTCGTCGTCGACGAGCACGTCGACGTCCACGACTACGAGGAGGTCTTCTTCTACGTCGGCGCGAACGTCGACCCCGTCCGCGACGTGGTGCTGACGGAGGGCCCCCTCGATCACCTCGACCATGCGCCCACGCGGCAGTTCATCGGCGGGAAGATCGGGATCGACGCGACGGCGAAGGGGCCGCTCGAGGGCACGCGGGAGTGGCCGGACGAGGTGGCGATGAGCGACGAGGTTCGCGCGCTCGTCGAGCGGCGGTGGGCCGAGTACGGCATCCCCGTGCAAGGGGAGTCGGCGCTGGTGCAGAATGGCGCAGCCGGGAGGCGCTTGCGGCAGCTGGTACGTCGTTGACACAGCAGCTCGTCGCTCGTTCTAATCCCTTACCAGCCGGAGGACGCCCCACGTGAGTTCGCCCGAAGACGAGAAGCCGCACCTGCCGTCGCCGAGCCTCTGGCCGCTCGGTTTCGCCGTCGGGATCGCGTGCCTCCTCGCCGGCCTCGTCGTCAGCCTGCCCGCGGCAGCCGTCGGCGCGCTGCTCGCGATCGTCTTCGGCTTCCTCTGGATCCGCGACGTCACGCGCGGCGTCGACACGGCGCCCGCGCACGTGGAGCCGGAGTCGCGCGCCCCGCTGCAGCCGACGGGCGCGGAGGCCGCCGGCACGTCCGGCGGCGCCATGCCCGTGATGGAGGACGAGGAGGTCGCCGCCTACCCGCGCAGCACGTTCCTCTCGGCGGCGACGCTCGGGCTCGGCGCGGCGATCGGCGGCGTGATCACGGTGCCCGTGCTCGGGTTCGCCGTGCTGCCGTCGTTCACGAACCAGCACGAGCCGAACGTCGAGCTCGGCCCCCTCGACGAGTTCCCGGAGGGCAAGTTCGTGATCGCGACGTACCTCGAGAACCCCGAGATCGGCGAGGTCAGCCGCCGCACCGTCTTCGTCCGCAACAACGGGCGGCTCGAGGACCAGCCGAGCTTCACCGTCCTCTTCTCCCGCTGCGTCCACCTCGGTTGCCCGGTGCAGCCGAACGGCCCGGTCGAGGAGGACAATGCGAAGGAGGTCGGCGAGCAGAACGTGCGGCTGATCCCGGCGCAGCCCTCGGGCTTCGGCTGCCCGTGCCACGGCGGCCAGTACGACACCGAGGGCAACCGGACCGCCGGGCCGCCCGTGCGGGCGCTCGACCGCGCCGACTTCTCGATTCGCGAGGGCAAGCTCTTCCTCGGCGGCTTCTACAGCGTCAGCGAGGTCCGTGGGACGGGCGCGCGCGCCCGGATCAAGAAGTACGGCCACGCCGTGCCCGGCGTGCACGTCGACGGGCCCTCCGCGTGGCTCTACCCGATCGAGGTGCCGGGCTAGTGGCGGTCGCCGCCCGCAAGAAGAGCGCGCGCCGCGCGCAGCTCGAGTCCGTCGCGCTCTACCCGATCGACTGGCTCGAGGAGCGCTCGGGCCTCGTCGGCGGGGTCAAGTACTTCCTCTTCCGCAAGGTCCCGCGCGACATCGGCTGGTTCCACACCCTCGGCTCCGCGACGCTGACCGCCTTCATCGTGCAGGCGATCACCGGCGTCGTCTTGGCGATGTACTACAAGCCCGACCCGAACTCCGCCTACCAGTCGATCCAGCACATCACGAACGACGTGACTCTCGGCTGGCTCGTGCGCGGCATGCACCGCTGGGGCGCCAGCGTCTTCATCATCCTGATGTTCTTCCACATGGCGCGCGTCTTCCTGTTCGGTGCGTACAAGTACCCGCGCGAGCTGAACTGGATTATCGGCGTGCTGCTGCTCGTGCTCGGGATGGCCGAGGGCTTCACCGGCTACCTGCTCCCGTGGGACCAGACGGCGTACTGGGCGACCGTCGTCGGCATCAACCTGAACGGGACCGCACCGTTTCTCGGCCCCTTCCTCGCGCAGTTCCTGCAGGGAGGCGATGCCATCGGGTCGGACACGCTCTCGAAGTTCTACTCGCTGCACATGCTCGTGGTGCCCGGCGCGATCATGGGCCTGATCGCGCTGCACCTCTACCTCGTGATCCGCCTCGGGGTCACGCCGTCGCCGTGGGCGAAGGAGGCGGAGGACGAGGGACGCGCCGCGGGCCGCACCGCCGGCGGCCGCGCCGGGCTCGTCCGGCCGGGACGCCGCGGAGGGCGCAGTGGCGAGTAGGCGGATCGTCGAGCGCCGCGAGGCGCACAAGCGCTACAAGGAGAACACGGAGCGGACGGGGAAGCCGTTCTTCCCGCACGCGATGTTCCACGACACGGTGATGAGCCTCGTCGTCGTGGGCGTGATCACCGCGCTCGCCGTCATCTGGTACTACGACGCCGACGGCACGGAGGCCGGCATCCTCGGCCCGCACTACACCGAGGAGGCGGATCCCGGCACGACGGACTTCATCCCGCGGCCGGATTGGTACTTCTACTTCCTCTTCTACCTGCTGCGGATCTTCAAGTGGCCCGAGTCCGTGGTGCTCGGGACGGTCGGGATCCCGACGATCGGGCTCGTGCTGCTGCTCGCGCTGCCGTTCCTCGACCTGCGCCGCGAGCGCCGCCTGAGCCGCCGGCCGGTCGCCATCGTGGCGCTGATCCTCACGGTCGTCGCGATGGGGACGCTGACCTACAAGGGCGCGACCGCGCGCGAGGCGCTCGGCTCGCAGCTCGTCGAGGCGGTGCCCGAATGGGCCGAGCGGCAGGGCTTCGAGGGGAACGAGGCGGCGCTCGCGGGCGGTGAGCTGTTCGCGGCCACCGGCTGCGCGCAGTGCCACATCTATCTCGGCGTCGGCTCGGTCAACCTCGGCGCGCCGGAGCTGACCGCGATCGGGGCCGGCAACCGGGGCGTGCAGTACTTCAAGGACTACGTCGCGAACCCGCAGCAGTTCGGCAACCCTGTCATGCCGCGGTACGGGGAGGAGTTCGGCGGCAGCCTGAACGACGAGCAGCTGACGCAGATCGCGACCTTCCTCGACGCCTCCAAGGGCGAAGAAGAGTAGGTCCGTGAACGTCTTCCTCGGCGTCACGGGCGCGTCCGGCGCGCCCTACGCCGCCCGACTGCTGCGCGCGCTCGTCGACGCGGGCTGCGAGGTCGGGATCTCTGCGTCGGCCGCCGGCGTCGAGGTGCTCGCGACCGAGCTCTACGGCGACGCGACGCTGCCGCGCGACCACGTGCTCGCGCGGTTCACGGCCGGCGCCGAGCGAGTGACGGTGTACGCGCCGAACGACTACAAGGCGCCGTACGCGTCGGGTTCGGCGAAGGTGGACGCGTACGTCGTCTGCCCCTGCTCGATGTCCACCGTCGGCACCCTCGCGGCCGGCGCGATGGCGAACCTCATCCACCGCGCCGCGTCGGTCGCGCTGAAGGAGGGGCGGAAGCTCGTGCTCGTCCCGCGCGAGACGCCGCTCTCCTCGATCCACCTGAACGGGCTCGCGACGCTGCAGACGGCCGGCGCGACGATCCTCTTCGCGGCGCCCGGCTTCTACCACGGCGCTCGCACGATCGACGACCTCGTCGACTTCGTGGTCGCCCGGATCCTCGACCAGCTCGGGCTCGAGAACACGCTCGTCTCGCGCTGGGGCCAGACATGAGCGGCCCGGTGCCCGGCTACGAGCACGGGACGCTGCCGCCGGAGGGAGTCCGTTCGATGTTCGACCGGATCGCGCCGGTCTACGACCTGATGAACCGGGCGATGACGGCGGGGCTCGACCGCCGCTGGCGGCGGCTGACGGTGGAAGCCGCGGTGCGGCCCGGCGATCGAGTACTCGATGCCTGCTGCGGGACGGGCGACCTCGCCGTCGCGGCCCAGGCCGCGGGCGCCGAGGTGGTCGGTCTCGACTTCTCGCCGCGCATGCTCGAGCGCGCGCGCCGCAAGTCGGCCGACGTCGAGTGGATCAAGGGTGACGCGCTCGCGCTGCCGTTCGAGGACGCGTCCTTCGACGCCGCGACGGTGGGCTTCGGCGTCCGCAACCTCGCTGACCTCGAGCGCGGCCTCGCCGAGCTGCGGCGCGTGCTACGCCCCGGCGGGCGCCTGGCGATCCTCGAGATCACGACGCCGCGCGGTGTGCTGCGGCCGTTCTACCGGCTCTGGTTCGACGTCCTGATCCCGCTCGCGGGGAAGGTGCTGCCCGGCGGGAAGGCGTACACCTACCTGCCCGCGAGTGTACGGCGCTTCCCGGCGCCGGACGAGTTCGCCCGGCTGCTCGAGCGCGCCGGCTTCGAAAGCGTCCGGGTCAGGCTGCTCGCGGGTGGCATCGTGGCGCTGCACGTCGGGACGGCCGGGTGAGGGTCGCGTGACGACGCTCGAGCACGTGAGGCGCCTGCCCGGGCTCGAGCAGTACCTCGACGCCGTGGAGGAGCGGCTCGCGGAGGCCGTCGCCGCGCGGCCCGGTGTCGCCGCCGAGGTCGGGGCGGAGGCGCTGAGCGCCGGCGGCAAGCGGCTGCGGCCGCTCCTCGCCTTCCTCGCCGCGCCCGCCGACGCGCCCGAGCCGGTCGCCGCCGGCGTCGCCGTCGAGCTCGTCCACCTTGCGAGCCTCGTCCACGACGACCTCGTCGACTCGGCCGCCGTGCGCCGGGGGAAGCCGGCGGCGTGGGCCGCGCACGGCGCCGGCACCGCCCGCGCGACCGGCGACTACCTGTTCGCGCGGGCGTTCGCGGAGCTGTGCGACGCCGGCGACCTCGCCGCGGTGACGGTGCTGGCGGACGCGGCCCTCGCGCTCTCGCGCGGCGAGGCGCTGCAGCGCTGCCAGCGCCACGACCCGGACACGTCCGTCGAGGCCTACCTCGAGCGCTGCGCGCTCAAGACCGGGAAGCTCTTCGAGGCAGCATGCCTGCTCGGCTCCGGCGGACGGCTCGGCGGCTTCGGGCTCAACCTCGGCGTCGCCTTCCAGATCGCCGACGACGTCCTCGACTGCGCGGGCGACACGCTCGAGACGGGCAAGATCGCCGGGACCGACCTCCGCGACGGGACACCGACGCTCCCGCTCCTGCTCGCGGCGGAGAGCGATGCGGTGGTCCGCGCCGCGCTCGCTGGCGGCCCGGCGGAAGGGGCGCTCGTCCGGGTGGCGGCGACCGGCGCGCTCGAGCGGTCGCTCGAGCGCGCCCGTGGTTACGCTACGCGCGCCCGCCGGAGCCTCCTCGGCGACGAGCTGCGTCTCGACGAGCTGGAGGCGCTGACCCACGCCGTCGTCGACAGGAGCCGCTAGATGATCCGGCTCGGACGTATCAGCTACGTGAACATGGCGCCCGTGTTCCACCGGCTGAACGTCGAGGTGGAGGAGGTGACCGGCGTCCCGACCGAGCTGAACCGGCTCCTGCTCGACGGGCAGCTCGACCTCGCTCCGATCTCGTCGATCGAGTACGCGCGCCACGCCGGCGCCCTGCGCCTCCTGCCCCGGATGTGTGTGTCGTCGGAGGGTGCGGTGGAGTCGATCCAGCTCGTCTCCAGCATCCCGTTCTCGCAGATCCGCTCCGTCGCCGTCACAGCCGAGAGCGCGACCTCGGTCGTGCTGACGAAGGTGCTGCTCCCGCACGCCGAGCACGTCTCGCTCGATGAGGACGCCGACGCGAAGCTCCTGATCGGCGACGCCGCCCTCCGGAGCGCCTTCGAGGACCCGACGCCGCACTACGACCTCGGCAGGCTCTGGCTCGAGCGCACGGGGCTGCCGATGGTGTTCGCGGTGTGGGCGGCGCCGGAGCCGGTCGTCGAGGGGCTGGCGGAGCTCGAGCACGCGCTCGTCGCCTCCGTGCGGCTCGCGCGCTCGGAGCCGGAGGTGCTCGCGCACGAGGCGAGCGCGCGCTACGGCTACCCGCCCGGCTACCTCGCCCGCTACTTCGAGAAGCTGCGCTACTCGTTCGGGCCGCGCGAGCGCGCCGGCCTCTACACCTTCCTTGAGATGGCACGCGACGTGGGCGAGCTCGAGCACGTGCCCGAGCTGCGCTTCGTCCCGAGAAGCGATCCGCGCGTCCGCAGCTGATCGTCCTGCGGTCGCGCCCGATTGCGGCTACCGTCGCACTGTCACCGTCGCCGACCACCTGATCCCGCAGAACGAGAGCGAGCGGCTCGACGCGCTCCGGCGTTACAACGTCCTCGATACGCCGTCCGACGGTTCGTTCGACCGCATCACGCGACTCGCGAGCCTCGTGCTCGAGATGCCGATCGCGATCGTCAGCCTCGTCGACCACGACCGGATCTGGTTCAAGTCGTCCCATGGTCTCGAGGGGGTGGAGCAGATCGATCGCGAGCCCGGCCTCTGCGCCTCCGCGATCCTCGCGGACGAGGCCTGGATCGTCGAGGATGCCCGGCGCGACGCCCGCACCCTTTCGAACCCGCTCGTCGCGGGCGAGTTCGGGCTCCAGTTCTACGCCGGCAGCCAGCTGCGCACGAGCGACGGCTTCAACCTCGGGACGCTCTGCGTGATCGACCGCCGGCCGCGGCGACTGACGGAGCAGCAGGTTCAGGTGCTCGACGACCTCGCCGCCCTCGTCGTCGACGAGCTCGAGCTACGGCTCGCGGCGCGGACGCAGGCGCGGCGTGCGACCGAGCTGAACGACGACGTCGTGCAGGCGCTCGCGACGGCGAAGATGCAGCTCCAGCTCGGCGAGGCGGAGGACGGGCTCGCGTCGCTCGACCGCGGGCTCGCTTCGAGCAAGCGGATCCTCGCCGAACTCGTCGAGGACGCGCCGACGCTGCGACGCTCGAGCTAGCCCGCGCAGGCGTCGCGGATCTGCTGCGCGAGCACGTCGACGTCCGTCCCCTTCTCGAGGAACAGCCGCGCGCCGGCGGCGAGCGCCCGGCGGCGGACGGCGTCTGAGGTCAACCCGCTCAACATCAGCACCGCGGTCTCCGGTGAAGCCTCCCGCACGTGCGGGAGCGCGTCGAGGCCGTCCATCACGGGCATCGCGATGTCGAGCAGCAGGACGTCCGGGCGCAGCTCGCCCACGAGGTCGATCGCCTCGCGCCCGTTCTCCGCCTCGCCGACCACATCGAGTCCTGTCTCGAGGCCCAGCATGACCGAGAGCACGTGCCGGAAGCCCTGCTGGTCGTCGCAGATCACGACGCGGCACGGGCGGCCGGGGGAGGCGACCTGTGCGTCGGACGGGCTCACCCTGCGCCGGCGAGGGCGGCCGGCCGTTCGGCTCGGCGGTATTCGACTCGGTAGCCGAGGCGGCGCGGCACCGCGAGCAGCCCCTTCAGGTCGAGCTCGATCCGGGCGCCCGCCTTCTGGGTCACCTCGTCCTCGATCGGGAGGTCGAAGTCGTCGGCGCCGTAGTCGAGCGCGCGGAATGCGTCCTCGTTCTGCGTCAGCACGGACGTGCGGAAGTGCTTCACGTTGTCGAGGAAGATCCGGGAGAGCGCCATGTGCCGCCAGTACTCGCGCGGCTCGATCTCCCGGCCGCCGAACGCCGTGCCGTACGGCTTGTACGTCCAGCAGAGGAAGGAGAAGAGGCCATCGTGGCCGTCGTGCAGGCAGGCGTCCTGGAAGTCGCGCGTGCGCTGCAGGTGCTCGAGGCGCTCGTCGAGGGTCTCGTCGAACCCGATCACCATCGTGGCAGTCGTGCGCAGCCCAGCGTCGACGATCGCGCGCTGCGCCTCGAAGTACTCGCGCACCGTGTACTTGAACTTCGCGTGCCGCCGGCGGAAGTCCTCGGTCAGGATCTCGCTGCCGCCGCCGGTCACCCAGTGCACGCCGGCGTCGCGCAGCCGCGCCGCCGCCTCTGCGAAAGAGAGGCTCGCGCGGTCGGCGAGGTAGACGAACTCGGCGATGGTGAGGGCGTAGAACTCGACGCGGTCGCCGTAGCGCTCGCGCACCGCCGCGAAGAGGTCGCAGTAGTAGTCGAGCGGCAAGCGCGGGTTGAAGCCGCCGTTGAAGGCGACCAGGTCGCCGCCCACCTCGAGCAGCTCGTCGATCTTCGCGAACACCTCCTCGCGCGAGAGCACGTAGCCGCCCGCCTGGTTCGGCAGCACGTAGAAGGCGCAGTAGTCGCACTGTGCGACGCAGACGTTCGTGTAGTTGACGATCCGCATCACCATGTAGGTGGCCCGATCCGGCTCGTGGTAGCGGGCCCGCACTGCCTGAGCGAGCGCCTTCAGCTCCTCGTCGGACCCCTCGTGCCAGAGCGCCCGCGCCTCGTCGACCGAGATGCGGGTCACGCCGGCACCGCCTCCTCGACCGTTACCGCTTCGGGCGCCAGCGTGTCCATGAACGAGCTGACCGAGAAGACCGCCTTGCCGGCGCCGGCGACGCCGTACCCGGGCGGCGGCTTCAGGCCGTGCCGCTCGAGCGTCTCGCGGTACGCCTCGAGCAGCCGGATGTGGTACTCGAGCGGCGCGCCGTCGGGGTTGTCGCGCCCCAGCGGCGTCGTCGGCTCCGGGCACCACGTGGTGAAGCGCGGCGTGATGCCGCGGCTCATGAAGTGGTCGAGCCCCTCGGTCGTCGATGCGATGGCCTCGTCGATCGTTGCGAAGCCGAAGGGTTTCGCCAGCTCGACGCCCGCAACGAAGTTCGGGATCACGTAGCGGGCCCCGAACACCTCGGCGGCGTCGAAGATCCGCCGGTGCCACTCGTCGCGGCCGACGTAACGCTCCTTGCCCGGGGAGATGAGCCGGAACAGCCGCTCGTCCCACACCTCGTAGTTCGGGTGGTAGATCGCGATCCCGTAGTCCTTGAAGCGCTGCACGTCGGCCTTCGGGAGGGCCTGAGCGACGACCTTGCCGATCCACCGGTTCGGGAACCGCTGCTCGATCGCCCGCGCGTAGCGGCCGTAGAAGTCGGCCTCCGCGAGCCCGTCGACCGTGCTCGTGACCGAGCCGCCCGTGAGCGTGTAGGCGCGTGTCGTCGCGTCGACGTCGTAGCGGTCGATCAGCGCGAGCGCCTCCAGCACGTCCTCGACCGGCTTCACCCCGGTGTAGGGCCGCCCCTCCCGCTTGTGCTGGCGCCAGTTGTGGTTGATGTCGCAGAAGCCGCACTCCTCCTTGGCGCCAAAGTACTGGCAGAGGCGGAGCACCGTGAGGTAGATCAGGTAGCCCCACTGGATCGTCGGCGCCGTCTCCAGCACCGTCTTCCCGTTCCGGAGCGTGTGCCGGTAGTACTCGGGCATCGGCGGCAGGCCGACGTCCGCCACAGCGGCGTCCTCGAGCGAGAGGCGGAGGCCTCCGTCGTCGCCCCGTGCGACGAGGTAGGGGGAGCCAGGGTTGACGCGGACGGAGACGATCGTGCGCCGCAGCCCGTACGGGCCGCCCGTGAGGGCGATCTCCTCCGGCGGCCGCCGCCGCGCGGCCTCGCCGAGCTCTGCGAGCGGCTTCTGGTCGAACGAGAAGATGAAGTACGACTTCGGCTTCACCTCGCCGTCGAGGTTGTCGGTGAGCGCGGAGTCGTCGAACGCGATCCCCGTCCGCAGCAGGTCCTCCTTGAGCACGGCCTCCGGGGGAATGTGCGGGAACCGGGCGATCAGCCGCTCGACGAGGGCCGTGCGCGACGCCGCGGCGGAGGTGCTCATGCCGTCAACGTAGCTGCCCGTGCCCGTCCGAGGTGCCCGCCTCGTTCGGATTCGGTAAACCGCTGCAAACTCGGGCCGCGCCTGAGGTACCCTCGGCCGGGGTCCCCGTGCTGCGCAGCCTTCTCATCGCCACCGTCGCCACGCTCGCGCTCGCAGCGACCGCGTCGGCGCAGCAGACAACGCTCCTACCCGGGGTGACGTACGAGCGCGCCGTCCAGTTCACGCCTAGCGGCCCGGTCGCCCTGCACGTCGTCACGGGCCCGCGCCCGACGGGGCTGTACGCGCTGAAGCCCGTCCTCTCGCGCGAGACGATCGTCGGAACGGAGCGGGTCAGCGCGATGCAGAAGCGGCTCTCCCCGGCGGCGACGATGGTCGGCGTCAACGGCGACATGTTCAACTGGTCGAGCGGCCGCCCCAGTGGCGTCCTCGTCCGCGACGGCGTGGTCGACAACCCGCCCTACGGCGACCGCTCGAGCGTCGGCATCACGCCCGAGGGAGCGATCGACGTGCGCCGGATCGAGTTCTTCGGCACCTGGCGCGGAACCGGCCAGCGACGGCCGCTGAACGACCTGAACCAGGTGCCGGGGACGAACGGCATCGCGCTCTTCACGCCCGCGTACGGCGCTGCGACGCCGGTGCAGGCCGGCGTGACGGAGGTCGTTCTCCACCCGCTGCCGCCGACGACGGCCAACACTGATCTCGCCGCGCCGGTGGTGCACGTTGTCGCCGGCTCCGGCGGAACCGCGATTCCCCCGGGCGGGGCCGTGCTCGTCGCACGCGGCACCGCGGCGCAGCGGCTCGCGGAGGAGGCTCCCATCGGGACGACGATCGCGCTGCGCGTCATCTTCCGCCCGGAATGGACGGGGATCGTGAACGCGATCGGCGGCGGCCCGGTGATCGTCCGGGAGGGCGCGCCGATCTTCCGCTCCCTGGAGGCGTTCTCTTCCACGCAGCTCGTGCCACGCAACCCGCGGACGGCCGTCGGGCAGCTGCGCGACGGACGGATCCTGCTGGTGGTGACGGACGGCCGCCGCGCCGGCTACAGCGTCGGCATGACGAACTTCGAGCTCGCGCAGACGATGGTGCGCCTCGGTTCCGTCACGGCCTCGGCCCTCGACGCGGGAGGGAGCAGCACCCTCGCCTTCGACGGGACGGTCCTCAATCGCCCGTCCGATCCGGGCGGCGAGCGGGCGGTCGCGACGTCGCTGCAGCTCATGTACTTCGGCGTCTACACGCCGCCCGCAGTGCCCGTCGTCTCGCCGAACGGCGACGGTGTCGACGAGGCGCAGCGCCTCGCCTACAAGGTCGTCCGGCAGTCGGACGTGACGGTGAGGCTGACGGCGCCGAACGGCAGCGTCGCCTTCTCCGAGAGCGGCCCGCGCGCCGCCGCCACGTACCCGGTCGCGTTCCCGCCGGCGCCGCGGCCGCCGGCCGACCCGGCAGCGCCGCCGCCTGCTCCTGCCGAGGGTCGCTGGCGGCTGGACGTCTCCGCGACGGACGACCTCGGCCGCACCTCCACGTCCCGCCAGACGTTCACCGTGAACAACACGCTCGGCTTCGTGAAGCTCGCGTCGTCTCGCATCCTCGTCCGCCCGAAGGCCGGGCAGCGGCTGCGAGCCGGCGTGACGCTGACGCGGCCCGCGCGGGTCTCGGCCACCGTCGAGACCCTCACCGGCGTGCGTGTCGCCGTCGCGGCGGTGCGGCAGGCGCCGGCCGGGCGCTTCCTCGTCGAGTGGGCGGGCACCGCGGCCGGCGGCAAGAGCCTCGTCTACGCCGGCCGGTACGTGCTCCGGTTCCGGGCCACGAACGCGCTCGGCGCCGTCGAGGTGACGAGCGGGCCGTTCACCGTCGTCCGCCCGCCGCCGCCGAAGCCGAAGGCGCCGGCGAAGCCCGCGCAGCCGGGCGGCTAGAGTCGCGGCCGTGCCGGTCGCCTCCGTCCTCAGCCACATCACCGACCTCCTCACGGCGCTCATCGGCGACCACGGGCTCTACGCGGTCTTCCTGCTGATGCTGCTCGACGCCGTCTTCCCGGCGGCGAGCGAACTCGTGATGGTGTACGCCGGCGCCGTCGCCGCGGGCGCGTTCGCCGGGCAGGGCACCGTCCTCTTCGGCCACCGTTTCGACGAGGGGCTGCCGGCGTACCTGGCGATGGCGACGGCGGGCTCGGTCGGCTACACGGTCGGAGCCGTCCTCGGCTGGTGGATCGGCGCTGCCGGCGGCAGGCCGTTCCTCGAGCGGCACGGCCGCTGGGTGCACCTGAACGAGAAGCGGCTCGCGCGCGCCGAGGCGTGGTTCGAGCGCTGGGGCGCCCTCGGCGTCTTCGTCGGCCGCGTCTCACCGGTCGTCCGCTCCTTCGTCTCGATCCCGGCAGGCGTCTTCCGCCAGCCGCTCGGGCTCTACACGGCGCTGACGTTGCTCGGCTCGACGCTGTGGTGCTTCGCCTTCGCAGCGGCCGGCTGGTGGTTCGGCTCGCGCTGGGAGGAGTTCCACCACGCGTTCCGCTACGTCGAGTACGGGATCGCCGCGCTGATCGCCCTCGCGCTCGCCTACCTCGCCTGGAGGCTCGTGCGGCGCCGCAGGACGTCCGCGGAGCCGGGTTACACTGACGCGTCGTGACGATCCCGCTCGTCGACGTCAAAGCCCAGTACGCGCCGCTCGTGCCGGAGTTCCGGGCCGCCTTCGAACGGGTGCTCGAATCGGGCCGCTTCATCTTCGGCCCGGAGGTCACGGCGTTCGAGGAGGAGGCGGCGGCCTACCTCGGCGTGCCGCACGCGGTTGGCGTCGCGAACGGCACCGACGCGCTCGTGCTCGCGCTCGAGGCGCTCGGGATCGGGCGAGCGGGCGGCGGAGCCGCCGACGAGGTGATCTGCCCCGCCTTCACCTTCTACGCGACGGCCGAGGCGATCGTCCGCGCCGGCGCCACCCCGGTCTTCGCGGACATCGACCCGGTGACGCTGAACCTCGACCCCGCCGACGTCGAGCGACGCATCACGCCGCGCACGAGGGCGGTCATGCCCGTGCACCTCTTCGGGCGCCCCGCGGCGCTCGTCGAGCTCGCACTGCTCGGGCCGCCGCTCGTCGAGGACGCGGCGCAGGCCTTCGGCGCTGAGGGGACGGCGACGACCGGAGCCTGCTCGACGTTCAGCTTCTTCCCGACGAAGAACCTCTTCGCCCTCGGCGACGGCGGGCTCGTCGCCTGCCTCGAGGCCGACGTGGCGGAGCGGCTGCGGATGCTCCGCTTCCACGGCTCGAAGGAGAAGACGACGTTCGAGCTCGTCGGCACGAACTCGCGGCTCGACGCGCTCCAGGCGGCGTTCCTGCGCGTCTCGCTGCCGCACCTGGACGGGTGGAACGCGGCGCGGCGGGAGGCGGCCGCGCGCTACGGCGAGCTCGGTCTCGGCGACGCGGTCGAGGTGCCGCCCGACGAGCCGGGGCACGTCTACCACCTGTACGTCGTCCGCACGCGGGAGCGCGCGCGCATTGCGGCCGCGCTGAAGGAGCGCGAGATCGCGTGCGCGTCGTACTACGTGACGCCGCTCCACCTGCAGCCGGCGCTCCGGTACCTCGGCTACGAGCCCGGGTCGCTGCCCGAGACGGAGCGGGCCGCGGCCGAGAACCTCGCGTTCCCGCTGTGGGCGGGGATCGGCACCGAGCAGCAGGAGCGGATCGTCGAGACGGTGCTGGACGCCGTCGGCGTCGCATCCGCGCGGTAGCGGCCAGATGAGGTTCCCGGTGACGAGGCACCGGCTGCCGCAGCTGGCCGCCGACGCGCTGATCGTCGTGGGCGCCTGGTTCCTCGCCTTCCAGCTGCGCTTCGACCCGCGGCTCCCGAGCTACTACGAGGAGTACCTGACGTGGCGCGTGCTCGCGCTGCTCGTCGTTCTCAAGATCGGCGTCTTCGCGCTCTTCGGCTTCTACAACCGGTGGTGGCGGTACGTCTCGACGCGCGACATGTGGGGCGCCTTCCGCGGCGTCACCACGGCGACGCTGCTCGCGTTCCTCGTCTTCTCTTTCTTCGAGATCCACGTCGCCTCCGTCCCGCGCGTCGTGTGGGTCCTCGACTGGCTCTTGACCCTCGCGTTCGTCGCCACCTCGCGCATGCTCGCGCGGACGATCATCGAGCGGCCGCAGACGTCCTCGCTCGTGGCGCGCGGGCGAGAGGTGATCGTCGTCGGCGCCGGCGACGCCGCGCAGCTGATGATCAAGGAGATGCTCCGCACGCCGGCCCTCGGCTACACGCCGATCGGCCTGATCGACGACGACCCCCGCAAGCGGAACCTGCGCCTGCACGGCATCCGCGTGCTCGGCACGACCGACGAGCTGCGGCACATCCTGCGCGACCGGCGCCCGGACGAGCTGCTGATCGCGATCCCTTCCGCCGCCGGCGAGGTGCGGCAGCGGATCGTCGACCTCGCGCGCGACGAGCGGATCCCGGTGAAGACGCTGCCGGGGCTGCACGAGCTGATCTCGGGCGACCTCGACCTCGCCGGGCAGATCCGGCCGGTCGAGGTGGAGGACGTGCTGGGGCGCGAGCCGGTGGAGGTCGACATCGAGCAGATCGCCGCGTACCTCGCCGGCGAGACCGTGCTCGTGACGGGCGCCGGGGGCTCGATCGGGTCGGAGCTCTGCCGGCAGATCGCACGCGTCGCACCGGCGCGGCTCGTCCTCGTCGACCACGCCGAGCCCGCGCTCTTCGAGATCGAGCGCGAGCTCGTCGACGAGCGGGGGTTCCCGGCGGCGCTGCCCGTGCTCGCCGACGTGAAGAACGCGGCGAAGATGCGGCAGGTGTTCGAGAGCTACCGCCCGTCGGTCGTCTTCCACGCGGCGGCGTACAAGCACGTGCCGCTGATCGAGTCGAATCCGATCGAAGCCGTCCGCAACAACACGCTCGCGACGCGGACGACGGCCGAGCTCGCGATCGAGTTCGGCGTCGAGCGGTTCGTGCTGATCTCCACGGACAAGGCCGTCAACGCCAAGACCGTGATGGGCCAGTCGAAGGCGGTGTGCGAGTGGATCGTGGAGGCGATCGGCTCCCGGCCCGACGTCGCCACCCGCTTCGTCGCCGTCCGCTTCGGCAACGTGCTCGGCTCCTCCGGCTCCGTGATCCCGATCTTCCGCCGCCAGATCGCGAAGGGCGGGCCGGTGACGGTGACGCACCCCGAGATGACGCGCTACTTCATGACCATCCCGGAGGCCGTGCAGCTCGTCGTCCAGGCCGGCGCGATCGGCGGCGCCGGCCAGGTCTTCGTGCTCGACATGGGCGAGCCGGTGCGGATCCTCGACCTCGCGCACCAGATGATCCGGCTCTCCGGCAAGGAGCCGGGGCGCGACATCGCGGTGGAAGTCGTCGGCGCTCGGCCGGGCGAGAAGCTGCACGAGGAGCTCTGGACCGAGGGCGAGGAGGTCACGCCGAGCGACCATCCGGCGATCCTCCGTGTCGGCCGGCACTCGATCGACCCGGAGTGGCTCGACTCGGAGCTCGCGGAGCTGGAGCGCCTCGTGGACGAGGGCGACACGCTCGGGCTCGTCGGCCGCCTCGCCGCCATCGTGCGCGAGCCGAGGCAGCGCGGCGCGGACCCGACGCAGGAGGCGCTGCCACCGTCGGTCGACACGGGCGCCGCCACCGTGGCGCCCGCCCCGACCGACGCGCCTTAGTCAGCGCCGCTTCGTGATCGCGACGAGCGAGGGCTTCGGCTTCGCCGGCGTGCCCGTTCCCGCCGTCCGGTTCCCGCTCGGCCACCACGACGTGAACGTCTGCGGGTTCCCCGGGTCGGCCCCCGCCCTGTTCGGCGTCTCCTCGCCGGGGTGCTGGACGTTCAGGAAGAGCGTCTTCTGCTGCGGGACGAACGTCGGCCCCGTCAGCTCAGACTCCACCGGCCCGTTCGCGAACCGGAACGCCGTCTTCGCGTTCGCGCCGCGCAGCGGCACGTAGAAGAGCGCGTTGTTCCCGTGGAACTCGAAGTGCCGGCCCGGCACGTTGAGCCGCGAGCTCGAGACGTCCGTCACGACCCAGAGCTCCCGCGGCGAGGAGAAGGCGAGGTTGTCCGGATTCGCGAACCCGGTCTGCGGCCCGCCCTCGAGCAGGTCGACCCACTTGAACGTCGCCCCCTCGGGATCCTCCGTGTCCTCCTGCAGCAGCCGCACGACGCCGTAGGCGTCGGGGTCCGCCGGTCGTCCCTTCGCGCTCGTGAGCGAGATGAGTACGCGGCGCGGCGCACCCGGCAGGATCTCGCAGTCCTCGGCACGCGGCACCCGGAACTCCGACAGCCTCGCCTTCTCGGCCGGGACGATGTTCTGCTCGATCCAGGCCGTCGTGAAGGCGAGCGCCTCCGGGTCGCGCATGTTCAGCGGAATCCACTTGCCGTGGCCGTTCTGGACGTTCGGGTCGTTGGCCTCCGGGAACCACCTGGCGACGTAGAGCTGGCCGTCCGAGAGCAACTTCATCCCGTCCTGGCGGGACATCCCCTTGCGCCACTTGCCCGTCGAGACGAACTTGAAGAAGCAGCCGTCGGCGGCCGGAGCGTCGTCCCCCGTGTACGCGACGACGCGTCCGTCCTTGGCGATCCAGAGCGCCACGTTCTCGTGGTGGATCCGGCCGAGGGCCGTGTGCTTCACCGCGTCGCCGGTGTAGGGGTCCACCTCCGTGACGTAGCCGTAGAACGGCCAGCGGTCGGTCACGCGCTGGCCGTCGACGTTCGTGCCCGGTTCCCCGATGTAGTAGTTGACCTCCTCCGTCGAGGCCCCCGACCCTTTGATCCAGCCGAGCGCGAAGGGCATGTTCCGCCGCAGCCCGTAGCTCTGGAAATTCTCCTCGCAGGAGAGGACGGTGCCCCACGGCGTGTGGCAGCCGGAGCAGTTCGCGAGCGTCCCCAGGGACGTGTTGGACGACGGCACGAGGCTCGTGCGCGCGACCGGGCCGTCGTACGGGATCGCCGGTCCGTCGCCGTAGAACCGGCGCCCGTAGCGTGACCCTTCGACCACATTCCACTTCCCGTTGGACGCCCGCTTGACGTGCACGATCGAGCCGCCTACCTCCTTCATCTCGCGCTCCATCAGGGCGCGGTGCGTCGTGCGCGGGTTCCAGCTCGCGTCCATCGCGCGCGTCCAGTCGCTCGTGAAGAAGGGGATCACGTACTCGTGGTTGATCCAGAGCAACCCCTCGTCCGTCTTTCCCTGCAGCGGGTAGAAGGCGGAGTAGTCGCAGTTGTAGCCGAACCGGAGGCCCGGGCCGAACTCGTCGCCCCAGGCGATCACGACGTCGGCCGAGTAGCCGTCGGGCACCTCGAGCGCGTCTGCGGCGCTCGGCGCGATCGCGCGGAAGTGCGCGAAGTCGTTGCGGACGATGTGGTCGGAGGTCGCCCCGAGCGCACGACCGGTTGCGCTCCCGGCGACCCACGTGGCGGCGCCTGCGGCTGCGATCGCCTGGATCAGCCTCCGCCGCGACATCGGCTCCGCGAAGGCGGACTCGAAGATGTCGTTCATGTGCCCCCCTGCTCGTGGAGTGAGGGGGCGAGTATGACGCGCCGCCGGGCGGAGCGCTAGGCGTCTCGCGCGGAAAGGAGCAGCTCGAGCAGCTGCTCCGGATCGCGGCGGATGCGCCCCGTGCTACCGGCCTCGCGCTTCTCCAGCGTCAGCGCGCGCGGGTCGGTCAGCGGGATCAGGCGGCCCTCGCGGATCAGCCACTCGTCGACGCCGCCGAGGCGCCCGCCGTAGGTGGTGTAGACGGGCACGCCGAGCGCGACCGCCTCGCGGTTCATCGTCCCCCCGGCCGACACGACGAGGTCGGAGAGCGCGATCAGGCTCTGCGCGTCGATCGCGCGCGCGGGCACGACGACCGAGGGCAAGGCGAGCGCCTGCACGTACTGCCGCTGCTCGTCGGTCCGTGGGATCACGACGGCGTGCACGCGCGGGTCGCGGCCGAGGTGCTCGAGCGTCTGCGGGAAGAGCGGGTTCGAGTGGCGGTGGTACAGCGACACGTCCGGGGGCGGGCGCAGCACGACCAGGACGCGGCCGGTGTCGAGGCCGAGCTCGGCCGTCACTCCCGCGTCGGGCTCGAAGTCGGCGAGGTAGTACTCCTCCTTCAGGCCGGGGTACTGGAGCAGCTTCGGCGGGCGGGCGCCGTAGGCCGCGAGCCGCTCCGGCGGGATCGCCTCGGGGACGACGACGCGCGTCGCGGCGCGACAGCCGAGCTGGTGCTGGAGCGTCGCCCACTCGTAGTCGAAGGTCGTCGAGCTCGGGATCCCGAGCCGCCGCGCCGTGATCGTCAGCTCGTGCGAGCCGTGTGCGAGCGCCACGTCGAACTCCCGCTCGGATGCCCAGGCGTGCAGCGCGTAGAGCCGCCCGGCCAGCGAGCGCGCCTTGCCGAGGCTGGAGCGGCCGCCGTGGCGGCCGACCACGACCGAGCCGAGCCCGTGCAGCTCGAGCAGCTGCTGCGTCTGGGCGTACTCCCTCGACGTGATCTCCACCTCGTGCCCCTGCGCATGCAGCCGCTCGATCAGCGGCCGGAAGACGAGGACGTGCGCCGACGCCGTCATGTCGATCCAGACGCGCACTACGCGAGCGCCTCCGCGACGCGCGGCTCCCGCAGCGGGCCCGGCGTCCGCTCGACGTGGCGCTCGTGCCAGAGCGTGACCGCGAGCAGCCCCCACAGCTGGCGGCTCAGGTCGGCGCGGCCGGCGACGTGCTCTTCGAGCACGCGCCGCACCGCCTCCGGGCGGAAGTACCCCTGGCGGCGGAGCGTCGCGTCGGAGAGCGTCTCGCGTGCGAACGGCTCGAGCTCGCCGCGCAGCCACGCGGCGGCCGGGATCGAGAAGCCGCGCTTGCGGCCGTGCACGACCTCGGGCGGGAGCAGGGGCACGGCGGTACTGCGCAGGAGCACCTTCTTCCGGCGCCCGCGCACCTTCAACCGCGTCGGCAGCGCCCCCGCGAGCGCGTCGACCTCGGGGTCGAGGAACGGCACGCGCGCCTCGAGCGAGTGCGCCATCGATGCGCGGTCGGTCTTCACGAGCAGGTCGTCGACGAGGTAGGTGCGGGCGTCGACGTCCTGGAGGCGGGCGAGCAGCTCCGCGCCGGCCGTCTCGGCGAAGCGCTCGCGCAGCAGGTCGACGGGATCCCACGCGTGCCGCCGCCCGGTCAGCTCGGCACGCACGTCGGGCGAGAAGATCTCCTTCCAGCCGTGGTGGCGCTCGAGCGGCGGCAGGTGGGCGGCGGCGACGAACCGCTTCGCCTTGTAGTCGAAGCTCGCCCGCGCCGTCGACACGGGGAGGCGCTCGACGAGCGGCCGCGCGAGCAGCGCGAGCCGCCCGACGCGGCGGGCGAGCAGGTCCGCCTGGTAGGTGTAGTAGCCGCCGAAGAGCTCGTCGCCCCCTTCGCCCGAAAGCGCCACCTTCACGTCCTCCGCGGCGAGCTGCGCGACGAGGTAGGTCGGGAGCGCGGACGAGTCGGCGAAGGGCTCGTCGAACGCCTCGGCGAGCGCGGGCAGGAGCAGCGCCGCGTCCGGGCGCAGCACGAGCTCGCGGTGCACCGTCCCGTAGCGCTCGGCGACCCGGCGCGCGTCGGCGCGCTCGTCGAACGACCCCTCCTCGAACCCGATCGAGAAGGTGCGCACCGGCTCCGCCGTCGCCTCGGCGGCGAGCGCGGCCAGGAGCGACGAGTCGATCCCACCCGAGAGGAGGACGCCGACCGGGACGTCCGCGACGAGGTGCGCGCGTACCGAGTCGCGCAGCCGCTCCCGCAGTTCCGCCGCCAGCTCGGTCTCGCTCTCGCGCCGCACGTTCGCGGCCGTCGTGGGGGCGGGTCGCGCGTACCGCTCGAGCCGGCCCGGTCCCTCGCCCTCCCACAGCAGCACGTGGCCGGGCGGGAGCTTCCGCGTGCCCGCGAAGATCGTGAGCGGCCCCGGGACGGAGTTGAAGGCGAGGAAGGCCTCGAGCGCGTCGAGGTCGACGTCGCCGCGGGGCAGCGCCCGCAGCTCGGAGGCGAACAGGAGCTCGCCGGGCTGCTCGCGGTAGACGAGCGGCTTGATCCCGTAGCGGTCGCGGGCGAGCAGCAGCCGGCGGCGCCGCGCGTCCCAGACCGCGACGGCAAACATGCCGCGCAGCCGCTCGGGGAAGTGCTCGCCCCACTGCTCGTAGCCGTGCGCGAGCACCTCGGTGTCGCCGCGGGTGCGGAACCGGTGCCCGGCCCGCTCCAGCTCGGCGCGCAGCTCCCGGTAGTTGTAGATCTCGCCGTTCTGCACGACGACGACGGTCCCGTCCTCGTTCGCGACGGGCTGGTCGCCCGTGCGGAGGTCGATGATCGCGAGCCGCCGCGCCGCGAGTCCCACCCTGCCGTCCACGTGCGACCCGGTCGAATCCGGGCCGCGGTGGACGAGCGTGCCGCTCATCGCCTCGAGCCGCGCCGGGTCGGCGCCGCGGCGGTCCACGAGTCCACAGATCCCGCACATGCGGGCCAGTCTAGGTCGGCCGCCTCACGCGCCGCGCGCGAGCGCCGACAGCGACTGTCGCCCGACGCGCCAGGCCGTCGCGACGACGATCCGCAGGTACAGCCCCGGCGAGCGGTCGGCGATCCACTCGAGGTCGTGGGCGAGCTTCTCCCCCCACGACGGCTCCCGGCCCATCCGCGTCTGCGCGAAACCGGTGAGCCCCGGGCGCACGACGAGCCGCTGCCAGTACGCCGGGATCTCCTCACACAGCTCCTCGAAGAAGCGCGGCCGGATCGGCCGCGGCCCCACGATCGACATGTCGCCGCGGAGGACGTTCCAGAGCTGCGGCACCTCGTCGAGCTGCGACGCCCGCAGGACTCGCCCGAGCCGGGTCACCTCCGACGGCGTCCGCGCGTCGAGAGCCGCGCCGTACCACTGGCCGAGGCGCGTCTCGGCTCCCGGCTGCAGCGTCCGGAACTTCCGCATCGTGAAGACGATGCCGTAGCGGCCGACGCGCTCGCCGCGGTAGAGGATCGGCGGCCCGCAGGAGACGCGGATCGCGACGGCGATGCCGAGCGCGACCGGCGCGAGGAGGACGAGGGAGGCACCCGCGATCGCGACGTCGAGCGAGCGGAGCTGCCGGTCGACCTCGGGGCGCTCCAGGCCCTCGAGCGCGAGCTGCGAGTACCGCTCCGCGAGAGTCGCCTCGGGGGGTTGCGCCACCGGTTGAGCTTGCCACACGCCGTCCGCAGAAGCCCGTCGATAAGGTCTGCTTATGGATACGCGACAGCTCGCTGCGTTCTGCACCGTCGTCGAGCGCCGCAGCTTCTCGCAGGCGGCGGAGCGTCTCGGCGTGACGCAGCCCGCCGTCTCCCTGCAGGTACGGGCGCTGGAGAAGCGCCTCGGCACCCAGCTGCTCGACCGCTCGGGGCGCCGGGTCGAGCCCACCGAGGCGGGGGCGCGCCTCTATCGCGGCGCGCAGCGCCTGCTCGCGCTCGAGGAGCAGCTCGTCGCGGAGGTGGAGGGCGGCGGCGAGGGCGCGCTCGCCGGCGAGCTCGCCATCGGGGCGTCGACCGGGCCGGCGGCGATCGTGGTGCCGCTCCTCCTCTGCGAGTTCCAGGGGCTGAACCCGGACGTGAAGGTTGCGCTCTCCGTGCACGACACGCAGTCGGTCGTCGATCTCGTCGCCGAGCGGGAGCTCGAGCTCGGCATCGTCGGCGCCGCGCGGCGGCAGCGGGCGGTCCGCTTCGAGCCGTTCTTCCGCGACGAGGTGATCCTCGTCTGCCCCCCCGGGCACCCCTTCGCCGGGCGCACGGTGACCCTCGATGACCTGCGCGAGGAGCGGCTGATCGTGATGCAGGAGGGAGCGGGGGTCCGGCAGATGGTGGAGGACGAGCTGCGCGCGCACGGGCTGCGGCTGCGCGACCTCGACGTCCGCCTCGAGCTCGGGCTGCAGGAGTCCGTGCGCACAGCCGTGCAGGCGGGCTACGGGATCACGTTCATCTCGCGGCCGGCCGTCGAGGCCGATCTCGCCGCGGGGACGCTCGCGGCGGCGCGAGTCGAGGGGCTCGACCCGTCGCGCGAGATCTCGCTCGTCCGCGCTGCCGGCCGCGCCTCGACCCGGGCGGCGGAGGCCTTCGTCACGTTCGCGCGGGAGCGGCTCGCGGCGGGAGACGCGTCCGCGTGATCGTCCGCTGGGGTGCCGTCGGGCTCGACGATGCGCTGCAGGAGCTCGGGCGCTCGCGGCCGTACCTCCTCGCCTCGCCGCGGCAGGCGCCGCTCCCGGACCACGTCGGGCGCTGGAGCTCCCTGCCCACCGACGACGTCGAGGCGGTGGCGGCCGCGACGACGGGCGCCGACGTCCTCGTTGCCCTCGGCGGCGGCAGCGCGATCGACACCGGGAAGGCGGTCTCGGTCGAGACCGGGCTGCCGCTCCTCTCCATCCCGACGACGTACTCCGGCGCCGAGTGGACGCCGTTCTTCGGCGTCCGCGACGGCGAGCGCCGTCAGCGCGGCGGCGGCGCGGGCGCGCACGTCGCCGGGATCGTCTACGAGCCGGAGCGCACGCTCACCCTGCCGCGGGCGGAGACGGTCGGGACGGCGCTGAACGCCCTCGCCCACTGCGCCGAGGCGCTGTACGTGCAGGGCCGGAACGACGCGGCCGACGCCGAGGCGCTCGCCGGCGCGCAGCTGATCGGGGAGTGGCTGCCGCAGGTCGTCGAGCGACCGCGCGACCTGGAGGCCCGCACCGGGCTCCTCCGCGGCGCCTGCCACGCCGGCGCCGCGCTCGCGGGCTCGATGCTCGCGCTCGGCCATGCGCTCGCGCAGGCGCTCGGCGGCCGCTACGGCCTGCCGCACGGTGCGATGAACGCGCTCTGCCTCCCGCCGGCGCTCCGCTTCAACGAGCTCGTCGCGGCCGAGGCGGTAGCCCGATTCGCCGGCGCGCTCGGGGTAGGCGACGCGGCTGCCCGCGTCGAGGAGCTCGCGCGCCTCGGCGGCTTCAGGCGGCTGCGGGACTTCGGCGTCCAGGAGGCGGAGCTGGAGGACGTCGCGGCGGCGGTCGTCGTGCGGCCCGGGGCGAAGGCGAACCCGCGTCCCGCCTCGCCGGCCGAGGTGGCCGAGCTGCTGCGCTCGATCTGGTGAAGCCCCGTCACACGCGATAAGCAGCGCTAATCGGTGGGATCAGCGCTGCTATCCTGACGCGGTGGCCGCCGGCTCCCAGTTCGACGTGCTCGTGGTCGGGAGCGGCGCGTCCGGGCTCGCCGCCGCGGTGTCGGCCGAGCGCGCCGGCGCTCGTGTCGCCCTCGCCACGAAGGGCTCGATTCAGGCATGCAACTCGGCCAAGGCGCAGGGCGGGATCCAGGCGCCGTTCGGGGACGACGACTCGCCGGAGTTGCACGCGGCCGACATCTTCGCGAGCTCGCACGAGACCGCCGACCCGCGCCTCGTCGAGACGCTCACGGGCGACGCGCGCGGCGCGATCCACTGGCTGGAGGAGCTCGGCGTCGCCTTCACCCGCGACAACGGCGGCTACCGCCTCGCGCGCTGCGGCGGCGCGAGCCGGAAGCGGCTGCTGCAGGTCGGCGACCGCACGGGGCACGCGATCACGAAGGCTCTGCGCGACGCGTTCGAGAGCGGCAGCGGCACGCTCTACGCGGGGAGCCCGCTCGCGGCACTCGAGCCGCGTGAGCACGGCTGGCGCGCCCGCTGCGGCGAGCACAACCTCGATGCGCAGGCGGTGGTGCTGGCGGCCGGCGGGCGCTGCTACCGCGTCGCCGAGGAGCGGGGCGAGCTCTCCACGAACCACCCGAACGCGACCGGCGAGGTGCTGCGACTGGCGCTCGACGCGGGCGCCGAGGCGCGCGACCTCGACCACCTGCAGTATCACCCGAACGGCGGCGCCTGGCCGGAGACGATGCAGGGGTACTCGATCCCCGAGACGACGCGTGCGTACGGCGCCGTGCTGCTGAACGCCGACGGCGAGGAGTTCACCGACTCGCTCGGCCCGCGCGACGTGGTATCGCAGGCGATCGTCGACGAGGTGGAGCGCGGGAAGGGCGTCGAGACGCCCGACGGCAGGCCGGCTGTCTACCTCGACACGACGCGCATCCCTCCGGAGGACGCCGCCATCTCGTTGCCGTACATGCTGCGCCGCTACCGCGGCGCCGGCATCGACCCGCTGCAGGAGATGCTGCTGACATATCCCGTCCTGCACTACCAGAACGGCGGGCTCGTGATCGACACCGACGCCCGGACGACGCTCGACGGCGTCTTCGCGTGCGGCGAGATCGCCGGCGGCACGCACGGAGAGAACCGCATGATGGGCAACTCGCTGCTCGAGTGCGTCGTCTTCGGCCGCCGCGCCGGGCGCGCAGCGGCAGAGGCCGCCGCGTGAGAGGCTGTCCCCCGGAGGGAGCGGGAACATGAGCACGATCACCATCACGGACCTGCAGCACGCCGTCGAGGACGCCGCCGCGCACCTCTACGTCTGGGCGCTGAAGGACCTCCCGCAGGACCTGCGCGACGCGCTCGCAGCGGCGAGCGAGCGCGAGACCTCCGTCACCGGTCGGCGCGTGCTCCAGACGATCGCCCGCAACGTCGCGATCGCCGACGACGAGACGAACCTCGTCTGCCAGGACACCGGCCTCGCGGTCTACACGTGCCGCGTCGGCGAGGGGTTCCCGCTCCACCCGGCCCGGATCTACGAGGCGCTCCGCGACGGCACCGCCCGCGCGACGGTCGAGCACCCGCTGCGCTCGAACGCGGTGCACACGATCACGCGCGAGAACACCGGCCCGAACGTCGGTTACCGGCTGCCG
>DASQNG010000028.1:0-7437 GCA_035645095.1 Gaiellaceae bacterium | reverse complement strand
TACGGCTGCGGCGCGGGGCCGACTTTCGTTCGGATGCGGTAGAGCGAAGTCGAGCTCGGCAGGTAGAGCGTGTGCCAGTCGTCGCCGCCCCAGGAGTGGTTGCCGACGTTCTCCGGCACCTCGACCGTTCCGAGGTGATCGCTTTCGGGGCTGATGACCCATACGCCGCCAGGCCCCGTGACCCAGATGTTGCCCCGCTCGTCGCACTTCATCCCGTCGGGGATGCCCTCTTCGATCACGCCCGAGCCGATCCCCTCGAAGAACATGCGCCCGTTCGAGATCGAGCCGTCGGCGTGGGCGTCGTACACCTTGATGTGCGCCCGCGGCGTGTCGTTGATGTACAGCAGCGACTCGTCGGGCGAGAAGCACAGGCCGTTCGGCTGCTCGAACTCGTCCCGGCCGACGACGAGCTCGAGCTCTCCGTCGCCGGGCGGGATGCGGTAGACGCCCTGGAAGCCCAGCTCCCGCTCGCGCTCCACACCGAACACCGGCATGCGGCCGTACCAGGGGTCGCTGAAGTAGATCGAGCCGTCGGACTTCACGATCACGTCGTTCGGGCTGTTCAGCTCCTTGCCTTCGAAGTGCGAGGCGATCGTCTCCCGCGTTCCGTCGGGGCGCTCACGCACGAGCGAGCTCGTCACGTGCTCGCAGACGAGGAGGTTGCCCCCCGCGTCGTAGGTCATCCCGTTGCACTTGTTCGAGGGGTTCCGGATCTCCCGCACGCCGTCCGCCTCGGACCAGCGCCGGCGGATGTCCGCGGGCATGTCGCTGAAGTACAGCGCCTGCTCCTGCGCGTTCCAGATCGGACCTTCGGTGAACGTGAACCCGGTCGCCACGCGCTCCACCTCGGCGTTCTCGTCGACGAGCTCTCGGAGCGCGTCGGACTTCACGTCGATGCCCATGTGCTGCCTCCTCTGCGTCGACAGGACGGGGCCGAACCTAACACGTCCCGGGGAGCGGGCCACCGGACGCGGATCAATCGACGAGCTCGACGTGGATGCGGCCGGCAGACGCGCGCAGCGGCCCGCCGCCGCGCCCGGCGCGGGTGGCCATGATCTCCGTGAGGATCGACATGGCCGTCTCAGCGGGCGTGTCCGCGCCGATGTCGAGTCCGCACGGCCCGGCGATGCGGTCGAGCGCCTCTTCGTCGACCCCCGCCTCGAACAGTCGCTCCCGCCGGCGCTCCTGGTTTCGGCGCGAGCCGAGCGCTCCGACGTAGAACGCGTCGGTGGCGAGTGCCCCCTTGAGCGCGGGCACGTCGAACTTGTCGTCGTGCGTGAGGACGACGACCGCGGTCTGGTGGTCGGGCAGCACCTGCGCGAGGGCTTCGTCGGGCCAGGCGACGAGCACCTCGTCCGCGCTCGGCAGCCGCTCCTTCGTGGCGAATTTCGCCCGGGCGTCCGCGACGATCGTGCGCCAGCCGACGAGGCGCGCGGCGGCGCAGAGCGCCTCGGCCGTGTCGACGGCGCCGATCACGAGCAGGCGCGGCGGCGGCCCGTACACCTCAGCGAACACCTTCCGCCCGTCGGAGAGCTCGAGCAGCCGGTTGCGGCCGGCGCGAAGCACCTCGTCGAAGCGTGCGACCGCCTCCTCCGGCCCCTCGCCGACGCGAAGGCCGTCCTCGGTCACGAGCAGCTCCGAGCCGAGGCCGGCGCCCGCGACGACGGAGAAGAGGACCGCGCGCTCGTCGGTGTCGATCACGCGGCGCATCCGCTCCAGCAGCTCCTCGTCGGGTGCGTCGACGAAGACGTCGATCTCGCCGCCGCACGGCAGGCCGACGGTCAGCGCGAGGTCGTCCGAGATCCCGTAGGAGAGGATCTGCGGCTGTGCTCCCGCGAGCACCTCGCAGGCGTGGCCGAAGACCTCGTTCTCGACGCAGCCGCCGGAGACCGAGCCGGCCATCTCGCCGCTCTCGGAGACCGCGAGCTTCGACCCCACGGGCCGAGGCGCAGACTTGCGCGTCGCGATCACGGTCGCGATGGCCACGCGCTCGCCCCGTGCGCGCCACCGGTCGATCTCCGACAGCACTTCTCTCATGCGACGTGCCTCCTCTCGATCCCGGCCAGCGTGTCCGCGAGCTCCTCGAGGCTCGCGAGGTTGTGGCCGGACAGGAATCTATCGACGGACGGCAGCGCCGCCCGCATCCCGCCTGCGAGCGGCTGGTACTCCGGGCTCCCCTTCAGCGGGTTGACCCACACGATGGCGTAGGCGGCGCGCCGGAGCCGGGCCATCTCGCGGGCCAGGAGCTCCGGGTCGTCCCGTTCCCAGCCGTCGGAGACGATCACGACGACCGCGCCGCGTGTGAGGGCGCGCCGTCCCCACACGTCGTTGAACGCCTTCAGGGAGCCGCCGATCCGCGTGCCTGCCGCCCAGTCGACGACCCGTTCCGCGGCCGCCGCGAGCGCCTTCTCCGGGTCGCGTGTGCGGAGGTCGGGCGTGAGCCGCGTCAGCCGCGTGCCGAACGCGAAGACCTCGACCCCGCGCCCGGAACCGACCACCGCGTGGAGGAACAGCAGCAGGGCTCGCGTGTAGCGCTCCATGGAGCCCGACACGTCACAGAGGACGACGAGCTTGCGCGGCACCTTGGCCCGCCGGCGAAAGGCGCGCTCCACGGGGTCGCCGCCGGTGGCGAGCGAGCGCCGCGCGAGCCGCCGCAGGTCGACGACGTCGCCCCGGTGGTGCGGGCGGAGCCGGCGCGAGCGGCGCACGGGCCGGCGCGCCGCGACAGTCCGCAGCAGGACGCGCAGCCGGGCGAGCTCGTCGGGCGTCATCGCCGCGAAATCCTTCCGGCGGAGGAGCTCGTGTGCGCTCCAGCCGACCTCGCTCGTCTCCTCGGCTGCGTCGGGCTCGCCCTCTCCCGCTCCCTCGCGTCGCTCGTTCTTCTCCCGGACGCGCCGCACGGGCGGCTGCTTCCGCCGGGCGTCCGGGAGGGTCGGGATGCGCATGAACCAGGCGCGGAAGGCACGGTCGAAGGTCTCGAGCTCCTCAGGCTTGGTGACGAGCGTGGCCCGCAGCGTCCAGTAGACGTCGTCGCGCCGGCCGACCTCGACCTGGCTGAGACCGGTCAGCGCGTCCTGGAGCCGGGCGGGCCCGACCTCGAGCCCCGCCTCCCGAAGGCAGCGACCGAAGGTGACGACCTGCCGCACGATGCCGGAGGCCCCGCCGGTCATGCGACGCGGGCCGCGCGCGCTTCTTCCACGAGCTGTGAGAGCGCGTCGTCGCGGACGAGGTCGAAGTCCTCGTGGTACTTGAGCACCGAGCCCAGCGTCTCCTCCACCACTGCGGCGTCCAGCTCCTCCCGGCCGAGGGCCGAGAGGGCATGCGTCCAGTCGATCGTCTCGGCGACCCCTGGCGGCTTGGCCAGGTCGATCTCCCGCAGGCCTCGGACGAAGGCGGCGGCCTGCACCGCCAGGCGCTCCGGCACGCCGGGCACGCGGAGGCGGACGATCTCGACTTCCCGCTCCAGGCTGGGGTGGCCGATCCAGTGGAAGAGGCAGCGGCGCTTGAGGGCGTCGTGCAGCTCGCGTGTCCGGTTCGAGGTGAGGACGACCGCAGGCCGACGACGCGCCGAAATCGTGCCGATCTCCGGAATCGTGATCTGGAAGTCGGAGAGCACCTCGAGCAGGAACGCCTCGAACTCGTCGTCCGCGCGGTCGATCTCATCGATCAGCAGCACAACCGGACCGTCGCTCTCGATCGCCTCGAGCAGCGGCCGGCGGATCAGGTACTCGCGGCCGAAGAGGTCGTCCTCGCTGACCGTTCCCTCCTGCGCGGCGCGGATGTGGAGCAGCTGGCGCGCGTAGTTCCACTCGTAGACGGCGTGCGCGACGTCGAGGCCCTCGTAGCACTGGAGCCGGATCAGGCGAGCCCCCAGCGCCTGCGCCAGCGACTTCGCCGCCTCTGTCTTGCCGACTCCCGCCTCGCCCTCGAGCAGCAGCGGCTTCTCGAGCCTGAGCGAGAGGAAGAGGGCTGTTGCGAGTCCCCGGTCGGGCAGGTAGCCGGCGCTCAGGAGGGCCTGCTCCAGCTCCTCGATGGAGGCGACGCTCACGGCGGCACAGTACCTCCGGCTGTGCCGCGAGCGGCGGGGGGCAGCCGCCAGGGGAGGTTTCCCCGCGCCGCGGTCCGTGTAAGAATCGCTCCGGTGGCCGTCTCCGCTCATCGTGCGCCCGAGGTGATCCGTCCCGGGTCCCTGCGGGAGCTCGTCGAGAGCTTCGGCGACGGTGCGGACACGGTGGTGCTCGGCGGCGGGACGGTGCTGGTGCCGGACCTCGCCCACCGACACGTCCGACCGAGGCGTGTGCTGCTGCTGCCGCCGGAGCTCTCCGGAGTCTCCCGCGCCGACGGGAACGTCACGATCGGCGCTGCGACCCGCGTCTCGGAGCTCGAGGCGGCCGACGAGCCGCTGGCGACCGCGGCCCGCCACCTCGCCGACCGCGAGGTACGGGCGCAGGCCACGGTCGGCGGCAACCTCTGCGTCCGCGGCGGCGAGACCCCGCGTGGCGACCTGCAGGCGCCGCTGCTCGTGCTCGGCGCCCGGGTGCGGACTGCCGGCCCCGGCGGAGAGCGCAGCATGCCGCTGGAGGACTTCCTCGCCTCCGGCCCGAACGGACGCGTCGTCCTCGACGTCGCCTACGACGACGCCCCGCGACAGACCGGCTACGCGGCGGTCTTGCGCCCGCACACGCACCACTACACGATCCTCGCAGTCGCCGCGGCCCGGCGCGACGGAGAGACCCGGGTCGCCGTCACGGGCGCTGCTCCGACCGCCGTGCGCCTGCCATCCGTCGAGGCGGGCGGAAGCCCGGAGGACGCGCTGAATGACGTCGATCCTCCAGACGACGCGCTCGCCTCCGCGTGGTACCGCAGCCGCGTCCTGCCGACGCTCGTCGGCCGAGCCCTCTCGTCCCTCCAGTAGGAGAGCCCATGCGCCTGATCGTCAACGGTGTCGAGCGGGAGGTCGAGAGCGCCCCCCTGACGCCCCTGCTCCACGTGCTCCGCGAGGAGCTCGGCATCACGAGCCCGAAGGCGGGCTGCCAACAAGGCGGCTGCGGCTCCTGCACGGTGCTCGTCGGCGGGGATCCCCGCCGCTCCTGCCTGCTCCCGCTCGCCGCCTGCGACGGCGCCGAGATCATGACCGTCGAGGGCTTGGGGACGCCGGCGCGGCTCGCGCCGCTGCAGGCCGCGTTCCACGAGCAGTACGGGTCGCAGTGCGGCTTCTGCACACCCGGGATGCTGATGGCCACCCACGCCCTGCTCGAGCGCACGCCGAGCCCGTCGCGCGGCGACATCGAGGAGGCGCTCGCCGGCCACATCTGCCGCTGCACCGGCTACGTGAAGATCATCGCCTCGATCGAGGCCGCCGCGAGCGGCGACGTCGCCTCCGACAAGCGCACACCCTCGCTGGAGGATGCAGACCCGAACGAGCCCGACATGCTGATCCCAGGAAGCCCGGCATGAAAGCCGTAGGCGCACGACTTCCCCGCTACGACGGGATCGGCCACGTCACCGGGCGGACGCAGTACGTCGACGACGTCCGCGTGCCGGGCATGCTCTGGGCGAAGGCGCTCCGCTCACCCGTGCACCACGCCGGGATCCGCGTCGACACGTCCAGAGCGGAGCGCATGAACGGCGTCCACGCCGTCGTCACGCACGCCGACGTGCCCCACAACGTCTACGGGCACCTCGAGGCGCTCGGGATCCCGGGCGACGAGCCGCTGCTCGCCGAGGACGAGGTCCGCTACAAGGGGCAGCCGATCGCGCTCGTCGCGGCGCAGGACGAGGACCTGGCGGCGGAAGCCGTCGAGGCGATCGAGGTCGAGTACGAGGAGCGGACGCCGCTGTTCGACGTCCGGCTCGCCGGCGACCCCGGCGCCGAGAAGATCCACCACTGGGGCAACTGGTACCCGCACTTCGAGGGAGAGATGGACCGCCGTCAGATCCGCAAGGGCGACCTCGACCGGGCCTTCGACCAAGCGGACGTGATCGTCTCCGGCGTCTACCGTCCCGCGGCGATCGAGCACTGCCCGATCGAGCCGCAGACCGCGCTGGCGGTGCCGGAGCCGGACGGGCGGCTGACGATCTACTCGGTCACCCAGGCGCTCTACTTCTCGATGGGCGTCGTCGCGGCGCACCTGCAGTGGCCGCTGAACAAGCTGAAGTTCGTCGGCGGCACCGTCGGCGGCGGCTTCGGCGGCAAGGTGGACACGGCCGCCGACACGCCCGCCGCCCTGCTCGCGCTCAAGTCCGGCCGGCCGGTGAAGTGGCGCTGGACGCGCGAGGAGGAGCTGCTCTGCTCGTCCACCCGCGCGCCGTGGCACATGGAGATCGCGGACGCGGTCACGAAGGACGGCTGGATCCTCGGTCGGCGGATGCTGACGCTGCACGACTCCGGCGCGTACGCCCGCTTCTCCCCCTACGGCGTGACGAAGCACAGCTTCCACCACACGGGCGCGTACACGATCCCGAACCTCCACTTCGACGGCTACGTCGTGTTCACGAACCGCGTGCCGACGACCGCGATGCGCGGCTTCGGGGTGACGGGGCTCTCGTTCGCGACCGAGCTGCACATCACCCGGATCGCGAAGGTGCTCGGCGTCGACCCGTTCGAGCTGCGGCTGAAGAACGCAAACCGGATCGGCGACACCTCCCCGAACCGCGTGCCGCTGAGCGACCCGTCCACCGTCCCCACGATCCTCGAGATCGCCGACGCGTTCGGGCACGAGCTGCCCGCGGAGTACCGGGCGATGACCCGCGACCGCCGCGAGGGCGACCTGCTGCCCGAGCACCTCGTCGGCCAGCTCGGCAACCCGGAGGAGTGGCACTGATGAAGCACCGCGGACGCGGGATCTCCACGATCGAGTACCCGACGGGGATGAACCAGAACGGCGACCCGTCGCAGGTCTGGATCAAGATCAAGCCGGACGGGCGCGTCGACGTCTTCTCCGGCACCTCGGACATCGGGAACGGGTCGAAGACGATCCAGACGCAGATCGTCGCGGACGCGTTGGGCGTCCCCTACGACTGGATCACCTACGACAACTCCAACACCGACTCGTCGCCGCTCGACACCGGGACGTTCGCCTCGCGTGCGACGTTCGTCGCCGGCAACGCCGTCCTCAAGGCGGCGAAGGCGGCGCGGGAGAAGGTGCTCGAGATCGCCTCGAAGGAGCTCGAGATCGACGCGTCCGACCTGGAGCTCGCCGACGGTGAGATCGTCGCCAAGGGCGCGCCGCAGAAGAAGATCTCCCTGCCGGACGTGGCCGGCGCGGCCACCTGGACGTACGGCGAACTGATCACGGGGGTCGGCGCGCACCTGAACCCGTTCGCGACGATCACCGATCCGACGACGGGCGAGGTCGACCTGCCACCGCACGCGGCCATCTCCTACGCGTCCTGCGCGGCGGAGGTCGAGGTGGACGACGAGACCGGCGAGGTGCG
>DASQNG010000027.1:0-5606 GCA_035645095.1 Gaiellaceae bacterium | reverse complement strand
CCGACGGCCTCCGACGGCCGGGCGGGGTTGCGCTTCTCGTACGTGCGGCCGGTGCTGCTGTCGACCCAGTCGCCGCCGATGTAGTTGGCGAACGCGGGGCGTGCGGGCGCGGTCAGCAGGTCAGACATGGACTTCGCTCCTCAGCTCGTGGAAGTGCGCCTCCAGCCGGGCCTCCTGCTCGCGCGTCAGCTCCTCGAGCGGGGGGCGGACGGCGGCGCGGGGGAGGCCGGAGACGAGGTGCAGGAGGTGCTTCAACGCCGCGTGGCGTGGGAACTCCTGGGTGAGCGCGCGGACGTCCGAGAGGAAGCGCTGGCGGCGCTCCACCTCGTCGCCCGCCCGGATCGCCTCGAGCTCGTCGGGAAGGACGTTGCCGAGCAGCGTGATCGTCCCCGCGGCGCCCAGCTGGGCGGCGCGCGCGGCGAGCGAGTCGGAGCCCGGGAAGATCGCCAGCTCCGGAAACTCGGTGATCCAGCGCCCCGCGTGCTCGATGTCGCCGCTCGAGTCCTTCGCACCGACGAGGCGCGCACCGGACCGGTCGGACAGCTCCCGCAGGATCTCGTCCGTGACGGGCACGCCCGTCATCGCGGGGATGTGGTACGCCAGCACCGACGCCCCCTCGGGCAGCGCCTCGAGCAGCGCCGTGAAGTACGCCCTCGTGCCCGAGGGGGTGGCGTCGTAGTACCACGGCGGCGCGACGAGCGCCGCCGTAGCGCCCTGCTCCACCGCGAACCGCGTCAGCTCGATCGTCTCCGGGAGCGCCGTGCACCCCGTGCCCGGCAGCAGCCGGACGCCCGACGAGTGCGTGGCGAGCCGCTCGATCACCGCCTTCCGCTCCGCCAGGGAGAGGGAAGGCCCCTCGCCGGTCGTGCCGAGCGGCGAGACGAGGCGCACCCCGCGCTCGGCGAGCCAGGTGACGTGCGCCTCGAGCGCCTCGAGGTCGACGGCCGCGCCGCCCGGTGTGAACGGCGTCACGAGCGCCGGCACGGTGCCGCCCAGGCCGGTCACAGGAGCTCTCTCGCGGGGGCCACCTCGTTCACGAGCCTACCCACCCCGGGGATCGTCACCTCCACCACGTGCCCGGCCTCGAGCGTGAACTCGTCCGGGGGAACGAGCCCGGTGCCGGTGAGCAGAACCGAACCCGCCGGAACGGGGTTGTCGCGCACGCAGAAGGATGCGAGCTCCTCGAACCCGCGTCTCATCCGGGCCGTCGACGTCTCTCCCTCGAAGAGGGTGGCGCCGCCCGGCTCGCGGATCCGCAACCCGATCGGGAACGGCGCCGCCCAGTCGTCCGGCACGAGCACGGCGGGGCCGAGCGCGCAGGCGCCGGCGTAGACCTTCGCCTGGGGCAGGTAGAGCGGGTTCGCCCCCTCGATGTCGCGCGACGAGACGTCGTTCCCGACGGTGACCCCGAGGAGCGCGCCGCCCTGGCCGAGCACGAGGCCGAGCTCCGGCTCCGGGACGTTCCAGGACGAGTCGGAGCGGATCCCGATCCGCGCGCCCGATCCGACGGTGCGCCGACCGGCCGCGTCCTTGAGGAAGAGCTCGGGGCGCTCGGCGTCGTAGACGAGGCTGTAGGCGTCGCGGGCCTCGGTCCGGCTCTCTTCGAGCCGCGCGTCGCGGCTGCGCTCGTAGGTGACGCCCGCGCACCAGACCTCCGGCGGGTCGAGCGGTAGCGCGAGCGTCCACGGCGGCTGCGGCGCCAGTGTGTCCGGGTCGACGTCGACCCCTTCCTGCGCCTCGCCCGCGGCGGCGGCGAGCGCGCCGGGGTAGAGGAGCGCGAGCGGCTTCTCGGCGTCGAGGAGCCTCGCCCGGGCCGGGTGGGCGGGGTCGACCGCGGCACTCCTGGTCCCGCCGGGGCCGTGGAAGCGGACGAGCCGCCAGCCGCGCGCGCTCACCGGCGCATCCTCGCATCCCCGGCGAGGGCGAGCTCCAGGTCGTCCGGCCCGATCACCGGCGCGTCGCCGGGAACCGCCTGCTTCACGGCCGCCATCGCCGCACCGAGCTTCAGGCCACGGTCGGCGCCCGAGGTCAGCAGCCCGTGGAGGAAGCCCGCCGCGAACGCATCCCCCGCGCCGATCGGCTCGTCGCCCGCGAACGCGGGGGAGGAGACCGTGCGCGTCCCACCGTCGTCCGCGGCCGCGACCTCCCTTCTCATTCCGCCTTGGGCCGGCAGGCGCCGGGAGACCAGGACGCGCTCGATCCCGAGCTCGTGGCGCACCCGTGCCGCGACCTGCTCCGGCTCGCCTCCGGCGCCGAGCACGGCGGCGGCGTCGTCGAGCGAGAGGAGGAGCGTGCCCACCGTGGAGGCGACGCTCTCGAGCCGTCGGCGCCACCCCTCCGGCGGCCCGAGCAGCGTGCGCAGGTTCAGGTCGTAGCTCGTGTGGCAGCCGGCCGCGCGAGCGGCGCTCAGCGCGTCCGCCACCGCGCGCTCGCACGCCTCGCCCAGCGCTGCGGTGATCCCGGTGACGTGAAGGGCCGAGGCGCCCGAGAGCAGCGCGGGCCAGTCGAGCGTCGCGGGGTCGAGCGCCGTGAAGGCCGATCCAGCCCGGTCGTACAGCGCCCGGCTCGGGAGCGGCGGCCGTCCGTGCTCGACGAAGTAGAGCCCCAGCCGGCCCTCCGCGCGAGTGACGCCGCCGACGTCCACGCCGTGGGAGCGGGCGTGGGCGAGAACGAGCTCCCCGAGCGGCCCGTGCGGCAGGACGGAGACCCACGCCGCCGGCGTTCCGAGCCGGGCGAGCCCCACGGCGACGTTCAGCTCCGCACCGGCGGGCCAGGTCTCGAGGGCACGCACCTGCTCCAGGCGCAGCCCGCCGGGCGGCGACAGGCGGAGCATCGCCTCGCCGAAGGTGACTGCGCTCGCCATCAGTAGACGGCGCGGCCGCCGGAGAGGTCGAACGTCGCACCGGTGGAGAAGCTGAGCTCCTCGCTCGCGAGGAAGGCGATCAGTGCCGCTGCCTCCTCCGGCTTCCCCAACCGCCCGAGCGGGATGCGCTCGACCATGTACCGGACGTGCTCCTCGCTCATGTGGGCGAGCATCGGCGTCTCGATCACGGCGGGAGCGATGCAGTTGACGAGGATGCCGCTCCCGGCGACGTCCTTGCCGATCGACTTCGTCATCGCGATCACCGCCGCCTTCGAGGCGGAGTAGGCGGCCGCGGGTGGGTTCCCCTCCTTGCCCGCGATCGAGGCGACGTTGACGATCCGGCCGTAGCCGCGGCGTTGCATGGCCGGGATCGCGGCGCGATTGAAGAAGAAGACACCGTCCGAATTGATTGCGAAGACGCGGCGCCACTCCTCGTCGTGCACCTCCGTCGTCCGCAGCGAGTCGCCGCTGACACCGGCGCAGCAGACGAGCACGTCGAGGCCGCCGAGCTCCTCCTGCGTCCGCGCGACGGCGGCGTCAGCCTCGGCGGAGCGCGAGACGTCGCCCGAGATGCCGAGGTCTGCGTCTGCGTCCTCGGCGCGCAGGTCGAACGCGGCGACCTTCGCCCCGCCGGCGCGGAGCCGCGCGACAGTGGCGGCACCGATCCCGCTCGCGCCTCCGGTGACGAGCGCGACGCGGCCCTCGAAGTCGTAGCGGTTCGGCACGGCGCTCTTATACAGCGTTCGTCCCGGCGGTCGCGACGGACTAGCATGCGGCCGTGCAGGGCGACCCCACGGCCGGGTATCCATTCGGCACGCGCCGGCCCGACCTGGTGGTCACCGCGTCCGGGACGCCTGCCCTGGAGGTGACGCTCGAGGCGCTGCGCGAGGGGCGCGTGGCGCCCGAGGAGCTGCGTGCGACACCGGCGGCGCTCCGCCGGCAGGCCGAGGTCGCGCGCGCCACGGGGCGACCCGAGCTCGCGGCGAACCTCGCGCGCGCCGCCGAGCTCGCCGCGATCCCGGACGACCTCCTGCTCGAGGTCTACACCGCGCTCCGCCCGCACCGGTCGACCGCGGCCGAGCTCGACGCGTGGGCGGACCGGCTCGAGGTCGAGTTCCGCGCGGAGCTCACCGCCGCCTTCGTCCGCGAGGCACGGGCGGCGTACTCGGAGCGCGGTTTCCTCTCCGGGGAACGTGTCGGCGCGGTCTAAGCGGTTCGTCGCCCGCGAGGAGCGGGAGCTCCGCAAGGAGTTGCTCGTCGCGCCCGAGGCCGACCTGGGGCTCGTCGCGCTCAACGGCCCGAACGACCCGGAGCCGGAGCTGCGGGTCGAGGACGGGCGCGTGACCGCGATGGACGGCCGCTCGGAGGACGAGTTCGACGCGATCGACCGCTTCGTCGTCCGCTACGGGCTCGACCTCGACGTCGCGCGTGAGGTCGCGGGGGTCCCGGACGAGGAGCTCGCGCGGCGCCTCGTGGACGTCGGCGTCCCGCGCGACGAGCTCGTGCGCGTCTCCCGCGGCCTGACCCCCGCGTGGCTCGCACGAATCGTCGGGATGCTCGACCCCGTGGAGCTGATGTTCGCGCTGAAAAAGCTCCGCGCGCGCCGCCGGCCGGCGAACCAGGCGCACGTCACGAACCTGAAGGAGAACCCGGCGCTCCTCGCCGCCGACGCGGCCGAGGCGGCCTTCCGCGGTTTTGCGGAGATCGAGACGACGGTCGGCGTCTCGCGGTACGCGCCGCTGAACGCGATCGCGATCCTCGTCGGCTCGCAAACCGGCCGTCCCGGCGTGATGACGCAGTGCGCGGTCGAGGAGCGGCGCAACCTGCAGCTCGCGATCCAGGGCCTCGTCACCTATGCCGAGACGCTCTCGGTGTACGGCACCGAGCCGGTCTTCGTGGACGGCGACGACACCCCGTGGTCGAAGGCGTTCCTCGCCTCCGCGTACGCCTCCCGGGGAGTGAAGGTGCGGTTCACCTCCGGCGGCGGCTCCGAGGCGCTGATGGGCCACGCTGAGGGGAAGTCGATGCTCTACCTCGAGGCACGATGCCTCGCGGCCGTGCGCGCGGCCGGCTCGCAGGGCGTCCAGAACGGGTCCATCTCCTGCGTCGCTCTCGCGCTCGCCGTGCCGGGCGGCACCCGCGCGATCCTGGCGGAGAACGTGCTCGCCGCCTGGCTCGGGCTGGAGGTCGCCTCCGGCAACGACGCGATCGCCTCGCACTCGGCGATCCGCAAGACGGCGAAGCTGATGGGACAGTTCCTGCCGGGAACGGACTTCGTCACCTCCGGTTACTCCGTCATGCCCCGCCACGACAACACCTTCGGCGGCGGCAACTACGACGCGGACGACCTCGACGAGTGGCTGACGATCCAGCGCGACTGGCAGGTCGACGCCGGGATCGAGCCCGCCGCGGAGGACGACCTTCTCCGGGTACGTGACCGCGCGGCCCGAGCGATCCAAGCGGTCTTCGCCGAGCTCGGCTTCCCCGAGGTGACCGACGCCGAGGTCGAGGCTGCCGCCTCGGGGTACGACAGCGCAGACCTGCCCGACCGCGACCGCGCCGCCGACGTCGCCGCAGCCGACCGGGTCTTCCTCGAGCGGATCTCGGCGGCGGAGGTCGCGCTCGCCCTCGACGGTCGCGGCTTCGCCGAGGTCGCCGACGCGATCGTCGCCATGCAGCGCCAGCGGTTGTCCGCCGACTACCTGCAAACCGCGGCGGTGATCGCGCCCGACGGCGAGGTGCA
>DASQNG010000026.1:0-2989 GCA_035645095.1 Gaiellaceae bacterium | reverse complement strand
CGCGTCCGCCGCAGCTCGGCGCGGCCGCTCCGGTCGAGTGTCGTGAGGGCGACGCCGTCGACGATCACCTCGCCGGCGTCCGGGAGGTCGAGCCCGGCGAGGAGGTGCAGCAGCGTCGTCTTGCCGGACCCGGACGGCCCGGTGACGACGGCGAGGCGGCCGGCGGCGAAGGTCGCCGAGACGCCGTCGAGCACGGCGACGCTGCCGAAGCTGCGGCGGAGCCCGCGCGCCTCGACGACAGCGCGGGGCGGCACGGGAGGCGCCTCCGGCGCGGCCGGCCGCGGAGGGGTCGCCGGTGGGGGCGCGCCGGCGGCCGGAGTGACGAGGAGCCCGGCGGGGGCGAGGGCGGCAGACGCGCGGTCGTGGATGCCGGCACCGCGCAGGAGGTCCTCAGGGAGCCGCAGCCAGCCGCCGCGGCCGACGACGATCGTCCCGTTCCGGGCGGAGCGCACCTGCTCGTCGCTGACGCGGCCGTCGCGGATGTGCACGACTCGGTCGACGTGCGCCGCCGCCGCGGCATCGTGGCTGACGACGAGCGCCGTCGTGCCCTCCTCGCGCACCAGCTCGGCGACGAGCGCGAACACCTCCTCCGCGGCGGCGGCGTCGAGCTCGCCGGTCGGCTCGTCTGCGAGCAGCAGCCGGGGCCGGTGCGCCACGGCCGCGCAGAGCGCGACGCGCTGCTGCTCGCCGCCCGAGAGCTCGCGCGGGCGGGCGTCGGCGCGCGCGCCGAGCCCGACGCGCGCGAGCAGCTCGTCGGCACGCGCCGAGCGGTTGGAGGCGCCGGCGCCGGCGAGGCCGAGCTGCACGCCTACGAGCTCGCGCACCGTCAGCTCGCCCGCGAGGGCGCGCCAGTAGTGCTGGTCGGCGTAGCCGAGCACGGTCGAGCGGAAGCGCGCCCGGGCGCCCTCCGACAACGCCGCGACGTCGACGCCGGCGACGCGCACCCGTCCGGCGGAGGGGCGGTCGAAGCCGGCGACGAGCCGGAGCAGCGTCGACTTCCCCGACCCGCTCGGCCCCAGCACGACGCACGCCTCGCCCTCGGCGACGCGCAGCGTCAGGCCCTGCAGCGCCGCCACGCCGCCCTCGGCCGACGGGTAGACACGGAAGACGTCCTGCAGCTCGACAGCCGCGGTCACTCCAGCACCTCGACCCGCGGCGGCACCGGCGCACGGAAGCCGCGGCGCGTCGTGCCGAGGACGAGCAGGAGCGCCAGCAGCGCGAAGACACCTATCCCGGCCGAGACCGCAACCGGGTCGAGCGCGTACCGGAGCGGCGGCTCCGCCCTGCCCACTCGCGCCGTCAGGCTCACGAGGTCGGTGACGATGGCGCCGAGCACGAGCCCCGTCGCGGCACCGCCGACGAGGCCCGCGGCGACGACGGCCAGCGCGCGCAGCCGCACGACGCGCCGCAGCAGGAGCGGCCCGGCCCCCTCCGCCTCGAGGTCGAAGAAGTCGCCGCGCTCGTCCCGGAGGTCGCCGAGCACCGTGAGCAGGATCGCGACGAGCGCGAGCACGAGCGCGACGAGCGCCGCCGCGACGAGGGCGAGCAGGGTGCCGCGCGCGAGCGGGTCGCGCGCCGCGTCCGCCTCGAGAGACCGCCGCGACACCGTCTCGAGCACGTGGAAGGGGGGTGCGGCAAGGGCGCGGTCCACCTCTGCCGCAGCTTCGGGCCGCGTCAGCCCGAGCCAGGCCTCGTTCACGCGCGCCGCACCGGGCCGCAGCGTGTTCAGCGCAACGGCGACAGCCTCGCCGTCCGCGACGACCGCCTGCCCGCGCACGCCCGGGAACCGCTCCACCTCCCCCACCACGCGCACCGTCAGCCGCTCGCCGGCGAGCTGGAGCGGGAGCAGCCCGTTGGCGTCCGCGGCGGCCGCGAGCCTGGGTGTCGCGAGCACGGGCACGGGCTCCCGGTCGAACGGCTGCGCCGGCCGGACGCGCGTCGGTTCGACGTTCGTCAGCGTGTACGTGACGCGGTCGCCCTGCACGCGGGCGCCGCCGGCGCCGACCCAGCCGTCGAGCGATCCCGGCAGGTCGAGCAGCCGCAGCCGCAGCGACCCGCTCTCCGCCTTGCCCGCATCGGCTCCGCGCTCGACGATCCGGCTCGCCGGCTCGAGCACGAATGCGACGAGCTTCCCGCTCCGGGCCTCGCGCGGCAGCGGCGCCTCGCGCACGTCGACCGGACCGCGCGGGAGCGCGACGCGGACGAACCGCCCGTCTGCACCTTCGATCTCGGCGGTCAGCCTGACGTCGGAGCCGGAGGCGACGACGCGCAGCCGCCGGAGCTCGGGCGGCAGCCGCGTCCCCGAGAGCACGCCCGGCGCCTCGAGCCGCTGTGCGAGCTCGACCCGTGACGCGATCGCCCACCCGTCGCGCCAGCCGTGCAGTCGCGGGAGCGTCCCCGGCGGCAGCCCGAGCAGCGTGATCCCGCTGTCACCCTCCTGCCGCGCGACGCTCCCCGTCAACCGCAGCACGCCGTCCACCTCGACTCCGTGTCCCAGCTGTCCTGCCCCGCTGCTGAGGACGTCGGCGACGGGAACGAGCCGCGTCAGGTCCTGCCGCAGCACGTAGTCGCGGGGCACGGCGAACGCGGCGGCGTCGCGCTCGGCCTGCGCGAGTGTCTCCCGGTAGCCCTCGGCGAGGAGGGCGAGCCCGAAGCTGACGACGAGGAACGCCGCCGCCACCGTTGCGTAGCCGGGGTTGCGCGCGAGCGAGAGCGCGGCGAGGCGCAACGCGAGCCCGCGGCGGCGCGCGAGCCGCTCGAGGCCACGCAGGGCCGGCGGCAGGAGCCGCGCCGCCGCGAGCGCGGCTGCGAACGCCGCGAGCGCCGGCAGCACGAGGACGAGGTCGCCGCCCACCGTGCCCCAGGCACCCCCCGCGACGAGCACCGCGGCGGCGACTGCGAGCGCGTCGAGCGGCGAGAAGCCCCCTCGAGCCGAGCGCGGCCGCACCGCCAGCGCCGCGACGAGGACTCCGGCGGCGGCCGCCGCGAT
>DASQNG010000025.1:0-13914 GCA_035645095.1 Gaiellaceae bacterium | reverse complement strand
CCCGGGACGGGGATCACGAAGGTCGCGCTGGCGGTCGAGGGGACGGTGCCGGGTCTGGACGAAGCGGCGTTCCACGAGGCGGCCGAGGGCGCGAAGGCGAACTGCCCCGTGTCGAAGGCGCTCACGGGAGTCGACGAGATCACGCTGGACGCGAGGCTCGCCGGCTCCTAGCGAGCTGCGCGGCTCGGCGCGCGTCGCTCCACGCCGAGCCTGCGCGGACGGGGTTCGTGCGGAGGTAGTCGCACGCTGCCGCGAGGTGCGCGTCGTCGCGGACCTGCCACAGCGCGCAGCGGTCTCCCCACGAGTGGCGGCTCCAGCCGTGGACGGCGTTGAAGTGCTGTGCGTACCGGCCGTTCAGGCGGTGCATTCCACGCTACAGGCGCTCGCGGCCCGTCTCGACGACGAGGTGGTAGTCGTTCGTCATCAGGCAGCAGGCGTGCATCGTCCACCGCCACCGTCGCGTCACTTCCTGCAGGAGGCGCAGGAAGACGAGCCGGTCGTCGACCGTGAGGTAGACGTCGCGCCGCCCGACGCCGCGCGTCGTGACGTGGAAGACGCCGGTCGCGCCTCGAACGCTCCACTACCCTAGGCGCGTGGACGCGATGGAGCAGCTGGTCGGCGATCTCGAGTCGTCGTACGAGGAGATGCGCGAGCGGATGGCAGACCCCACCGTCTACGACGACCGTCGCGAGGCGGCCGCCGTCGGCCGGCGGCTGAAGGAGCTCGAGGCCGCGTACCGCCTCGCGCAGGAGTGGCGGCAGGCGCGTGACGACCTCGACGCCTCACGCGCGGACGCCGAGCTCGCGAGCCTCGCAGCGGACCTGGAGACGGACGTCGGCCGGCTCGAAGAGGAGCTGAAGCTCGCGCTGGTGGAGCGCGACCCGGCCGACGACAAGGACGTCATCCTCGAGGTCCGGCAGGGCGTCGGCGGCGACGAGGCGGCGCTCTGGGCTGCGGACGTGTACCGCATGCTCGCGCGCTACGCGGAGCGCCGCGGCTTCAAGATCGAGCTCCTCTCCGCGAGCGAGAACGAGTCGGGCGGCTTCAAGGAGGTCGTGTTCGGCGTCAAGGGCGAGGGCGCCTACGCCGTCTTCAAGTACGAGGGCGGCACGCACCGCGTCCAGCGCGTTCCCGAGACGGAGTCGCAGGGACGGATCCACACGTCCACCGCAACGGTCGCGGTGATGCCGGAGGCCGAGGAGATCGAGGTCGAGCTGCACGAGAACGACCTCAAGATCGACGTCTACCGCTCGACCGGCCCGGGCGGGCAGAGCGTGAACACAACCGACTCGGCAGTCCGGATCACCCACGTGCCGACCGGCATCGTCGTCGCCATGCAGGACGAGAAGTCGCAGCTCCAGAACAAGCAGAAGGCGCTGCGCGTGCTGCGCGCGCGCCTCTACGAGGCCGAGCGGGAGCGCCAGCAGGCGGAGCTCAGCGCCACGCGCCGCTCGCAGGTGGGCACCGGCGAGCGCGCCGAGAAGATCCGCACGTACAACTATCCCGACAGCCGCGTCACCGACCACCGCGTCAAGCTGACGCTCAACCTCGAGAAGGTCCTGCCCGGCGCGCTGGACGAGTTCACCGACGCGCTGCAGGAGGAGGACCGCCGGCGCGCGCTCGAAGTCGAGGCGAGCTGACGCGATGACGCTCGGCGAGGTCCTCCGGCGGGCGAACGCCCATCTGGCGGCGCGCGGCTCCGAGACGCCGCGGCTCGACGCCGAGCTGCTGCTCGCGCACACGCTCGGCCGCTCGCGGATCGAGCTCTACACCGACTTCGATCGGCCGCTCAACGGAACCGAGCTCGCGCGGTACCGGGCGCTCGTCGCGCGCCGCTCGCGCCACGAGCCCGTGGCCTACATCCTCGGCGAGTGGGGCTTCCGGCGGCTGACGCTCCGCGTCGACCGACGCGCGTTGATCCCGCGCCCCGAGACGGAGATGGTGGTGGAGCGGGCCCTCGCACGGCTGCGGGGCCGCGCAAGGCCGGACGTGCTCGATGTCGGGACGGGGACGGGCGCGATCGCGATCGCGCTCTGGGACGAGCACCCCGGGTGCACGCTCACGGCGATCGACGTCTCGCCCGACGCGGTTGCGCTCGCGTGCGAGAACGCCGCCGCCGCGGGCGCCGAGCTGACGCTGCTCGAGCACGACCTCCGCACGGGGCTTCCCGGTGGGCCATATGACCTCGTCGTCTCCAACCCGCCGTACGTGGCCGCCGAGGAGCTCGCGCGCCTGATGCCCGACGTCCGCGACTACGAGCCCCACGTCGCGCTCGTCGGCGAGGGCGTGACGGAGGCGGTGGCGACGGAGGCGCGCGAGGTGCTGCGGCCGGGTGGCTGGCTCGTGCTCGAGGTGGGGGACGACCAGGCGCAGGACGCCTTCGCGCTGCTCCGGGAGCTCGGGTATCTCGAGCCCACGATCACGCGTGACCTCGCGGGGCGAGAGCGTGTCGTCGAGGCGCGCTGGGGAGGCGACGGCGCTGGCGGTTGACGCCGCGGTCGAGGCGATCCGCGCGGGGCGGCTCGCCATCGTCCCCACCGACACGGTCTACGGGCTCGCCACCAGCCCCTACCGCGAGGCGGCGACGACGAGGCTCTACCGCGCAAAGCGGCGCGACGCGGCGCAACCGACGGCGCTCGTGGCCGCCGACATGACGCTGCTCCTCGAGTGCGTGCCGGAGCTGCGCGGGCGCGCGGCGCAGATTGCCCGTGCGCTCCTGCCCGGCCCGTACACGCTCGTGCTGCCGAACCCGGCGCGGCGCTACCCCTGGTTGACGGGTACGACCCCCGACGCGATCGGCGTCCGCGTCCCCGACGTGACGGGCGTCGCGCGCGAGCTCCTGGAGCGCGTCGGCGCCTATGTCGCGTCGAGCGCGAACGCGCGCGGCGGCCCCGACCCGGTGACCCTCGATGACGTGCCGCCGGAGATCCGGGCTGCAGCGGACGCCGAGGTCGACGCGGGGCCGCTCGGGGGCACGCCGTCGACCGTGCTCGACTTCACCGGTCCGGAGCCGCGCGTCGTCCGGGAGGGCGCCGCGCCGTCGGCGGAGGCGCTCCGGCTCGCCGCGCGGGTGCTCTAGCATCGGAGCACCCGAGGAGGGAGGAGCCCGCATGGCAGTCGCGCAGCAGTCGCTCGAGCAGCTCCGGACGGAGGGGCTCGGCGAGGTCGACCCCGAGATCGCCGCGCTGCTCGGGCGGGAGCTCGAGCGGCAGCGCAACCAGATCGAACTGATCGCCTCGGAGAACTTCACGTGGCCGGCCGTGTTCGAGGCCGTCGGCTCCGTCCCGACGAACAAGTACGCCGAGGGCTACCCGGGCCGTCGCTACTACGGCGGCTGCGAAGTCGTCGACGAGATCGAGCAGCTCGCGATCGACCGCGCGAAATCGCTCTTCGGCGCCGACCACGCGAACGTCCAGGCGCACGCGGGCGCGCAGGCCAACATGGCGGCCTACTTCGCACTCCTGCAGCCGGGCGACACGATCCTCTCGCTCCGCCTCGACCACGGCGGCCACCTGACCCACGGCCTGAAGGTCAACTTCTCCGGGCGGCTGTACACGATCGTCCACTACGGCGTTTCCCGCGAGACGAACGTGGTCGACTACGACGAGGTGCTCGGGCTGGCGCGGGAGCACCGGCCGAAGCTGATCGTGTGCGGCGGGTCGGCCTACCCGCGGACGGTCGAGACGTGGGAGTTCCGGCGCATCGCCGACGAGGTCGGTGCGCTCCTCATGTGCGACATGGCCCACTTCTCCGGTCTCGTCGCCGCCGGGCTGCACCCGAACCCCGTCGAGCACTGCGACGTCGTCACCTCCACGGCACACAAGACGCTGGCCGGCCCGCGCTCGGGCTTCGTGCTCTGCCGCCAGGAGCATGCCCAGGCGATCGACCGCGCCGTCTTCCCGGGGATGCAGGGGGGGCCGCTCGTGCACGGCATCGCGGCGAAGGCGGCGTGCTTCCGGATCGCGGCGACGGCCGCGTTCCGCGACTACCAGACACAGGTGCGGGCGAACGCCGACGCCCTCGCCGACGAGCTGATGGCGAACGGGCTCGACGTGCTCACCGGCGGCACCGACACGCACGTCCTCCAGCTCGACCTGCGCGCGACCGACTGGACGGGCAAGGACGCGGAGGAGCGGCTGCACGAGGTGAAGCTCACCGTGAACCGGAACACCGTCCCGTTCGACGAGCGCCCACCCACCGTCGCCTCGGGCGTGCGGATCGGCACGCCGGCCGCGACGATGCGCGGCTTCGACGAGGAGGACTTCCGCGAGGTCGGGCGTGTGATCGCGGGTGCGCTCGGGGCGTCGCCGGATCTGCCGGCACTGGCGGCGCGCGCGTTCGCGCTCTGCGAGCGGCGGCCGCTCTACCCGGGCTTCCGGGGCTACGCGAGCTACGCGTGAAGCGGGTCACCCTCGTCGAGCACCCGCTCGTGCAGCACAAGCTGTCGTACCTCCGCGATCGCGAGACGCCGACGGTTCACTTCCGGAAGCTCGTCAACGAGCTGACGTTGCTCCTGACCTACGAGGCGACGAAGGACCTCCCGACGGAGCCGGTCGAGATCGAGACGCCGCTCGAGCGGATGCAGGCGCAGCGGATCTCGGGCAAGAAGGTCGCGGTCAACCCCGTCCTGCGCGCGGGGCTCGGGATGCTCGAGGGCGTGCTCTCGCTCATCTCGAGCGCGCGCGTCGGCTTCATCGGCCTCTACCGCGACGAGGAGACGCTACAGCCGGTCGAGTACTACGTGAAGCTCCCCGACGACCTCGACGAGCGAGACGCGATCGTGCTCGACCCGATGCTCGCGACCGGGAACTCGAGCGCCGCCGCCGTCGCCGCCGTGAAGGCGGCAGGCGCACGCTCCGTCACGCTCGTCTGCCTCGTGGCCGCTCCGGAGGGCATCGAGCGCGTGCACTCGGAGCACCCGGACGTGCACATCGTCTGCGCCGCCGTCGACCGCGCCCTCGACGAGCGCGGCTACATCGTCCCGGGCCTCGGCGACGCAGGCGACCGCCTCTACGGCACGAAGTAGCGGGCGCGATGCCGCGCGAGCTCGCGGATCACCCGGAGGTGCTGTACGGCGCGCTCGTCGCGCTCGTGGTCGTGATGCTGCTCACGCCGGCCGTGGGCGGGATGGCCCGGCTGCTCGGCGTCGTCGACCTTCCGGACCGGCGGCGGCTGAACGTGAACCCCATCCCGCGGCTCGGGGGCCTCGCGATCTTCTTCGGGGTCTTCGTCCCCGCCCTCGCGTTCCTCGACCTGTCCGGCGCGTGGCGCGGCGTGCTGCTCGGGGCGGCGATCGCGACCGTCGTCGGCGCGATCGACGACTTCCGTGCGCTCGGGCCGTGGCCGAAGCTCGCGGGGCAGATCATCGCCGCCGGCGTGGCCGTCTCGTTCGACGTCTGGATCGACCGCTTCACGTTCCCTGGGTTAGGCATCCACGAGCTCGGGCCGTGGGTGGGGATCCCGCTCACGCTCGTGTGGATGGTGGCGATCATGAACATGGTCAACTTCCTCGACGGCCTCGACGGGCTCGCGGCGGGGGTCTGCGCGATCGCGGGCGCGACCTTCGCGCTGATCGCGCTCTCGGTGGGGCGGCCGCAGCCGGCGATCCTCGCGGCGATCGTCGCCGGCGCCTGCCTCGGCTTCCTCCGCCACAACTTCTACCCGGCGCGGATCTTCATGGGCGACTCCGGCGCGCTCTGCCTCGGCTTCCTCCTGGCGGCGCTATCCGTGCAGGGGCTGCTGAAGACGGCGTCGACGGTCGTCCTCTTCTGGCCGCTGCTCGTGCTCGCGGTGCCGATCATCGACACGTCGTTCGTCGTCGCGCGGCGGCTGAAGAACCGCGAGCGGGTCTTCGGCGCCGACCAGGCGCACCTGCACCACCGCTTCCTCCGCCGGGGCTTCACGCAGCGGCGGGCTGCGCTCACGATGTGGGCGTGGTGCGCGACGCTCGCCGCGGCAGCGCTCGCAACCCGCTTCATCCCGTTCCGCGCCGGCGGCGTGTGGCACTTCTGGGAGACGCTCGCCGCCGGCGCGATCGGCCTCGCTGCCCTTGCTTTCTCCGTCTATGTCGTCTACCTGCTCGAGATCGTGAAGCTCGCGAACCCGCGCGTCCGCCGCGTCGAGGAAGCGCCGCGGCACCGCCGCAGCGCCTAGCGCTAGCCCGCTCTTCTGCGTCGCCGGCGCAGCGGCAGCCAAGTGCACGCGGATCTTGGGAGCAGGGCCCACCCCTGCCCGCACCGGCAGCCGCGCATCCCGGCGACGGTAGCTTGTGTTGTTTCAACACAAGCCATGGCCGCCGGGAGCGGCGGCATCCACCGACCTGAGATTGTGTTGTTTCAACACAATCTCTCGTCACGACGGGCGTGGAGCGACTCGTGGGATGCCCGGGCGAGAAAGTCGAGCAGCACCGCGTTGAAGCCAGGCGCCGCCTGGCAGGTGTGGCCGGCGCCGGGCAGTATCGCCCGCTCCGCGTCGAGCGCCTCCTCGAGCTCGTCGCAGATGGCGTCGAACGCGGGGTGGTGGCCGCCCGAGACGACGAGCTTGGGGTACGGCGTCGCCTGCAGGCGTTCGAGCGGGATGCGCGCCTCCCAGGGGCCGCGCTCGACGAGCAGCGTTCTCGCCCCCTGCTCGACGTCCGGCGGCAGGGGAGACGGGGGCTCCCATGTCGAACCGACCGTGCGGAGGAACCGGCGCAGGAACGCCTCCGGCTCCTGCGGCCCGTCGCGCCACAGCGCCGCCGCTTCCGCCGCGAACCCGTCGGCAGCCGGCCGCCCGCACGCGACCGTCGTCGCCGGCGGCTCGATCACCGTCAGCGAGCGAAGGTCGCCGCGGCTCGCCGCCGCGAGCAGCGAGATCACGCCGCCGTAGGAGTGCCCGCAGAGGTGGTCGCCCGGCAGGAGGCGCTGCGCGAGCCACTCGGCGTGGTCGTCGAAGTCCACCCGCTCGACGTCCGGGCCCGGTGGAAACCCGGGGCGGTCGAGGACGACGAGGTGGTAGCGCTCGCCGAGCGGACGCTGTGCCGCCCACGTCCGGGCCCCGCCGAGCACCGAGCCGTGCACGAGCACAAGCCGTTCCACCGGGCGAGCATACAGCCCTACAAAGTGGCCGCGAACCCGCTCCGGAGGCGGCTTTCGGCTGTCACAATCTGCAGCTGCCCTCTGGTATGCTCTGCCCCGCATGGAGCCTGCTGCGCAGCGGCCCGACGGGGGCTCGAACTTCAGCCTCGCAGGCGCCGGCTCCGTTCTGATCGGCTCGACGGCCGCCGTCATCCTCGTGGCTGCGGGGATCGGCTGGCTCGCCGGTAACGCAGCCTACGGCTTCCTCGTCGGCGCGATCCTCGGCATCCCGTTCGGCGTCTTCGCGACGTACAAGCGCTACGGGCACGCCTTCGAGTAGTGGCGGGGATCCTCTCGACGCCGCGGCCGCTGCCGAACCAGCTCGTGCCCGTGCTCGCGGGTGCGGCCGTCGTGCTGCTCGCGCTGCCGGTCTTCCTCGCCGCGGGGTGGGAGCTCGCCGGCTGGCTCGTCGGCGCGACCCTCTGGGCGGCGTCGAGGCTCCTCGCCCTCCTACTGACGCACCTGCGGGGTCGCGCGGGTAACCTCGCCGCCGGTGGAGTCCTGGGGCTCGGGATGGCGTTTCGCGCGCTCGCGGTGCTCGTCGTCGTCGTCGTGCTCGCGGCGACCGACGCGCGGCTTGCGCTCGCGGCGATCCTCGTCTACGGCCTCGCCTACACGCTCGAGCTCGCGGTCTCCCTCACGCTCTACTTCTCGGGTGAGGCGCGTGCCTAGCCGCATCGTCGCGCTCTGCCTGACGCTCTTCCTCGTGCTGCCGACGTCGGCCGCGCTCGCCGCGACGTCGGAGGGAGCGGAGGAGTTCAACCCCGAGCACGACTTCGAGATCGGGCAGTGGGTGCCGATCCAGATCGGGCCGCTCGACCTCTCGATCAACAAGGCCGTCGCGTACCTGATGCTCGGCTCGCTCTGCACGATCGCGCTCGGGCTCCTGCTCATGCGCGCGCGCGTGCTGCCGTCGAAGTCCGACCCCGGCCGGCGCCAGGCGCTCGGCGAGATGGTCTACGAGATCGCGCAGACGCAGGTCGCGGAGCAGGGGCTGCCGCACAAGTCGATCCGCCTCTGGTTCCCGTACGTCGCGTCGCTGATGCTCTTCATCTGGGTCGTCAACATGCTCGGCTTCATCCCGCTGCCGCTCTCGAACGACCGCTTCGAGCTCTTCGGCGTCGAGCTGCCGACGCTCGCCGTCTACGCGGCGACGAGCTCGATCAGCGTCACCATCGCGCTCGCCTTCATGACCTTCGTCTTCACGCACGTGGAGGGGATCCGGCACAACGGTCCCGTCCGCTACTTCAAGAGCTGGATCCCGGACGTCCCGAAGGCGATGTACCCGCTGATCGTGCCGCTCGAGATCCTCGGGCAGTTCATGCGGCTGATCAGCCTGAGCGTCCGTCTCTACGCGAACATGCTCGCCGGGCACATGCTGATCCTGACGTTCATCGGGCTGATCTTCGTGCTCGAGAACGTGTACCTCGCCGTGTTCGCGATCCCGATGGCGACGATCTTCTACCTCTTCGAGGTCGTGATCGTCGTCTCCATCCAGGCGTTCATCTTCGCCGCCCTCTCCGCCATCTACATCGGCTCGGCGATCGAGCCGGAGCACTAGCCACCCAAGGAGGACACCCGCACGATGTTCACTCTGCTCGCTCAGGAAGCCGCCTCGAACGTCGACGCCGGCAAGGCGATCGCGCTCGCGCTCGGCATCGGACTCGGCTCGCTCGGCGCGGGCATCGGCATCGGCAACATCTTCGGCTCGATGATCCAGGCAGTCGCGCGTCAGCCGGAGCTGCGCGGCGAGCTGCAGGGCATCCAGTGGCTCGGGTTCGCGCTCACGGAGGCCGTCGTCTTCTACGGCCTGATCGGCGGCCTGCTCGCCTACGTCCTCGTCTAGGCGCCGGAAGGGACCCCGACCATGTTCGTCGCCGCATCACCGCTGATCGACCCCGTTCCGGGGCTGATGATCTGGACGCTCGTCTGCTTCTTCATCACGTTCTACGTGCTGAAGCGGTTCGCGTTCGGGCCGATCCAGAAGACGATCGACGACCGCCGCAAGCGCATCCGCGACTCGGTCGAGGAGGCGGAGCGGGCACGGACGGAGGCCCGCAGCCTGCTCGAGGAGCACCGCTCGCTGATCGGGCAGGCGAAGAGCGAGGCCGGTGACATCCTCGCCGAGGCACGTCGCACCGCCGACTCGCAGCGCGAGCGGGCCAAGGAGGAGATCGAGTCCGACCGCCAGCGGCGCCTCGAGGACACCCGCCGCCAGATCGAGGCGGAGACCGCCCGCGCGCTCGACCAGATCCGCGGCGAGGTGGCCGACCTGACGCTCGTCGCGACCTCGAAGGTGACGGGGAAGGTGCTCGACCGCGAGGACCACCGTCGGCTGATCGAGGACGCGATCGGTGAGCTCGACTTCTCGGCCTTGGAGGCGCACGAGCGCTGATGGCCGTCTCGCACCGCATGTACGCTCGCGCGCTCTTCGAGGCCGCCGACGGGGAGGACAAGCTCGAGATCGTGCACGAGCAGCTCGGCGACTTCGTCGCGGCCGTCGAGGCGGTCCCGGAGCTCTCCGCCGTGCTGACGAACCCCGAGCTCGACGCCGCCGACAAGAAGGCGGTGCTCGAGGAGGTCCTCGGCGGCGCCGACGAGCGGGTGCACAACCTCGTCCTGCTCGCGGCCGAGAAGGGTCGCGGCGGCGAGCTACCCGAGATCTACCGCGAGTTCGACGCGCTCGTCGCGGCGCGCGCGCGGCGCCTCACCGTCGAGCTGACGACGGCGATCGAGCTGACGGAGGACGAGGCGCGCGCGATCGTCGGGCAGATCGAGCAGGCGTCCGGCCGCACGGTCGAGGCGACGCGACGGGTCGATCCGGCCCTGATCGGCGGCTTCGTCCTCCAGGCGGGCTCGTTGCGCGTCGACGCGAGCGTGCGCGGCCGCCTCGCCGGCCTGCGGCACGAGCTCGCGGCGCGAGGCTAGCCGCGGCGTCCAGATTTCGACGACTTCCAGAAGCGAAGGAGCACACGTGAAGCTACGCCCCGAAGAGATCACCTCGATCCTCAAGTCGAGGATCGAGCAGTACGACGTCCACACGGACCTCTCCGAGGTCGGGACCGTGCTGCAGCTCGGCGACGGCATCGCCCGTGTCCACGGGCTCGAGAACTGCATCGCGCTCGAGCGGCTCGAGTTCGAGCACGGCGTCGTCGGCATCGCGTTCAACCTCGAGGAGGACAACGTCGGCGTCGCCCTCTTCGGCGACTGGCAGTCGGTGAGGGAGGGAGAGCCAGTCCGCCGCACGGGCGAGGTCGTGAGCGTCCCCACCGGCGAGGCGCTGCTCGGCCGCGTCGTCGACCCCCTCGGGAACCCGCTCGACGGTGTCGGCGCGATCGACACGACGGAGCGCCGGCCGCTCGAGTTCAAGGCGCCCGGCGTCGTCGAGCGGCAGCCGGTGAAGGAGCCATTGATGACGGGCGTAAAGGCGATCGACTCGATGACGAACGTCGGCCGCGGCCAGCGCGAGCTGATCATCGGCGACCGCGGCACCGGCAAGACCGCGGTGGCGATCGACGCGATCATCAACCAGAAGGACACCGACGTCTTCTGCATCTACGTCGCGATCGGCCAGAAGGGCTCGACGGTCGCGCAGGTGTACGAGCGCCTGAAGGACGAGGGCGCGATGGAGTACACGATCATCGTGTCGGCGGCGGCGCACGAGGCCGCTCCGATCAAGTGGATGGCGCCGTTCGCCGGCGCGGCGATGGGGGAGCACTTCCTCTACTCGGGCAAGCACGCGCTGATCGTCTACGACGACCTGACGAAGCACGCCGACGCCTACCGGCAGCTCTCGCTGCTGCTCCGCCGCCCGCCGGGCCGCGAGGCGTACCCCGGCGACGTCTTCTACCTCCACTCGCGGCTGCTCGAGCGCGCGGCGAAGGTGTCGGACCCCCTCGGCGGCGGCTCGCTGACGGCGCTCCCGATCATCGAGACGCAGGCCGGCGACATCTCGGCCTACATCCCGACGAACGTGATCTCGATCACCGACGGCCAGATCTTCCTCGAGGCCGACCTCTTCTACTCCGGGATCCGTCCGGCGATCAACGTGGGCACGTCGGTGTCGCGCGTCGGCGGCTCCGCGCAGACGAAGGCGATGAAGAAGGTCGCAGGGCGCCTGCGGCTCGAGCTCGCGCAGTACCGCGAGCTGGAGGCGTTCTCGCAGTTCGGGTCCGAGCTCGACCCGGCCACGCAGAAGACGCTCGCGCGCGGCGAGCGGATGGTCGCGACGCTCAACCAGCCGCAGTACCGGCCGTGGCCGCACGCGGAGCAGGTTGTCGCGCTGTACACCGGGATCAACGGCTTCCTCGACGAGATCCCGGTCACGCAGGTGCCGCGCTTCCAGGACGAGCTGCGCGAGCACCTGCGCACGGAGGGGACGATCTACGGCGCGATCGACGAGACGAACGACCTCGGCGACGACACGACGCAGCGGCTCGACGCCGAGCTGAAGCGGTTCCTCGGGATGTTCAACGTCGAGGACGAAGGCGGTCTCGTCTAGCGCCATGGCCTCAGTCCAGGACCTGAAGCGACGCGTCCGCTCGATCAAGAACACGCGCAAGATCACGAAGGCGATGGAGCTCGTCGCTTCGGCCCGGCTGCGGCGCGCGCAGACCCGGATCGAGGCGATGCGCCCCTATGCCGAGACGATGCGCGAGCTGATCGCCGGCGTCGGCCGCGCGAGCGCGTCCGTGCGCGGGCTGCCCCTGCTCCAGCAGCGCGACGAGGTGAACACCGTCGCGCTCGTGGCGCTCACGGGCGACCGTGGCCTCGCGGGCCCGTTCAACGCCCAGATCCTGCGGCGGGCGTTCGCGCTCGAGCGGGAGCTGCGGCGGGACGGCAAGACGGTGCGGTTCGTCGCGATCGGCAAGAAGGGCCGCTCGACGCTCGCGTTCCGTCGCTACGAGGTGGCGGACGAGTTCGTCGGCTTCACCGACCGCCCCGCGTACTCCGACGCCCAGGCGATCGCGTACGCCGTCGGCGAGCTCTACACATCGGGCGAGGTCGACCGCGTCGTGCTCGTCTACAACGCCTACGAGTCGCCCCTCGTCCAGCGGGTGACCGAGCAGGAGCTGCTGCCGATCTCCGCCGACATCCTGGAGAGCGGCGAGGAGGAGCGCAGGGAGGACGCCCTCCGCGGCGACTTCATCTTCGAGCCGGAGCCGGAGGAGATCCTCGCCCGGCTCCTGCCGGTCTACCTCGAGACGCAGGTCTACCGCGCGCTGCTCGAGTCCGCCGCGTCCGAGCAGGGCGCGCGGATGACCGCGATGCGGAACGCGTCGAAGAACGCCGGGGAGCTGATCGACTCGCTGACGCTGCAGATGAACCGCGCCCGGCAGGCCGAGATCACGCAGGAGATCCTCGAGGTCGTCGCCGGTGCGGAGGCGCTTTCGTAGCCGCTCACGGCGCGGCCGGCGGCAGCAGCGACGCAAACCGTTCTTCGGCCACTACTAACTATCCGGCAGCGGCGACGTCACAGCATGGGTGACCGGTCGAACGGCTCGGCCGGCAAACGCTCCAATCGGGGAGGAAAGTAATGCGTAGAAGCAAGTTCTGGCTCATGGTCGGCGCGTTGTGCGTGGCGATGGGCCTGAGCGCGACGAGTGCCCTTGCGGCACCGTCGGAGGTGTCGGGGGCGCAGGCCACCGCCGGCACCGTCGTGGTGGGTGCGGACCAGGAGCCGCGCACGCTCAACACCTTTACGAACGAGGGCAACCTCGCGTGGGGGTCGTACGTGACGATCCCGATCATGGCTTCGGCCGTGAAGTACAACCACAAGGGCGCCCTTGTCATGGACCTCTTCCAGAGCATCGTGCTCGAGAAGCGGGCCCCGCTGACCGTCCGTTACAACATCAAGCAGGCGGCGAAGTGGAGCAACGGCCGGCCGGTCACGGCTGCCGACGTGATCTTCACCCACCGCGTGGTCAAGGCGGCGCCGGGCATCACGTCCCGCGTCGGTCACGAGGACGTGTCGACGGCGAAGCAGATCAATGCGAAGTCCGTCCGGCTCGTCTTCTCGAAGCCGTACGTCGCGTACCGCACGCTGTTCGGCCGCATCCTGCCGAACCCGTCGGTCCCGGGCAGCCCCGTCTCGAACGACCTCACGCAGTTCGAGTCGTCGATGCGGAACTCGCTCCCGCTCGCGAGCGGCCCGTTCCGCTTCGCCAGCTGGAACCGCGGTAGCCAGCTCGTCGTCGAGCGGAACCCGAACTACTGGGGCAAGCGGGCGAACCTGCAGCGGATCGTGTTCCGCTTCATCCCGGACACGAACACGCAGTTCCAGGCGCTCCGCGGTGGCGAGGTCGACATCATCGTCCCGCAGCCGCAGCTCCAGATCGCCGACATCAAGAAGCAGCGGAACATCCGGGTCCAGCAGGGCCTGCAGTTCGCGTGGGAGCACGTCGACCTGCAGACCGGTCCCGGCGGCCATCCGGCCCTCCGCAAGAAGTTCGTCCGCCAGGCGATCTTCACCGGCATCAACCGGCGCCAGATCGCGACGGCGCTGTACAAGGAGATTGCGCCGAACATCCCGGTGCTCAACAACGTGATCTACAAGCCGTTCCAGCCCGAGTACGTCGCGCACAAGTACCAGCCGTTTGGCTTCAGCCAGGCCAAGGCGATCAGCCTCCTGCGCTCGAATGGCTGCACCGGCGGTCCGGCGCGGCCGGGTGCCGGCGGCACGTACTCGTGCCCGGGCGTCGGTCAGCTCGAGTTCGACTTCTACTCGACGGCCGGCAACCAGCTGCGTGAGCTGGCCTTCGCGATCATGCAGAAGCAGCTCGCCTCGGTCGGCATCAAG
>DASQNG010000024.1:0-7860 GCA_035645095.1 Gaiellaceae bacterium | reverse complement strand
GGCCGTCAGCTGGTGAGTGTGCCGGCCGATCGGCTCGCCCGTGTTCGGGTTCAGGTCGAGACGGGGGAAGTTCGAGGAGGAGACGTCGACGCGGATCCGGTGCCCGGCGGCGAAGACGTTGCTCGTCGGCGGCAGCAGGATGTCCACCGCCACGACCTCGTCCGGCTCGAGGAAGACCTCGCGGTCGTAGCCCTCGCGGAAGCGGCAGCGGACGATCGAGTCGCAGAGGAGCAGGTCGTAGCCCGCGGGGTAGTCCTCGTTCGGCGGGTAGACGTCCACGAGCTTCGCGGTGAAGTCCGTGTCGCGCGCGCTCGAGGAAACCCACAACCGCACGCGGGGGCGCCCCGTCACCTCGAGCGGCTCGGCGAGCGGCTTGGTTTCGTAGACGAGGACGTCGCGCCGCTCGGACAGGCGTGGGTACGGCTCGCGCGAGGCGAAGAACTCCGGCGACTCCTTCTGGTCGGCGGGGCCGGGAGTGAGCACGTTGCGGAGGCGCAGCACCGGGCTGAGGAAGCGCGCCCAGGCCGCCTCCATGCCCGCGCCCTCCGGCGGCAGTTCCCCGACCGCGCAGTAGTTGCCGCCGATCGTCGGCACCGGGTGGGCCGGATCGTACGTGTACCGGCGCGGCTCGGCCTCGCCCTCGGGGCGCCGGTCGTCGAGCCTGCCGTCGGCGTGGAGGTGGAGCACCCGCTCCTCCGTCCGTGCGAGCGGCCACTCCCGTTCGTCGCGCCAGCGGCCGCCGTGGTCGAACTTCCCCTCCGCGGTGCGCCGGCCGGAGCCGCCGCCCATGACGAAGATCCGCACCGGCGGGTCGTCCTCGACACCCGTCGGCTCGTCCTTCAGCCAGCGGTCGAAGTAGCGGAGCTGCTCCTCGAAGTAGCGGCGCACGCCCCAGACGGAGTCCGGGCCGAAGTCGACGTCGAGCGTGTACGTGGCGTCGCCGCGCATGCCGACGTGGCTCCACGGCCCCACGATCAGCCGCTGCGGCGCGTCGTTCCGCTCCGCCATCGCCGCGAAGTACTCGGTGTCCGAGTGGGGGAAGCCGTCGTACCAGCCGGTCGTGAACGTCCCCGGGATGTCCGCGTGATCCGCCCAGTGGGCCGTGAAGTCGTTGCTCTTGCTCGACCAGAACTCGTCGTAGGCGCCGCGCGTGTAGTAGTCCAGCAGCGCCTGCTCGAGGGTCGGCACGTGGCGGAGCGAGAGCTGGCCGCGACGGAACGGGGTCTCCCAGAAGAGCTCGCGCAGCCGGCGCAGGTCCTCCCAGACCTCGTTCTGCTTCTCGGGGTCGTCGGCGATGTCCTGCGCGTCCTGGGCGTGGATGAAGAGCGCCCAGAACATGTGCAGCTGCATCGCACCGCCCTCGCGCGACTGGTGCTGGAAGCTGTTCGTCGGCACGACGTCCGGCCAGATCGCCGTCAGGTGCGGCGGCCGTTCCAGCGCCGCCCGCACCTGCGTGATCGCCGCGAACGAGCTCCCGACGGTGCCCACCCGCCCGTTCGACCAGCGCTGCGCGGCGATCCACTCGACCGTGTCGTAGCCGTCCTCGCCCTCGTGCGGCACCGTCGTGTGGAAGTACTCGCCCGTCCCTTCCGAGCGGTAGCGGTCGCGAATGTCCTGCAGGCACACGGCGTAGCCGTGCGGGACGAAGAAGTCGGCGATCTCGCTGTAGCGCTTGTCGGTCTTGTCGTACGGCGTGCGGCAGAGGATCGTCGGGTAGCGGCCCTCGACCAGCTCGCCGTCGCGCGCGGGGCGGTACACGTCCGTGGCAAGGCGGATGCCGTCCCGCGTCGGCACCATCACGTCCTTCGACAGCGCGACTCCGAACTCCGTGCTCACGTGGCCTCCTCTTCGATCAGCAGGTTGCCGGCCGCGTCGACCGAGACCGCGTACCCGGGGTGGACGACGACCGTGGAGTCGAACTCCTCGACGACGGCGGGGCCGGCGAAGCGCGCGCCGGCACCGAGGCCATAGCGGTCGTGGACGGGGCAGTCGACGTAGTCGCCCGCCTCCGCGAAGAAGACGGGGCGCCGCGAGCGCGGCTCGGGCGCGCCGGCGGCGTCGGGGAGCCGGCGCGGCGGCGGCTTCGCGATCGTGCCGAGCGTGGTGACGCGGAGGCTGACGAGCTCGATCGGCTCCCCCGGCGCGCCGAAGCCGTAGGTGCGGTCGTGCTCGGCGTGGAAGCGGCCCGCGAGCTCGGCCGCCGCGGCTCCGTCGAAGGGCGTGGGCACGTCGAGGGTGAGCTCGTAGCTCTGGCCGACGTAGCGCAGGTCGAGCTGGCGGAGCGACGAGATGGCGCCGGCCGCGAGGCCCTCCCCTGCGAGCTCCGCCGCACCCGCCTCCTCGAGCTCCCGGAAGCCACGGTCGACCTCCGCCGGGTCGAGCTCCTCGAGCCGCCGCAGCAGCGTCGTCGCCGCGTCGCGCTTCAGGTCGGTCGTGAGGAGACCCGTGGCGGAGAAGATGCCTGGGCTCGGCGGCACGAGCAGCGCCGGCATCTGCGCCTCCCGCGCGAGCGCGTTCGCGTGCAGCGGCCCTGCCCCGCCGAACGCCACGAGCAGGAAGTCCCGCGGGTCGTAGCCGCGTTGCACCGAGATCAGGTGGAGCGCGTTCACCATCGCGGCGTTCGCGATCTCCACGATCCCGTTCGCCGCCTCGGTCGTCGTGAGCCCGAGCGGCCCGGCGCAGCGTTCCTCGATCGCGCGGCGCGCGCCCTCCACGTCGAGCTCGAGCTCGCCGCCGAGGAAGTAGGCCGGGTTGAGCCGGCCTAGCACGACGTTCGCGTCGGTCACCGTCGGCTGCTCGCCACCGCGGCCGTAGCAGACCGGTCCCGGGTCGGCGCCCGCGCTCTGCGGCCCGACACGAAGGAGCCCGCCCGAGTCCACCCACGCGATCGAGCCGCCGCCCGCGCCGATCTCGACGAGGTCGACGACGGGCGTCCGCACGGGGTAGCCGGAGAGCGACATGCCGCCGACCCCCGCGCCCGCGTGGCCGCCGACCGTGTAGTCCTTCGTCACGGTCGGGCGCCCGTCCTGGATCAACCCGACCTTCGCGGTCGTCCCGCCCATGTCGAACGAGAGCACGTCGCGCCGGCCGACCGTCGTGCCGAGGTGCGCGGACGCGATCACGCCCGCGGCAGGCCCCGACTCCACCATGAACACCGGCCGGCGCGCGGCGGCCTCCGAACTGAAGATGCCGCCGCTCGACTGCATCACGAGCAGCTTCCCGCGCACCCCCGCCTCCTCGAGCCGCGACTCCAGCCGCTCGAGGTAGCGCCCCACGATCGGCCGGATCACGGCGTTGATCACCGTCGTGGAGGCGCGCAGGTACTCGCGGAACTCGGGTGCCACCTCCGACGAGAGCGAGATCGGGACGCCCGGCAGCTCCTCGGCGAGGATCGCGCCGACCCGCTGCTCGTGCCCCGCGTTCACGTACGCGTGCAGCAGGCAGACCGCAACCGACTCGACCTCCTGTTCACGCAGCACGGCGGCCGCCGCGCGCACCGAGTCGTCCTCGAGCGGCACGAGTACGCCGCCGTCGGGGCCGAGCCGCTCGCGCACGACGACCGCGCGGTCGCGCGGGACGAGCGGCGGCGGCTTCTCGAAGCGCGTGTCGTACAGCGACGGCCGCACCTGGCGCGCGATCTCGAGCAGATCGCGGAAGCCGTCGGTCGTGACGAAGCCGCTGCGGGCGATGCGCCCCTCGATGATCGCGTTCGTGGCCACGGTCGTCGCATGGACGACGAAGTTCGTCGCTCGCGCCTCCACGCCGCCCTCGACGAGGGCGCGCTCGAGCGCGCGCATGAAGCCCTCCGACGGGTCGGCGGGCGTCGAGAGCACCTTCGCGATCGAGACCGCGCCGCTCGACTCGTCGATCAGCGTCGCGTCCGTGAAGGTGCCGCCGATGTCGATCGCGACGCGGACGCTCACCCTGCCTCCCGCAGCGCGCCCGTCGCAGCCCGGTCGACCTTATGCCCCGCGAATGCGACGCGGTAGACGTCGTGGGCCCGCTCCGCACTCACCTTGCCCTCGAGCACGTCGCGCAGGACGCGCTCCGGGTCGCGCTCCTCCGGCGGGCCGTAGCCGCCGCCGCCGCAGGTGCGCACGCTGATCACGTCGCCCGGAACGAGCTCGAGGGTGCACTTCGAGCCGAGCCGCGTCTCGGCGCCGTCCCGGACGAGTACGTACTCCGCGCGGCGGCCGGCGCGGCCGCCGAGGACGCCCCACGGGCCGCTGCGGTCGCGGTCGGCGAGCACGGTGAAGGTCGTGTGCAGGTCGAAGACGTAGTCCTTGCGGAGGCCGAGGCCGCCGCGGAAGCGGCCCGCTCCGTCCGAGTCCTCCACGAGCGCGAGGCGCTCGATCCGCACCGGGTAGTTGAGCTCGGTCTCTTCGACGGGCGCGTTCTCCGTGTTCTGGCCGTGGGCCTGCACGGCGTCGGGGCCGTCGAGCCCGTCGCGGCCGCCGTAGCCGCCCGCGAACGTGTCGTAGAAGCAGATGTAGCTCCCGGCCGCGACGTCGAGCGAGCCGAAGCCCGCCTGGCACATCATCGCCTTCGTCCCGGCCGGGAGCCGCTCCGGGAACGCGGGGAGGAGCGCCCGGAACATCACGTCGACGAGCCGCGTCTGCGTCTCCCAACCACCGACGACGGGCGCGGGCCACGTGCAGTTCGTGACGGTGCCCGCGGGCGCGTGCAGGTGGACGAGCCGGTAGAAGCCGTCGTTCACCGGCAGGTCGGGGTCGACGAGGCACTTGAGCACGTACGCGGCCGCCGAGAACGTCATCGCCCACGTGGAGTTGACGGGCGCGCGCCGCTGCGCCGCACAGCCCGTCGTGTCGAAGCGGACCCCGTCCGGTCCGAGTTCCACGCGCACCCGCAGCCCCACCGGCTCGTCCGTGTACCCGTCGTTGTCCACGGAGCCCTCGGCCTCGTAGACCCCGTGCGGCAGCCGCGCGAGCTCCGCGAGCGTGCGCCGCTCCGTGTAGTCGAGCAGCTCCTCCATCGTCGCGAGCAGCCTCTCGCGGCCGTGGCGGGCGACGAGCGCCTGCACACGTCGCACGCCCGTCGCGTTGGCCGCGATCTGCGCCCGGAAGTCGCCGCCCGTCTCGTGCTTCGAGCGGATCTGGGCCAGGATCAGGCGGAAGACGTCGTCCACGACGACGCCGCCCTCCACGAGCTTCACCGGCGGGATGATCACCCCCTCCTGGAACACCTCGCGGAAGGCGCCGATGCTCGCGGGCGCGCCGCCGCCCACGTCGACGTGGTGCGCGAGGTTCGCCACGTAGCCGACGAGCTCGCCTTCCGCGTGCACCGGCGAGATCAGGCTGACGTCGTTCAGGTGGACGCCGCTCGGATATGGGTCGTTCGTGACGAGCACGTCCCCCGGTGCGAGGCTCTCAGGCCCGTAGGAAAGCACAGCCTTCGGCACCTGCTCGACCATCGAGCCGAGGTGCACCGGCTGATTGAAGCCCTGCGCGACCGGCCGGAGCTCTGCGTCGAAGAACGCGCAGGAGAAGTCGGAGCGCGTCTTGATGTTCGTCGAATACGCGCTCCGCTTCAGCGCGAGCACCATCTCATCGGTCGCCGCGACGAGAGCGTTGCGGATGACCTCGAACGCGATCGGGTCTACCGCGGCCACCCGTACACCTCCCGCGCCTGCTCCGGGCTGACCTTGCCCTCGCGCACGTCCCGCTCGACGAGCGCGGGGTCGCGCTCCTGCGGCGGGCCGTAGCCGCCGCCACCGCAGGTGCGGAAGCTGATCGTGTCGCCGGGCAGCACCTCGAGCGTGGACTTCGCGCCGAGCCGCGTCTCCCGGCCGCAGCGGATGAGGACGTACTCGGCGGGCTGGCCCGCGCCGCCGCCGAACGCACCTGACGGCCCCGCCGTGGTGCGGTCCGCGAGCACCGTGAACGTCGTCGGTCGGTCGAAGTGGAAATCCTTGCGCAGCCCGAGGCCGCCGCGGTGGCGCCCGGGCCCGGCCGAATCCTCGACGAGCCCGAGCTGCGCGATCCGCACGGGATAACCGAGCTCCGTCTCCTCGACCGGCGCGTTCTCGGTGTTCTGGCCGTGCGCCTGCACCGCGTCGGGACCGTCGCTGTCGTGGCGGGCGCCGTAGCCGCCGCCGAAGGTCTCCAGGAAGCAGGTGTAGGAGCCGCTCGCCGCGTCGACGCCGCCGAAGCCGGCGTGGCACATCATCGCCTTCGTGCCGGCGGGGAGCCGCTCGGGGAGGGCAGGCAGGAGCGCACGGAAGATCACGTCGACGAGCCGCGTGTTCGTCTCCCAGCCGCCGACGACGGGGCTCGGCCAGGTGCAGTTGACGACGGTGCCGGCCGGCGCGTCGACGGACAGCAGCCGGTAGAAGCCGTCGTTCACCGGCAGATCGGGGTCGACGAGGCACTTGAGCGCGTACGCGCAGGCCGAGAACGTCTGCGCCCAGGTCGAGTTGACGGGCGCCCGCCGCTGCGGGTCGCAGCCCGCGAGGTCGAAGTGGACCCCGTCTGCCCGCACCTCGACGCGCGCGCGCAGGCGCACGGGCTCGTCGCTGTAGCCGTCCGTGTCGAGGCTCCCCTCGGCCTCGTAGACGCCGTGCGGGAGCCGCGCGAGCTCCGCGCGCGTGCGCCGCTCCGTGTAGTCGAGCAGCTCCTCCATCGTGGGCACGAGCGTCCCCCGGCCGTGCCGCTCGGCCAGCGCGCGCAGCCGTCGGGCGCCGGTCGCGTTGGCAGCGATCTGGGCGCGCAGGTCGCCGGCCGTCTCGTGCTTCGAGCGGATCTGCGCGAGCACGAGCGCGAACACATCCGCGACGATGCGGCCGCCGGCGACGAGCCGCACCGGCGGGATGATCACGCCCTCCTGGAAGACCTCCCGGAAGGCGCCCACGCTCGCGGGCGCGCCGCCGCCCACGTCCACGTGGTGGGCGAGGTTGGCGACCCAGCCGAGCAGCTCGCCCTCGTGGAAGACAGGGGAGACGAGCGTCACGTCGTTCAGGTGGACGCCGCTCGGGAACGGCTCGTTCGTGACGAGGACGTCGCCCTCCGCCAGCCGCTCCGGGCCGTAGTCGAGTACCGCGCGGGGCACCTGCTCCACCATCGACCCGAGATGCACGGGCTGGTTGAACCCCTGCGCGACCGCGCGGAGGTCGGCGTCGAAGAGGGCGCAGGAGAAATCGGAGCGCGTCTTGATGTTGGTCGAGTACGCGCTCTTGCGCAGCGCGATCACCATCTCGTCCGTGGCCGCGACGAGTGCGTTCCGGATCACCTCGAAGGTGATCGGGTCGGAGCCTAGGGCCGGCACGCGCGCCCGTCCGCCACGACCACGCCGTACTCCGCGAGCGCGGCGTCGACCGAGACCTTTCCGTCGAGCACGTCCTCGAGCACCCGCTCCGGCTCGCGCAGGAGCGGGTCGCCCCAGCCGCCGCCGCCGGCCGTCCGGTGCTCGTAGACCTCGCCCGCCTCGATCGTGGTCGAGAACATCGAGGGCAACCGCTCCCGCGAGCCGTCGGGTCGTACGAGCGCGTTCCCGGAGACGGCGCCGGGCCTCCCTCCCCGCAGACCGTAGGGCGGGTGGACGGCACGGTCGGAGCGGACGATCAGGGATGTGGCCGGCGTCAGGCAGCGCCACACGCGCTCGACCGCGAGCCCGCCCCGGTTGAGGCCGGCACCGCCGCTGTCCGGCACGAGCCCGTAGCGCTCGACGAGGATCGGGAACTCCGACTCGGCGACCTCGACCGGGATGTTCGCGGCGAGGCTGGCCGGGTTCGTCAGGCCGTCGTTGCCGTCCGCCTGCGGCGTGCCGCCCCAGGTGCCGACGACGAGCTCGTAGTAGACGAAGCGGCCGCCGCCGTCGGGTCGGTCGGCGCCGAACACCGCGAGC
>DASQNG010000023.1:0-13277 GCA_035645095.1 Gaiellaceae bacterium | reverse complement strand
ACCAGCGTGTCGGGGAACGGCCCCCGGCCGCCGAACCACCCGGCGATCCCAGCCTCGTACGCAGCCGTGGTCGCGAAGGCGGCGGCGGCGAGCTCGCGCCGCGTCTCGCGCCGGATCTCCCCGTGCTCACGCAGCTCGGCAAGGACGCGCCCGTAGTCGGCGGGCCGGCACACGGCGGCCACGTGCGCGAAGTTCTTCGCGGCGCCGCGCAGCAGCGTCGGGCCGCCGATGTCGATCAGCTCGACCGCCTCCGCCTCGCCGACGTCCCCCCGGGCCACGCCCTGCTCGAACGGGTACAGGTTCACGCAGACGAGGTCGAACGCGCCGATCCCGTGCCGCGCGAGCGCGTCTCGGTCGTCGTCGCGCTCGCGCCGCGCGAGGATGCCCGCGTGGATGCGCGGATGGAGCGTCTTCACGCGGCCGCCCAGCAGCTCCGGGAACCCGGTGATCGACTCGACGGGCGTCACCGGCAGCCCGAGCGCCTCGATCGCCGCCGCCGTGCCGCCGCTCGCGACGAGCTCGAAGCCGAGGCCGGTGAGCCCCTGCGCGAGCGCGTCGAGGCCCGTCTTGTCGTGAACGGAGATCAGCGCGCGCACAGCTCTCTCACCACTTCCGGCAGCAGCTCGTGCTCGACGGCGTGGAGCCGGTCGAGGAGGGAGTCGCGCGGCTCCACCGGCACCGGCACCTGCCGGACGACCGGGCCGGTGTCGAGTCCCTCGTCGACGAGGTGGACGGTGACGCCGGTCGTCGCGACGCCGGCGGCGAGCGCCTCCTCGACCGCCCGCGCCCCCGGGAACTGCGGCAGGAGCGACGGGTGCACGTTGACGATCCGGCCGGGGAAGCGCTCCAGGAACGGCCGCGTCAGCAGGTGCATGTAGCCGGCGCAGACGACGAGTCGCACACCCCGCTCCTGGAGCCAGTTCGCCATCGTCGAGTCGCGCTGCGGCCGGTCGGCGAAGCCCTCGAGCGGGAAGGCGGCCGCCTCCACCCCCGCCGCCGCGGCCCGGTCGAGCGCCCGGACGCCCTCGCGGTTCGACGCGACGGCGACGACCGGCAGACCGGCGTCGAGGAGCGCCTGCAGGTTCGTCCCCTCGCCGCTGACGAGGACGCCGATCACGCGGCCACGATCCTGCCGATCACGACGTCCTCAGGGGTCAGGTCGGACTCGGGCACGACGGCGCAGTAGCCGACGCCGAGGTTGAAGACGCGCCGCAGCTCCTCCTCGACGACGCCCTGCTCGGCGAGCCAGCCGAAGACCGCCGGCCGCTCCCACGCGTCCCAGTCGAGCTCCGGGCGGACACCCTCCGGCAGGACGCGCGGCAGGTTGCCGAGGATCCCGCCGCCCGTCACGTGAGCGAGCGCCCGCACATCCGCCCGCGCGCGCAGGGCGCGGACCTCCGCGAGGTAGAGACGGGTCGGCGGCAGCAGCAGGTCGGCATCGAAGTCCCCGTCGCCGACGATCCCGCGCACCAGCGTGAAGCCGTTCGCGTGGATCCCGGCCGACGCGAGCCCGACGACGACGTCTCCCGCACGCACGCGTGACCCGTCGACGAGCTGCTCGCGGTCGACGACGCCGACGCACGTCCCCGCGAAGTCCAGCTCCTCGTCGCGGTAGATCCCGGGGAGCTCCGCGGTCTCGCCGCCGAGGATCGCGCACCCCGCGACGCGGCACACCTCCGCCGCGCCCTCCACGAGCTCGGCGACCTCGTCGAGCTCGATCCGGTTGGCGGCGACGTAGTCGAGCAGGAAGAGCGGCTCGGCCCCGGTCGTGAGCACGTCGTTGATGCAGTGCGCTGCGAGGTCGGCGCCGCACCAGCGCAGCCGCCCAGCGCGGCGCGCGAGGATCAGCTTCGACCCGACGCCGTCCGTCGAGGCCGCGAGGAGGCGGTGGTCGTCGAGGGCGAAGAGGCCGGCGAACCCGCCGAGCGGGCGGACCGCTCCGGGTGTGCGCGTCGACTCCACGGCTGCCCGGAGCCGCCCGACGACCCCCTCCGCGGTCGCGAGCGAGACACCCGCGGCTGCGTACGTCCGCCTCTCCCGCACGCGGCCGAGTCTACGGCGCCCGCCGGAGAGCGCCGCCGCCGGGAACCCGGGGCTACGCGAAGAGCTCGGCGTGCAGCTGCGGGCGTCCCGGCGGCCCGGCCGGGAGGAAGCGGACGACCGTCGCTCCGATCTCCACGTCGGCCGCGCGCGCGTCCACATCGAGCAGGTCGGCAAGCGCAGCCGCCTTCTCCGCGGGATCCTCCGCCCGCAGGTGCAGCTCCACCAGCTCGAGCTCGTCGCGCTCCTCGAGCAGGTCGTCGAGCCAGTCGCGGGGCGGGTGCACCTCGAGCCGGTAGCCGGCGTTCGTGGCGACGAACGTGCGGCGGCCGCCGTGCGCCTGCACGCGCAGCTGGCGGTCGGCCGCGCGCAGGACGACGCGCTCGAACTCGTCCTCGTCGAGCGCCAGCCCGAGGTGGTCGACGCGGGGGAGCTCCCACTGCCCGGGCTGGACGACGACGTTGACCGCGCCGCGCTCGAGCTCCGACAGCCGCAGCTTGAACCCCAGCTCGTCGAGCTCCTCCCACGAGGTCCCGGCCTCGAACGACTGGTACTCCTCGCCGATCCGGCCGTGCCGGGCGACGAGGTCGAAGCCGAGCTTGCCGACGTAGCGCGCCTCCACCTGGCGCACCCGGCTCGTGACGAGGTGATAGTGGAAGAGCTGCACGGGCGCCGGATTCTAGAGTGGAGCGGGTGGCCGCCTCGCTGCTCTGGAGCTGGACGTTCGACCCGCTCCAGCTGGCGCCGCTCGCGGCCGCCGCGCTCGGCTACGGGATGCGCGTACGGACGCTGCGCCGCCGCGGCACGCCCCCGGCGCCGGCGCGGATCGCGCTCTTCGCGCTCGGCCTCGCACTGCTGCTCGTGGCGCTCGCGTCACCCGTTGCCGCGATCGCAGAGGGCGAGCTCTTCGCGCTCCACATGCTGCAGCACGTCCTCCTCGGCGATCTCGCCCCGCTCTGCCTGCTCGCCGGCCTGACCGGCCCCGTGCTCCGCCCGCTCCTCGCGCTGCGCCCGGTCGAGCGGCTGCGCGTGCTCGCGAACCCGGCCGTCGCGCTCCCGCTCTGGGCGGTCAACCTCTACGTCTGGCACGTGCCGTTCCTCTACGAGGCGGCCGTCCGCCACAGCGCCGTACACGCGCTCGAGCACGTCTGCTTCTTCACGGCCGGCGTCGTGATGTGGCTGCCGGTGCTGGAGCGGCTCCCCGCTCCCGAATGGTTCGGCACCGGCGCGAAGCTCGCCTACGTCTTCGTCGTGCGCCTCGTGGAGACGGTGCTCGGCAACGTCTTCCTCTGGTCGGGCACCGTCTTCTACCCCGTCTACGCGGACGGGGACGAGCTGTGGGGGATCTCGCCCGAGCGCGACCAAGGGCTAGCGGGCGCCGTGATGATGCTCGAGGGCTCGCTCGTCACGATCGTCGCGCTCGTCTGGCTCTTCCTCCGCCTCGCGCGCGAGGGAGAGCTGCGACAGGAGCTGCTCGAGCGGGGCCTCGACCCGCGCGCCGTGAACCGGGCCGTCCGCTACGGGCGGGCGGCAGAGCTCGCGCAGCGGCGGTGACCGCCCTGCGGGCGGTCGTGCTCGTGGAGGGGGCGAGCGACCGCGCTGCAGTCCTGGCGCTCGCGGAGCTGCGCGGTCGCGACCTCGCCGCGGACGGGGTCGACGTCCTCGCGATCGGCGGGGCGCAGGCGGTCGGGCGCTTCGTCGACCTCTACGGCCCGCACGGCCGCGACCTGCGGCTGGCGGGACTCTGCGACGCCGGCGAGGAGGCGGAGTTCCGCCGGGCGCTCGAGCGCGCCGGCATCGGCTCGCCGACGACCCGCGCGGAGCTGGAGGCGCTCGGCTTCGGTGTCTGCGACCGCGACCTCGAGGACGAGTTGATCCGCGCCCTCGGCCCGCCGGCGGTCGAGAGGCTGCTCGAGGCACACGGCGACCTGCGCGCCTTCCGCACGCTGCAGAAGCAGCCCTCGTGGCGCGGCCGGCCGGCGCACGAGCAGCTGCGTCGCTTCTTCGGCAGCGGCGGCAGCCGGAAGGTCGTCTACGCGCCCCTCCTCGTGCGGGCGCTCGGGCCTGCCCTCGTGCCGCGGCCGCTCGCCGTCGTGCTCGACCGCATCTGACGCCCCGTCAGGCGGCGGCGCGCGCGAGGCGCCGCTCGAGCGCAGCACGGAGCCGCGCCGCGAGCGGCGCGCGGAGGGCCCGCTCGAGCACCTCGGGCGCCGTGTCCTGCGCGTACCAGACGTCGACGAGCTCGGCGATCGTCGGGTGCCCGTCGCCGCCGCCGAGGTGCTCGACGGCGTCGCCCGCGGCGACCTCACCCGGCTCGAGCACGCGTGTGTAGACGCCGACGCGGCGCGAGGCCGCGAAGCGCTTCACCCACTCAGCCCGCCGCACGTGGGCGGCGAAGACGCCGCACGGGATCCGCGGAGCCGTGGCCTCGAGCAGAACGCCCCCGACGCGGAAGCGGTCGCCGACGCGCACTTCGCCGCCGAAGTCCGAGACCGTCACGTTCTCGCCGAACGTCCCCGCCGGGTGCGGCTCGCCCGTCTCCGCCTCCCACCACGCGTAGTCCTCGCGGCTGTAGAGGTAGACGGCCTGGTCCGCCCCGCCATGGTTCTCCTGGTCGGCGACGACGTCGCCCTCGAGCCCGAGCACGCCGATGCGGGCGCGGCCGACCGGTAGCTTCGCGATCCCGGTCGTGACCTCGCGCGCTCCGACCCGGAGCACGCGGGAGTCGTGGGCCGCATTGACCGACTCGACGATCACGCGACCGGCTCGAACCGCAGCTTCGCAAGGTTGCGCGCGGCCGGGACGCGGGTCGGGTACTCGCGCGTGAAGCACGCGCGGCAGACCGCGCCCTCCGGCAGCCGCGTCGCCGCCTGCATCCCGTCGAGCGAGAGGTAGTGCAACGAGGCCGCGCCGATCTCCTCGCGCAGCTCCTCGACCGTGTGGCGTGCGGCCGCGAGCTGGGCGTCGTCGCCCATGTCGATGCCGTAGAAGCAGGGCGAGACGACCGGGGGCGACGAGATCCGGACGTGCACCTCCGCGGCGCCGGCGTCGTGCAGCATCGCGACGAGCTGTCGCATGGTGTGCCCGCGCACGATCGAGTCGTCGACGATCACGAGCCGCTGCCCCTCGACCTCGGCGAGCGGGTTGAACTTGAGCCGGATGCCCTGCCGGCGCAGGTGGTCGTCCGGCTGGATGAACGTGCGGCCGACGTAGCGGTTCTTGATCAGCCCCTCGCTGTACGGGATCCCGGACGCGCGGGCGTAGCCGACCGCAGCCGGCGTGCCGGAGTCGGGGATCGGCAGGACGAGGTCGGCCTCGACCGGGGCCTCCGCGGCGAGCCGCTCGCCCATGCGCACCCGCACCCCGTGCACCTCCGACCCCGCGAGCTTCGAGTCGGGCCGTGCGAAGTAGACGTGCTCGAAGATGCAGAGCGCGCCCCGCGCCTCGGGAAGCGCCTGCAGCGCGTGGAGCCCCTGGGCGTCGACGACGACGACCTCACCCGGCCGCACGTCGCGGACGTAGGCGGCGCCGACGAGGTCGAGTGCACAGGTCTCGGAGGCGAGCACCCAGTCCGCCCCGCCCTCGCTGCGCGGCAGCCGGCCGACGACGAGCGGCCGGATCCCGTGCGGGTCGCGGAAGCCGACGAGCTTCCCCTCGGCAAGGACGACGACCGAGTACGCGCCTTCGAGGCGCGCCATCGTGTGCGCGACCGCCTGCGGCAACGGTGCCGCATCGCGTGCGAGCAGCGCCGCGATCAGCTCCGTGTCGGAGGTCGCCCCCAGCGCGATCCCCTCCGCCTCGAGCGTCGCCCGCAGCTCGCCGCTGTTCGTCAGGTTGCCGTTGTGGCCGAGCGCGACCGTGCGCGCACCGCCGTGGTGCACGACCGGCTGCGCGTTCGACCAGTGCGTCGAACCCGTCGTCGAGTAGCGGGTGTGGCCGATCGCGGCGTCACCGGGGAGCGCCTGCAGTTTCTCCTCGTCGAAGACGTGCGCGACAAGGCCCATCTCGCGCAGCACCGTGAGCCGCCCGGCGTCCGAGACGGCGATGCCGGCGGATTCCTGCCCGCGGTGCTGCAGCGCGAAGAGGCCGAAGTACGTGAGCCGCGCGACCTCGCGCTCCGCCGAGAGGACGCCGAAGACGCCACACATCAGCCGTGCGCCTCCTGCAGCTCGGCGAGGTCGAGGTCGAGCAGGCGACTCCCGCCGACGACACCGAGCCGGCGCACCGGCACGTGCACCGAGGCGAGCGCGACGACCTCGTCGACGACGTCGGGTGCGCACGCGAGGAGCGCCTGCCCGCCGCCCTCGCCGAACCACGCGACTGGCTCGTCGGGCAGCTCGACACGGGCGCCGACCCCGCTCCAGAGCGCGGCCTCCGCGAGCGCGACGGCGAGACCACCTTCTGCTGCGTCGTGCACGAGTGTGCACAGCGGCGCGACACGCCGGAGGAAGTGGGTGAGCGCCGCCTCGACCGCGAGGTCGAGCGCCGCCGGGCTTCCGCCGACCGTCCCGTAGCGCGCCTGGTACTCGGAGCCCGCGACGGAGACGGGGGACGCGGACGCGAGCAGCACCACGTCGCCGTCGCGCCAGCCCTTCGGCACCTGCCGGACGTCACCGACGAGCCCGACGCAGCCGACGACCGGCGTCGGGTGGATCGAACGCCCGTCGGTGTCGTTGTAGAGCGAGACGTTGCCGGAGACGATCGGCACGCCGAGCGCCTCGCACGCCTGAGCCATCCCCTCGATCGCCTCTGCCAGCTCCCACGCGACTTCCGGCTTCTCGGGATTCCCGAAGTTGAGGCAGTCGGTGAAGCCGATCGGCTCGGCACCCGTACAGGCGACGTTCCGGGCCGCCTCGAGCACCGCGAGCGCGCCGCCGGTCCAGGGCTCGAGCCGCGCGAGCCGGCCCTGGCCGTCGAGCGTGACTGCGAGGCCGCGGTGGCCGGGCCGGAGTCGCAGCACGGCCGCGTCGAGGCCCGGGCGGCGCACGGTGCGCGAGCCGACGAGGTGGTCGTAGCGGCGGAAGACGGGCGCGCGGCTGCGCAGGTTCGCGCTCGCCAGCAGCTCGAGCAGCGCCTGACGCGACTCCGGCGCGCCGACCAGGTCGAGCGGCAACGTGCTGCTTGCTGCCGCCCGCGGCCGGCGCTCGACCTCGTAGCGCGGGCAGTCGTCGGTGAGGAACCGGGCGGGGATCTCGCCGACGACGTCGCCGTCCCAGAACGCGCGGAGGACGCCGGTGTCCGTCACTTCCCCGACGACCGCGTGGTGGAGCTCCCAGCAGTCGCAGAGTCGCTGCACCGCGTCGAGCAGTTGCGGCCGGACGACCGCGACCATCCGCTCCTGGCTCTCGGAGATCATCACCTCCCACGGCTCCATCCCCTCCTCGCGCAGCGGGACGCGGTCGAGGTGGAGGTCGATGCCGGTCTCGCGCGCCATCTCCGAGAGCGACGAGGCCAGGCCGGCGGCGCCGCAGTCCTGCAGCGACTCGACGAACCCCGACTCGGCCAGCTCGACCGAGACCTCGATCAGCTTCTTCCCGGTGAACGGGTCGCCGACCTGCACCGTCGGCCGCTTGTCGGCGTCGCCGTCGCCGAGGTCGGCGCTCGCGAGCACCGACGCCCCGCCGATCCCGTCGCGGCCGGTCGTCGCGCCGAAGACGACGACGAGGTTGCCGGGGCCGGAGGCGCCGGCGCGCGTGAGGCGCTCGACGGGCAGCAGCCCGACGCACATCGCGTTCACGAGCACGTTGTCCGCGTAGGCGTCATCGAAGACCGCCTCGCCGCCGACGGTGGGGACGCCGACGCAGTTGCCGTAGTGGCCGATGCCCTCGACGGCGCGATCGAAGCGCCAGTCGCCCTCCGCGAAACGCAGGCCGTCGAGGAGCGCGATCGGCCGCGCGCCCATCGCGATGATGTCGCGCAGGATGCCGCCCACCCCCGTCGCCGCGCCCTGGAACGGCTCGACGGCGGACGGGTGGTTGTGGCTCTCGACCTTGAAGCAGACCGCTTCGCCGTCGCCGAGGTCGAGCACACCTGCGTTCTCGCCCGGGCCCTGCAGCACCCGCGGCCCCGACGAGGGCAGCCGCTTGAGCAGGAGGGCCGAGTGCTTGTAGCCGCAGTGCTCCGACCACAGGAGCGAGAAGACCGCGAGCTCGAAGTGGTTCGGCTCGCGCCCCATCAGCTCGACGATGCGCGCGAGCTCTCCGTCCGTGAGACCGAGCGCCCTGTGGAGAGGCACGTCGTGCAGGGGCTGTTCGGCCACCGTGCTCAGGTCGCACACCTTAGCCGGGAAGGACGACGGCGGTCCCTGCGTTTCCGACGTCGTGACCCGCCGGCACCTGCTCATGCTCGTCGCGCTCGCGGCGATCTGGGGCTCGTCCTTCATGTCGATCGAGATCGCCCTTCGGGAGCTCTCGCCGGCGACGTTGATCCTGCTGCGCCTCGCGTTCGGCGCGGCCGCGCTCGGCGCGTTCGTCCCTCTCTCGGGCTCGAGCTTCGGCCAGCTGCGGCCGTACGCCGGGCGGCTCGCGCTGATGGGCGCGTTCAACACCGCCGTGCCGTTCTTCCTCATCGCCTGGGGCCAGCTGTACATCCCGTCGGGCCTCGCGGCGATCTTCAACGCGTCGGCGCCGCTCTTCACGGCCGTCTTCGCGCTCTCGGTCGACCGGACGCAGCAGGTGCGCGGGCTGCGGCTCGTGGGGCTCGTGCTGGGCTTCGCCGGGATCGTCGCCCTCGTGGGCTTCGAGACCGGCGGCGGCAGTCGGGCCGTTGCGGGCTCCCTCGCCGTCGTGGCCGCGGCCGTGCTGTACGCGCTCGGCGCGCTCTTCGCCGGCCGGCACCTCGCCGGGGCGCCGCCGGTCCTCGTCTCCTTCGGGTCGCTCGCCTGGGCGACGCTCTTCGCGCTCCCGCTCGGAGCGGCCGAGGCGACGCGCTTCGGCTGGGCGACACTCGCGGCGATGCTCTTCCTCGGCGTGGGCGCGACGGCCGTCGCCTACCTCCTCTACTTCGGGCTGATCGCCGGCGCGGGCGCGTCACGCGCGATCCTCGTCACGTACCTCGTGCCCTCGCTCGCGCTCGTGTATGGAGCGCTCTTCCTCGACGAGGCGGTGACGGTGCCGGCGCTCGTCGGCCTGGCGCTCGTGCTCGGCGGCGTCGCCCTCGGCACCCGCCGGCCACGGGTAGCGTCAGCCGTGTGACGCGCCGCTACTGGCCGAACCTGCTCCTGCTCGCCGGCGTCTGGGGGGCCTCGTACCTCTTCATCAAGGTCGCGGTCGAGGAGATCCGGCCGGCGCCGCTGATGTCGGGGCGCGCGCTGCTCGCGGCGGCAGTCCTGCTCGGCTACCTCGTGTGGCGCTTCGGCCGCACGCGTGCGGCGGCGGAGCTACGCGCGGCGTGGCGCCACTGCGTCGTCCTCGGCGTCCTCAACGCCGCGCTGCCGTTCTGGCTGATCGCGTGGGGGGAGCAGCACATCGACTCGGGCCTCGCGGCAGTCGTCCAGGCGTCGGTGCCGATCTTCAACGCGCTGCTCGTGATCCGCTTCCTGCCTCAGGAGCGACTGAACCGCTCGCGGTCGGTCGGCCTCGCGATCGGGATCGCGGGCGTCGCGGTCGTGACCGGCATCCATCCCGAGGGGGGATGGATCGCGGTCGCGGGCGCCCTCGCCGTCGTCGCCTCGTCCCTCGCGTACGCGAGTGCGGGCGTCTACGGCCAGCTGGCGGTGGCCGGGACGCCCGGCCCGGTGCTGGCCGCGGGCTCGATGCTCGTCGGCGGCCTCGTGCTCGCCCCCGTCGCCGCGTTCCAGCTCCCGCGCGAGCTGCCGTCGCTCGAGGCGACCGGGTCGCTGCTGGCGCTGGCGCTCGCCGGCACGGCGCTCGCGCAGCTCGTGCTCTTCCGCATGCTCGCGCTCCACGGCTCGTCGCGGCTCTCGCTCGTCACGTACCTGATGCCGGGCTTCGCGCTCGCGTACGGTGCGCTGCTGCTCGACGAGCGGATCACGCTGACGATCCTGACCGGCCTCGCGCTCATCCTCGGCGGCGTGGCGATCGCGGCCGGGAAGGTGAGCCTGTGGCGGGCGGCGACGAGGTGAGGCTGCGGCCGGCGACGCCCCGCGATCTCGACTTCCTCGTCGAGCTGTACGCGGACGAGGACGTGCGGCCGTTCCTCGCCACGGCGGGGGCGTACGAGCGCGACGGCCTCCGTGACCGGGTCGCACGCACGGAGGCCGAGCCGGAGCGCGGGGAGCTGCTCGTGATCGAGGTCGCGGGGCGGCCCGCAGGGGCGCTCGCGTGGGAGCTCGCGAACGAGCGGAGCGCGATCGCGCACCTCGGCGGCGTCGCCGTGCGCCCGGCGTTCAGGGGCCGCCGGCTCGCCGACGACGCCGCACGGCTGCTGCAGCGCCGGCTGCTGCTCGACCGCGGCTTGCACCGCCTGCAGCTCGAGATCTACGGGTTCAACGAGCGCGCGCAACGGCACGCGGAGCGGTCGGGGTTCGTCCGCGAAGGGGTGAAGCGGAAGGCGTACCGCCGCGGCGACGGCTGGGTCGACAGCGTCCTCTACGCGATCGTCCGCGAGGACCTCGAGGAGGCCTAGTCGGCACGCTGCCGGCTGCTAGCCGAGATACGTCTGCAGCAGTGCCCCGCTCTCCGGGACGAGCTCCCGGCGCAGGTTGTAGAGCTTGTCGTCGCCCTCGTCCCGCATCATGACGAACCCTGCGTGCCGGAGCAGCGCGAGGTGGTGGTGTGCCGTCGACTTCGCGACGCCGAGCTCCTGCGCCGCGGCGGCCAGCGTCAGCGGCCCATCGGACAGCCGCTTCAGGAGCCGGAGCCGGCCCTCGTCGCCGAGCGCCTTGTAGCGCCGTGCGAGCTCGGCCGGCGAGGGGCCGTCCCCGCCGCCCTCGAGCGGGAGCGGGTAGCAGAAGACCTTCACGTGCCGGTACTCGTTCAGGAGCACCCAGGGGCGCTGCCACCAGCCCGGGAAGAAGACGAGCCTGCGGATCCCCGGGGCGGGCGTGTACTGGTAGCCGCTCGTCGCGAGCTCGGTCAGCTGCTCCGGCGTGCTCGTGCGCGCGAGCTCGCGCTTCGCCGCCGCGTCCCGCTCGAGCGCCTCGGCGATTCCGGCGGCGTTCGGCAGGTACACCTCCTCGTGCCAGCGGGGAAGCACCTCGAGCACGCGCTCCTTCACGGTCGCCGGGCCGAGCCGCAACAAGTGCTCGACGGTGCGGCACGTTTGCGGCCACTCGGCGAGCGCCGCCACCACCTCCTCGATCGCGGCCTCATCGCCCCTCGCCGCCGCCAGCGACGACTCCGCGGGGACGTGGCGATGTCCGCCTGCGTAGTACCCGAGCAGGTGCAGGTGCACCTGGAGCGGATCCGTCGCGCGGATCCGCTCCACGAGCGCGGGGAGCGTCCGGGGCCGCGGCGTCTCCCAGACGAGGCCGAGCAGGTGGGCGGGCACCTTCTCGTTTCCCTGCATCAGGTCCTCGATCTGCTCGAGCAGGCCGGGATCGACGGCCGTCCGCACCGCCGCGAGCCGGTCTCGGCCGGCGTCGAACGTGTCGTCGCCGCGGGAGGCGCAGACCGCGAACAGGCTCATCAGGACGTCGGCCGCCTCCGAGGCGTCGACCTCGACCGCGACCGCATCGGGACGCCCGACATCGAGCACCGGCGCGCGCTTCGCTCTTGGTTCGACAGCCATAGAACGCCTCAACCGTAGCAACGCGCGCTTAACTTGACAACCAATACCGGTGTTCGATACTTTTCGAATCGTTCCGCGACAGTCGAACGCCGAAGGAGATCCCCGTGCACGCAGCCGACACCCTCACCCAGATCGCGCTCCACCAGCATCGCGAGCGCACCGCGCCCCATCACGTGGTCGACCGGGGATTCCCTCAGCCGACCCACCGCTTCCGCGCGGCGGCCGCTCTGCGGCGCCTCGCCGACAGGCTCGACGCCGGTTACCCCGAGACCGCGTCGATGCGCCCGCTGACCGGGCGCGGCTAGCCGACGCGCCCAGGCGGGCCCGGGTGCGGGAGCCTCGACGCTTGGGCGTCGCGGCTCCCGCACCTGGATCACAGAAGCTCCGGCCGCACGCGGGCGGCCACCGCCGGCTACGAGGCGGGAACCGTCGTCAGCGCGAAGACGGCGTGGAGCGGTACCTCGAAGCGGGCGACGCCCGCCGGCCCGCTCTCGATCCTCCCGGCGAGCGAGCTCTCGCCGTCGCCGCTCGCATTCCAGAGCGAGGTCGAACGTCGCGTTCGGGGGGAGGCCGCCGATCGTGTACTCCGGCGGCGGCTCCGCGGAGACGGCGTTGAGGCCACGCCCACGGCTGTCGAGCCCGATCACGATCACCGTCCGCGCCGGGCTCTGCGCGCGGACGAGCCCGGTGACGCTGACCGCTGCACCGCGCGCGGCGGCACCGAGGTCGACGGTCGCGAGCCCGTTCGGGGCGGCGACGGCCGCGAGGTTGATCACCCGCGTCGGCCGCTCCTCCGCGCCGGCGGGTGCGCGAACCCGACGTGCACGTGCTCGAACGACGCGACTCCGACTGGAGCCTCGATCGTGAGGACGCTCCCGTTCCCCGTGAGCGCGCTCAGCGCGAGCGTCGCGGGCGGGACCGGGACGGCTGCACCGGCGGCACCTGCCGTCCCGAGACCGACCGCGACGCACGCCACGAGCGCCGCGGTGCTCTAGCCAGCTCCGAACACGTTCATCGAGGGTGTCCTCCCGCAGTCGTTTGAGGAAGGTGAGCGCGCCCGCTCGCCGGACGCTCATCCGCTGCTGACGCGCGAGGACGAGGCGATCACTCCTGACGCATCCCTGGTCGGGAACGGGCCGCCGGATCCGGCCAGGCCCTAGAATGGTGGACGTGCCGCGCTACCTGCACACGATGCTCCGGATCACCGACCCGGAGCGCAGCCGCCGCTTCTACGAGGCGCTGGGGATGGAGTTGCGCCGCGAGTTCGACATCGTCCGCGGCGGGGAGCGGGAGGCGACCAACTACTTCTTCGGCTACGAGGGACAGGATGAGGAGCTCGAGCTGACGTTCAACCACGACGGCCGGAGCTACGAGCTGGGCACCGCGTACGGCCACGTCGCGATCGGTGTCGACGACCTCGACGGGACGCTGGCCAGCCTCGCCGAGCAGGGCATCGACCCGGAGAAGCCGCCGTACCAGGTGCGCGAGGGCGGCTCGTTCATCTGCTTCGTGCAGGACCCCGACGGCTACCGCGTCGAGCTGATCGG
>DASQNG010000022.1:0-2497 GCA_035645095.1 Gaiellaceae bacterium | reverse complement strand
GTCGGTGCAGAGGTCGTACCGACCCCGCAGCACGAGCGTCGGCACGTCGAGCCCACCGAGCCGTGCTCACGTCCCACCCCCTGCAGTTCGCCGGTCATCGTCCACTCGTTCGGGCCACAGCGCGCGATGCCCCCTCCGACCTCTCCCGCCGCATCCGCTCGAGCTCGGGGCGCTCGCGGTCGCGGCGGTAGAAGCGCCGTGCCTCGAAGGCGTCGAGCGCCGCGCGGTACTCCGGGTCGTCGAACGTCCGCGCCGCCTCGTGCCGGTCGAGTACCGCCCGCACGTCTGCCGGAGGGCATCGCTCAGGCGCCGCGCCTCGGTCGCCCAGAGCGGCGCGGAGGCGAGCGTGGAGCTGAGGGCGAGGCTGGCGAGCATTCCCGGGCGCCGCAGCGCGTGCTGGAACGCGAGCATCCCGCCCCACGACGTGCCCAGGAGGTGGATCAGGTCGAGGCGGAGGTGGGTGCGCAGCGCGTCGAGCTCGTCGAGCAAGAGCCCGAGCGACCACGGCACCTCCTGACGGCGTTCCGAGCTGCCGGAGCCGACCTGGTCGTAGCGCACGACGGAAGACCCTGCTCGGCCAGCTGCTCGAGCGGGGCGAAGTAGTGGAGTGTCGAGCGGGGCCCGCCGTGCAGGCAGACGAGCGGCGCCCGGTCGCCGCCGTCCACGATCCGGTGACACGTGCGCCCGCGGCGTGCTCGAAGGTGGCCTCGCGCGCTCGGACTTCGTGTTGCTTCAACACAAGCTCCGCGTCACGCCCGGCCGGAGCGCCCGAACGGGAGCTCGTGTCGCAACAACACAAGCTCCTGCTCACGCCGCCACCCAGCCGGAGGACGGGTGCTCGTGTTGAGACATCACAAGCTCAGGCGGCGCCGCGCAGCACGCGCGGCGCGATGCGCGCGTAGTCGAGTCCGGACACCCAGGTGAGGACGAGGGCGACGAGGAGCGCCCACCAGCCGATCGAGTCGCTCCACCACCCGGCTGCCGCGAAGCCGCCGAGGACACCGGCCGCTGCCTGCGCCCACGTCTTCAGCTTGCCGAGGTCGCGGGCTGCCATCACGATGCCGCGCTCGAGGGCGGCGAGGCGGAGGCCGGAGACCGCGAGCTCGCGGGCCACGATCGCAGCGACCATCCACGCCGGCCAGATCCCGTCCTCGATCAGCACGACGAGCACGGCGAGTACCAGCACCTTGTCGGCGATCGGGTCGAGCAGCGATCCCAGCGACGACGTCGTGCCGCGGCTCCGTGCGATGCGCCCGTCGAGCCAGTCCGTCGCCATCGCGACGCAGAAGAGCGCCGTGGCCCAGGCCTCGTTGTGGGGCAGCTCCCACGTGTAGAGGGCGACGATGAGCGGGACGGACGCCGCCCGTGCGACGGTCAGCTGGTCGGGGAGCGTCACGGCTTCGAGAGAATACGCCCGTGGCTGCCCCGTCCCCGCCCTTCGGCAAGGTGCTCGTCGCAAATCGCGGCGAGATCGCGATTCGCATCTTCCGGTCCCTGCGCGAGCTCGGCGTCGGCTCGGTCGCGGTCTACTCCGAGGCCGATCGCCAGGCGCTCCACGTCCGCACCGCGGACGAGGCGTACCTCGTCGGGCCGGGGCCGGCGCCGGAGAGCTACCTCGCGGTCGAGCGGCTGCTCGATGCGGCCGAGCGGTCGCGCGCGGATGCCGTGCATCCCGGCTACGGGTTCCTGTCGGAGAACGCCGCGTTCGCGCGGGCGGTCGAGGAGGCGGGGCTGACGTGGATCGGCCCGCCCAGCGCCGCGATCGAGCTGATGGGGTCGAAGACCGAGGCGCGAACGGCGATGCAGGCCGCGGGCGTGCCGATCATCCCTGGCACGACCGAGCCGGTCTCGGAGGTCGAGCAGGTGCTCGCCCTCGGCGGATCGATCGGCTACCCGCTGATCATCAAGGCGGCGGCGGGCGGCGGCGGCAAGGGGATGAAGCTCGTGCACGAGCCGGAGGAGGCGGAGCGCGCGTTCGCGTCGGCGCAGCGCGAGGGCGAGAAGTTCTTCGCGGACGGCCGGGTGTACGTCGAGCGCTACCTCGAGAACCCGCGTCACGTCGAGGTGCAGGTGCTCGCCGACGGCCACGGGAACGTGATCCACCTCGGCGAGCGCGACTGCACGATCCAGCGGCGGCACCAGAAGCTGATCGAGGAGACGCCGTCGCCGGCCGTCGACGCGGAGCTGCGCGAGCGCATAGGCCTGATCGCGGTCGACGCCGCGCGCGCCGCAGGCTACCGCTCCGCCGGAACCATCGAGGGCCTCCTCACCGCCGACGGCTCGTACTACTTCATGGAGATGAACACCCGCATCCAGGTCGAGCACACCGTCACCGAGGAGGTGACGGGCGTCGACCTCGTGCGCGAGCAGGTCCTGATCGCCGCCGGGGCGCCGCTCTCGCTGCGGCAGGAGGAAGTCGTGCTGCGCGGGCACGCGATCGAGTGCCGCATCAACGCCGAAGACGCCGCCAACGGCTTCCTTCCCGCTCCGGGCCGCA
>DASQNG010000021.1:0-12350 GCA_035645095.1 Gaiellaceae bacterium | reverse complement strand
CCTCGAGGACGGCGCGCAGGTAGCCGAGGCACGTCACTGCTGTCGTCGGGTCGTTCAGCGACCGCGAGAGGGCGCGGAGCGCCACGTCCCCGAGCTGCCGGAGCCCGAACCGCAGATCCTGCGTGTCGGTGCGCTGGGCTGCGAGCGCCACGCCCCCGCGTACACGCGCGGCACGGGCCTCGTCCGCCAGCTCCGCCGGCCAGATCGAGACGAGCACGTCCGCAGGGGTGACGAAGTCCCCCGGACGAACGCGCACGTGGACCCGCGCGCCCGCGGGGAGCCCCTTCGAGACCGAGCCGACGGCGACGGCCCCGACGTAGCCGGCGCTGCCCGCACGGACGACACCCGGAACCGATGCGTGCCCCCACTCCGCCAGGAGCCGATCGGCGTCCTCCGGCTCCGGCGCGGCGAACCTCTCCGGGTACAGCGTCTCGACCGACTGCAGCGTCGACGTGCCGACCCGCTCCGTGATCGACGTGACCTGGATCGACGTCGCGAGGTGATGGATGAAGTAGACGAGCAGCACGAGGCCGACGAGGGCGATCCCGACGCTCACCCCGAGCCGCGGCACGAACTCGCTCGCGAGCGCGTCCTCCCCGCCGGAGCGGACGACCCTCAGCACAAGAAGCGCGTAGACGACGATCCCGACGAACACGCCGACGACCACCTGGTTCGCCCGGTCGCTCAGGAACGTGCCGAGTGCGAGCGGGGAGTACTGCGACGACACGAGCTGCAGCGTCACGAGCGTGATCGAGAACGCGACGCCGGAGACGGTGATGTAGCCGGCGACGATCGCGCCGAGGATCGAGTGGGCCGCGTCCGCGTCGCCGTCGAACGTCCTCGGCAGGCCGTTCTCGTACCCGATACCGCGGTCGAACTCCACAAGGACGAGCGCGGCGCCGGCGAAGACGGCGACGAGTGAGCCTGGGAGGAGCCAGAAACCCGTCGTCAGACGCGCCCAGAGCACCTGAACGGTTTCCACGCCTGGACCGTCCCGCCGCAGCTGCGGTCTCAAACGGCCCCCGCCGTGAGCAGGCGCCGGGTCGACCCGCGCTGCCCCGTCACGTTTCGGGGCGGGCGCACGGCCTCGGCCGTGGCTGGAGGCGAGCGTCCACCAGCGCATCCCATCGGGGGATACACGTCGCCGCGCGCCGTGCCGATACCACTGTCAACCGGCCGTCGGGTTCTCATCTCTCTTCCTCGCGCTCGGGCCAGCAGGTCAGCAGAGAGGCGTGAGGAGGCAGGGAGTGCTCGCCGACATCACAGCGCGCGTCGATCGGAGTGATCGGAGTGTTCGCGGGCAGCTCGGGGCAAGCGCCCCCTCGCCGGCGACTGTGGGCCACCACGCGCTCGACCTCCTGTTCCACCCCGTCACGCCGACCGTCTCGGAGCTGCTCCAGAGATTCACCTCTGCGTACGTCTTCCTCGGTGCGGGAGCGCTGTGCCTGCTGCGCGGCCTCAGGTCGCGCGAGGAACGGAAGGCGTGGAGGCCTGCAGCCGGTCGCTGGAGGCGTGCGGTGACGAGCAGGTCGAGGCACTCGCCCGCCGCGACCAGCGGCTCGGGACCGCCCTCTTCGACGCCGCGAAAGCGCACGACAGCCGGCGCCTCTCGACGCGCTGAGTCGCGGGCAGCGCTCACGGCATCGGCATAGGTGCCGATATGCACATTGAGACTTTTCCTTTTTCACGAACGATCACGTTCCACCGGAGGCGAGATGTCAGAGTTCAAGTCGCACTGCGACGCAGTCGATCCAAAGGTTCTGCTGGGGGTCGTGGCACGGGTCCGCGAAGGTGACTTCAGCGCCCGCATGCCGCTCGACTGGACGGGCGTCGCCGGCAAGGTCGCCGACGGCCTGAACGACGTCATCGGCGCGAACGAGGCTCTCGCCTCCGAGCTGACGAGAGTGAGCGAGGCGGTCGGCAAACAAGGGAAGCTCACGCAGCGAATCGTCCTCGGTGGCCGGCAGAGCTGGTCGGAGAGCGTCCACTCGGTCAACAGCCTGATCGACGATCTGGTGCGCCCCACGAGCGAGATGCAGCGCGTGATCGGTGCCGTCGCCGACGGCGACCTGAGCAAGAAGGTCTCGGCCGACGTGCGCGGCGACATGCTCGAGCTCAAGAACACGATCAACGACATGGTCGACCAGCTGAACGGCTTCATCTCCGAGGTGACGCGGGTCGCGCGCGAGGTCGGCACGGAGGGCAAGCTCGGTCAGGCCGCGGCGGTCACGATCGAGGTCGGCGGGGTCTGGAAGGAGCTCACCGACAACGTCAACCTGATGGCGGGCAATCTCACCGGCCAGGTGCGGAACATCGCCGAGGTGACGACGGCGGTTGCCAACGGCGACCTGAGCAAGAAGATCTCGATCGACGTCAAGGGCGAGTTCCTCGAGCTGAAGAACACCGTCAACGCGATGGTCGACCAGCTGAACGCGTTCGCCGGCGAGGTGACGCGCGTCGCCCGCGAGGTCGGCGTCGAAGGCAAGCTCGGCGGGCAGGCGCAGTCGCAGGAGGTCGCGGGCGTCTGGAAGGACCTGACCGACAACGTCAACCAGCTGGCCGCGAACCTGACGAATCAGGTGCGCGCGATCGCCGACGTCGCCACGGCCGTGACCGAGGGCGATCTGACGAGGCAGGTCACCGTCGAGGCTTCCGGCGAGGTCGCCGTCCTCAAGGACAAGCTCAACGAGATGATCCGCAACCTCGGCGAGACCACCAGGCAGAACATCGAGCAGGACTGGCTGAAGACGAACCTCGAGCGGTTCACGCGCATGCTCCAAGGCCAGCGCGACCTCTCGGAGGTGTCGAGCATGATCCTGTCCGAGCTCGCACCCCTCGTCTCCGCGCAGCACGGGGTCTTCTACTCGATGACGCCCGGGCCCGACGGCTCCGAGCCGGTGCTGGAGTTCGAGGCCGGGTACGGCTACGAGGAGCGGAAGCACCTCTCGACGTCCTTCAAGGTGGGCCAGGGCCTCGTGGGCCAGTGCGCCAAGGAGCGGAAGCGGATCCTGCTCACGGACGTCCCCGAGGACTACGTGCGGATCAACTCCGGTTTGGGCGAGTCGCGCCCGCTGAACATCATCGTCCTGCCGGTCCTGTTCGAGGGGTCGGTGCGTGCGGTCGTCGAGCTCGCCTCGTTCTCCCCCTTCAGCGCCACCCACCAGTCGTTCCTCGACCAGCTGACCGAGAGCATCGGCCTCGTCCTCAACACGATCGAGGCGAACACCCTCACCGAGAACCTGCTCGAGCAGTCCCAGACCCAGGCCGAGGAGCTCCGGTCGCAGCAGGAGGAGCTGCGCGAGTCGAACGAGGACCTGGGCCGGCAGGCCAGCCTGCTCGCGGAGCAGAACATCCAGGCGGAGCTGAAGAACAAGGAGATCGAGCAGTCGAAGCTCCTCGTCGAGGAGAAGGCTGGCCAGCTCGCCGTCTCGTCGAAGTACAAGTCCGAGTTCATCGCGAACATGTCGCACGAGCTGCGGACGCCGCTGAACAGCCTCCTGATCCTCGCAGAGCAGCTCCAGGACAACCCCGAGCACACGATGACCGACAGGCAGGTGGAGTACGCGAGCGTCATCCTCGAGTCGGGCCGCGACCTCCTCGGGCTCCTGAACAGCATCCTCGACCTGGCCAAGGCCGAGTCCGGGACCGTGAGCGTGACGATGGCCCCGATGTCCGTGCAGGACCTGTGCGCGACGCTGCAGCGCGACTTCGAGCACGTCGCCTTGACCAAGGGGCTCGGCTACTCGATCGACATCGTGCCCGACGTCCCCGCCGACATCGTGACCGACGCGCAACGCCTCGGGCAGATCCTCAAGAACCTGCTCGCGAACGCCTTCAAGTTCACCGAGCGCGGCGACGTGAAACTGCGGATCGAACCGGCCGACGCGGGCTGGGGCCCCCACGCGACCTTCCTCGATGCGGCCCCGTCCGTCGTTGCGTTCAGGATCGAGGACACCGGTATCGGGATCGAGGCGGAGGATCAGGACCGGATCTTCGAAGCCTTTGCGCAGGGCGACGGGACGTCCGCTCGGAGCTACGGCGGCACGGGCCTCGGGCTCTCGATCAGCCGCGAGCTCGTCGGCCTCCTGGGCGGCGAGATCACGGTGACGAGCGCCCCCGGCGAGGGGAGCATCTTCACCGTCTACCTGCCGCTCGGCCGGGTCACCTCCGTCCGGCGGCCGGAGACGCCGGCGACGGCCGCCGCGGCTCACACCGCGACGAGCCCCGCCCGCAACGGTCGGGCGGCCGAGCAGGTGCACACGAACGGTCGCGGCGGGCAGCGCAGCCTCGACAATCGGCCCTTCGAAGGGGTCAACGTGCTCGTGGTCGACGACGACTTCCGCAACATCTTCGCGCTGACGGCGCTGCTCGAGCGCGGCTGCGCCGCGGTCACGGGGGCCGAGAGCGGGCCCGATGCGCTGGAAGTCCTGGAGCGCATGCCCGAGATCGACCTCGTCCTGATGGACATCATGATGCCGGGCATGGACGGGTACGCCACGATCCGCGCCATCCGCGAGATCGAGCGCTTCGAGGCGCTCCCGATCCTCGCCGTGACCGGCAAGGTCGTGGGAGGCGAGCGCGAGCGGTGCATGGCCGCGGGAGCGAACGATTACGTGCCGAAGCCGGTCGACACCGACGAGCTGCTCGCGGCGATCGGGCCCTGGCTCCCGGCTGCCTCCCCCGCCGCACGATGACGGCCCTCGCCTCCGTCCTGATCGTCGACGACAACCCCGGCAAGCGGCTGGGCATGAAGGCGATCCTGGAGCCGCTCGGGTACTCGATCGTCGAGGCCGACTCGGGCCGGGCAGCCCTGCGCTGCCTCATGAGTCAGAACTTCGCGGTGATCCTGCTCGACGTGCAGATGCCGGACATGGACGGGTTCGAGACCGCCGCCTGCATCCGTCAGCGGCGGGAGTCGGCGCTGACGCCGATCATCTTCGTGACCGCGCACCGCAAGGACGACATCGACCGCGACGTGTACGCCCAGGGCGCGTCCGACTTCATGGTCACCCCGTTCCCGCCGGACGAGCTACGAGCCAAGGTCTCCGCCTTCGCGGCGCTCTTCACCCAGGCGGAGTCGCTCGCCTCGGATGCCCTGGAGGTCAAGACGGCCGCCGACCAGCTGCGCCTGATCGCCGACGCGGCACCGATCGGCATCTTCCAGACCGACGCGGACAACCGCTACAGCTACACGAACCCGCGCTGGAGCGAGATCACGGGGATTCCGGCCGAGTCGGCGGTCGGGCAAACCTGGGACGCGATGATCGACCCGGAGGAGCGAGCACGGCTGCGCGCCGAGCTTCCCGCGGGCAACGAGAACTGGTCGGAGCTCTGCCATCGCTTCGAGCTCCGGCAGCACACGGCGGCGGCGCGGTTCGCGATCATCACCTCGCGGTCGATGCGCGACGCGCAGGGCGGGATCGCCGGCTGGGTCGGCACCCTCGCCGACATCACGGCAGAGGTAGGCGCGGAGGCGGCCATGGCGGACGCACGGGACAAGGCCAACGAGGCCTCCCGGCTCAAGTCGAACTTCCTCGCCAACATGAGCCACGAGATCCGGACCCCGATGAACGGCGTGATCGGCATGACGGAGCTGCTGCTCCAAACCGAGCTCGACCCGCGTCAGCGCGCGTACGCCCAGACCGTCCGCGACTCGGGCGAGGCGCTCCTGACCGTGCTGAACGACATCCTCGACTTCTCAAAGGTCGAGGCGGGGATGCTCCAGATCGACGACGTCGAGTTCGACCTGCTGGCGACGGTGAACGGTGTCGTGGACCTCCTGGCTGCATCGGCGGCCACGAAGGGCATCGTGCTGACGACGGACGTCGCCCACTCGGCTCCGGCGACCGTCTGCGGCGACTCCGGTCGGGTGCGCCAGATCCTGATCAACCTGGTCGGCAACGCGATCAAGTTCACCGAGACCGGCGAGGTCACGATCAGGCTCATCGGGCCCGAGGATGCCGACACGGACTCGGTCGTGCGCTTCGAGATCACCGACACGGGCGTAGGGATCCCCTCCGACAAGCTGGCGACGATCTTCCACCCGTTCGTCCAGGCGGACACCTCCACCTCCCGCAAGTACGGCGGCACAGGGCTCGGGCTCGCGATCAGCAGTCAGCTGGCCGCGCTCATGGGAGGCGACTGCGGTGTCGCCAGCGAGGTCGGGCGGGGAAGTACCTTCTGGCTCACCGTTCCCTTCCGTGCCGGGCTCCCGCAGCGGGACGACGGCCCCTCGCGCGACACCCCTCGGGCGGCGGCCGAGCAGAGAGCGCGCGTCGGCGCGGGCGCGGCGCCGCCGGCCGAGATCGTCGAGAGCGAGCCGGTCGCTCGCCCCCGCTCGGCCCAAGACGGATCGGCCGGCCTCATCCTGCTGGCCGAGGACAATCCGGTCAACCAGCGAGTCGCGCAGGCGATGCTCGAGAGCCTCGGCTATCGCGTCGACCTCGCACCCGACGGAGCCCATGCGATCGAGGCTGCGACCCTGACCCGCTACGAGGCGATCCTGATGGACTGCCAGATGCCCGTCGTCGACGGCTACACGGCGGCGGCGAAGATCCGGTGCCTGCGCGGAGGAGAGGACGCGCCGCCGATCATCGCACTGACCGCCTCGGCCCTGGTGTCCGACGAGCAGCGCTGCCTCACCGCGGGCATGGACGACTACCTGACGAAGCCCCTCGGCCTGAAGGCGCTGGCCGCCGTTCTCGAGCGCTGGATTCCGACCGGCTCGGCCTCCACGCCCGCCGCCGGCTCGCCGGAGCCGCTCGCTGCCGACGCAGGCGCCGGCCGGCAGGTGCGGGACCCACAGATCGTGGAGCGCCTCGAGCGGCTCGGGGAGGCCACCGGCGAAGACCTGCTGGGGCAGCTGGCCGCGCTGTTCTCGACCGAAGCCGACGCCCAGGTGGCGGCGCTGCAGCTGGCGCTCGCGGACGCCGATGCCGCGACCGTGTCCCGCTCGGCCCACACCCTGAGCGGAGCCAGCGCCAACATCGGTGCGACGGACCTGGCGCGCCTGTGTTCCGCCCTCGCGAGCGACAGCGCGAACGGGGATCTGGTGGAGGGCGCAGCGCAGCTTCGTGCAGTCGAGGCGGAGCTCGGGCTCGTTCTCTCGGACCTCGGCTCACCGGTCGCGACATGAGAGTGCTGGTCGCCGACGACGATCCCCTCTCACGTCTGCTCGCCGAGACGTCGCTGCGCCGGCTCGGCCACGAGTGTGAAGCGGTGGGCGACGGCGCCGAGGCCTGGGAGGCGTTCCGCTCCCGCCCGCCCGACGTCGTCATCAGCGACTGGATGATGCCCGGCCTGGACGGGCTCGAGCTCTGCCGCAACATCCGCGGGCACGCCGCCGACAACTACACCTACTTCATCCTGGTCACCGGACAGGGAGCGCCTGCCCACGCCGTCGAGGGCATGAGCTCCGGCGCCGACGACTACCTGGTCAAGCCCCTGAACCCGGACGACCTCCAGCTGCGCCTGATCGCCGCCGAGCGGGTCACGTCGCTCCATCGCCAGCTCGCGGAACAACGTTCCGAGCTCGTCTGCCTGAACGACGACCTCACCGAGCTCTCCCTACGGGACTCCCTGACCGGCCTCGGCAACCGCAGGGCGCTGGAGGAGGATCTCGCTCTGCTGCAGGCGCGAGCCACGCGCTACGGGCACCGGTACTGCATCGCGATGGTCGACGTCGACCACTTCAAGTCCTACAACGACACCTACGGCCACCAGGCAGGCGACGAGGCCCTCGCGTCGGTCGCCGGCGTGCTGAAGGCCGAGGCTCGCGGCGGCGACGCCATCTTCCGCTACGGCGGCGAGGAGTTCGCCTGCATCCTGCCGGAACAATCCGCGGCGAAGGCGGCGATCGCGGCAGAACGCATGCGACGCGGCGTGGAGCAGCTCGCCACCCCGCACGCACAGAGCTCCCGGGGCGTGCTCACGGTCAGCATCGGGCTGGCCGTCCTGGATCAAGGACACACGAAGTCGGTCAGCGAGATCCTCAAGGACGCAGACGGCGCGTTGTATCTCGCGAAGCAGCTCGGCCGCAACCGGGTGCAGACCGCCGATCCCGAGTCCACGGCCGGCGGCGGCTTCGGGCCGGTCGAGCGCGCCCTGAGCTCGACGAGGTAGCGGCCATGAATGCGCCTTGGGGGGATGTGGATAACAAGTCCGGCCGCTACGCTGACTTGGTGCTGAAAAGTACAAAAAGCGCTGACCGCCTGAGCCGTTCGCGGCAACAGGCGGTCCACGATGCCGCCCTCGACGCGATCGTCACCGTCGACGCCGCCGGCGCGGTGGTCGAGTTCAACCACTCGGCCGAGCAGGTCTTCGGCTACCGACGCGAGGAAGTGGTCGGGCGGCGGATGGTCGACCTAATCGTGCCGCCGGCGCTGCGCGCAGCCCACGAGCACGGTTTTCAGCGGTATCTGGCGTCGGGTGAGGCTCAGGTGCTGGGGAAGCGGCTGGAGCTGCCGGCCGTTCGCGCCGACGGCACCGAGTTCCCGATCGAGCTGAGCATCGTCCGCCTGGCACAGCCGGGGCCGCCGGTCTTCACGGCCTTCATCCGCGACCTCAGCGAGCGGGTGCGAGGGGAGAGGTTCGCGGCCCAGGCGAAAGCAATCGTCGGTTCGTCCTTCGACGCGATCGTCGGTCGGTCCATGGACGGAACGGTCACGAGCTGGAACGGGAGTGCGGAACGCATCTTCGGGTACACCGCAGACGAGATGATCGGCCGCCCGATGCAGAAGCTCGTCCCGTCCGAGCGCGCGGGCGAGCTGGAGGAGATCACCGAGCACCTCCGGCTAGAGGGCCGTCTCGACCCGTTCGAGACGACGCGCCGACACAAGAACGGACAGGTCGTGCACGTCGAGACCACGGCGTCGCCGATCACGGACTCCGGGGGCACGATGGTCGGTGTTTCCTCCCTTTCGCGCGACATCACCGAGCGGAAGCGCTCCGAGTTGCTGGTCACCGCACAGGCGAAGCTGCTGGCGCTCGTCGCGGCAGGGCGGCCCGTGCCGGAGCTCCTCGACCTGCTGAACCGATTGCTGGTCGAGGGAGCAAGCGCCGCCACCGCGACCGTGGTCACTCCGCACGAGGCTGCGGTCGGCGGCGATGCGCAGCGTGCGCCGAACTGGGCAGGCGACATCCGGGCCGGCGACGGCTCACTCGTCGGGACGCTCGCGTTGACCTATCCGACACCGTGCAAGCCACCGCGCGGGGACGTCGAACTGGCAGCGGTCGGACTCGACGCCGTTCGGATCGCGATCGGACGGCTGCGAGCCGACGAGGCGCTCCGCGACAGCGAGTATCGCTACCGCGACCTCTTCGAGAACGCGAGCGAGCCGATCGCGACCGTGACGCTCGACAACATCATCACCGAGACGAACGCCGCGTTCCAGCGAACGCTCGGCTACACCGAGGAAGAGCTGATCGGCACGAGCCTCCGCGACTATCTGACGGACGAGGGGTACGCGACCGCACGCCGCGAAGGCGAGCGGAAGCTCTCCGGAGAGGTGAGCGCGACGTCCTTCGAGCAGGAGTTCATCGCCCGCGACGGCACGCTCGTCGTGATGCACATCTCGAGCCGGGTGATCGAAGAACACGGGCGTCCGGTCGGCATCCAGGGCACCTGCCGGGACGTCACGGCCTACAGGCAGGCGCAGGCACAGCTGCTCGCGCTCGCGGAGACGAACCGGCACCAGGCACTGCACGACTCCCTGACCGGTCTGCCGAACCGCCCGCACTTCGGCGAGCGGCTCGATGCCGCGCTCGAGTCGCATCGCGAAAGCGACGCGCCCTTCACCGTCCTCATGATCGACCTCAGCCGCTTCAAGCAGATCAACGACAGCTTCGGGCATCCCCGCGGCGACATGGTGCTCCGCTCGATCGCCCTCCGGCTGCAACAGGCCACGCGCGAGACCGACACCGTCGCACGCCTCGGCGGCGACGAGTTCGGGATGATCATCACGCGCTGCGGCGACAGCGACAACGACGCGCTCTCCGTCACCGTGGCCCGCATCGTCGCGGCTCTCCAGGAGCCGGTCGAGCTCCAGGGCGTCCCCATCCACGTCGAGGCGAACATCGGCTCCGCCAGCTGCCCGAGCGACGGCGCCGACGCGGAGCTGCTCCTCCAGCGCGCGGACACCGCCATGTACGACGCGAAGCAGAAGGGCATCACCCATGCCCGCTTCGGCGCTCAGGCCCCGCAGGACGAAGCAGGAGCGCTCGTTCTCCTGGCCGAGATCCCACGCGCGATCAGGTCGCGCGAGCTCCGCCTCGACTACCAGCCGCAACTCGCCCTGCAGACCAAGCTCGTCACCAGGGTGGAGGCGCTCGTCCGCTGGGACCACCCGACACGCGGCCTCGTACCGCCGGGGGACTTCGTCCCCGCCGCCGAGCGCACGGCGCTCATCGAGCCCCTCACGGCGTTCGTCCTCGACACCGCACTCGCCCAGGCGGGCCGCTGGCGCGTCGCCGGGATCGACGTCGAGATCGCCGTGAACCTCTCGATGCGCAACCTGCACGACGTCACGCTGCCGACCCAGCTCGAGAACCTCATCCGGAGGTGGCGCATGCCGAGCGACCGGATCACGCTGGAGATCACCGAGAGCGCGATCGCCTCCGACCCGCAACGCGCAGAGGAGATCATCCGTCAGCTCAACGCTCTCGGCATCCGGATCGCGATCGACGACTTCGGGATCGGCTACACCTCGCTCGCCCATCTGTCGCGGCTCCCGATCAGCCAGATCAAGATCGACCGCTCCTTCGTGGCCGACCTCGACACCCAACCCGGGCACGTGTCGATCGTCCGCTCGATCATCGCGCTCGGCCACGACCTCGGCCTCGAGGTCGTCGCCGAAGGCGTCGAGACGCCGAGCGTCCGCGCCAAGCTCGAGCTGCTCGACTGCGACACGATCCAGGGCTACCTCATCGGCCGTCCTGGCCCGGCGGCAGACGTCGAGCCGAGCCTGCAACGCGGCAGCTCGCTGAAGCCGCGCCGGAGCATCGCAGCCGTCGCCTGATCGTCGGGCGCGGCTTCAGCGCCTCCGACAGCCAGAACGCGGCCGGCGCCTCCGAGGAGAGCAGTGGGCGCCTCGCCCCCGCGGCTGCACCACGCAGCCACCGTCCGCTCACGTGGCTGAGTCGTACGCTACGATCCGGGGCCGGCAGAAGAAAAATCCCTGCAAATCCCCCGTCTGCCCCCGTAGCTCAGTGGATAGAGCAGCGGTTCTATACGACAAAACGCCGGTTCCGCCCTTTATTCAAGCCATTCTTGCCGAAGGGTGCGAGCGTTCTATTAACTGGAGCCAGTCGTTGAGACCAGCACCGTGATGACGGCCGAGGGGCGTCCGTCTTCGGAACGGTGCGACCGGCGCCGGGCTCGCAGCCGGTCGTTGCCCCGCGACGGCGCGTAGGCCGAGGCGTCGAGCTGGTGCCGGCGTACGGCCTCAGGCGAAGTCGTCGAGCACGGCGAGAAGTTCGTCGCGGATCGTGGTGCCGAGGAGTTCTGCGTAGGCTCGTTCGGTGACCACAGTGCTGGAGTGGCCGAGGAGCTTGCTGACGACCTCGAGCCGGAGCCCCTTGTTCAAGAGGTAGGAGCCGAAGGTTCGTCGGAGGGTGTGCGGCGTGATCGCGGACACGTTCTCGCCGCTGGTGGTGCGCGGGCAGCTGCGTTCGTGGCGGGTACGGAGCCGGGAGCCGCAGGAGCAGGCGACGGGTCGGACGTCGGCGCGTTCTCCTGCGCGCTTGACGAGCCGCCAGACGAAGGTGGGTTTGAAGCCGGAGCCGGTTGCTGTGGCGAGCAGGTGGGCTTGCGGGGACGTGATGCCCCTAGACGCGAGGTGGCCCAACCACGACTCGAATTCGGGGACAAGACAGGGGACGATCGGGAGGGTGCGGACGCCGGCGTCGGTTTTGCTCCGGCGGATAGCGAGACTCTGGTGGCCCGGGGTGAGGCGCTCTTCCTCGGAGTCGACAAGGACAGCCTCGACGACCCGGAAGCCTTCCGCGGCTACGAGCGCGGGATCTTCGAGAACGTGGCCGCCGATCCCGAACTCGTGATCGGATCGAGCAAGGAACTCGTGGAGGCGGTCTGCGCGCTGCTCCTCGAAGACGCAGGCGTGGCACGGAACAAGAAGTGGACGGCAGAGCAGCTCTTCAAGGAGGCACTGAAGACGCTCGATCTGAGCATCGACGCCGTCTCAGACACTAAGGCGGGCGCGGACTCGATCCCGAAAGTGCTCCGCGGGATGCACCAAGCGGTGATCGGGACGGCGGAGCTCCGCTACCGCTTCGGCACTGGGCACGGACGCCACCGGCGCTCTTCCGGACTGGGAGCGCGGCACGCTCGTCCCGTC